>NZ_JBIVZV010000005.1:259773-479723 GCF_044759735.1 Streptomyces sp. NPDC100445 | reverse complement strand
TCTATCAGATCTTTCCGATCCGATTTCCTCGGTGCTTTCCAGGTTCCCGCTTCCGCGTTTCCCTTTCCGGCGGTTCCGACTTTATCAGAAGTTCTTGGCCGGTCTGACCGGCCGTTCATTTCCGAGTAATCGGAGGATGCTTCTCGATATGCCGTTCACGGCTTTTGAAGAAGCTGGTGGATTCTATCGGCTGCCGCCGGACGCTGTCCAGCTCTAGGCAACTGTTTGAATCTACCTCCCCGCTCCCGCCGTGTCAACGGTTCTTGCGGGGCGAAGAGGAGACTAGCAGCTCCGGCGGGCCGGACGCACATCAGGCGGCCGTGGGCACCGAGGCGCTGCGGTCGGCCGCTTCGAGGTCGCCCGTCTCGCCCGCGCGTGCCGCCCGGCCGCCCAGGACGTAGACGTACGCCAGGAACGCCAGCTCGACCACGACGCCGATGCCGATGCGCGCCCAGGTGGGCAGGCCGGAGGGGGTGACGAAGCCTTCGACGGCGCCGGAGACGAACAGCACCAGGGCCAGGCCGATCGCCACGCCGACGGCGGCCCGCCCCTCCTCGGCGAGGGCGGCGCGGCGGGTGCGCGGTCCGGGGTCCACGACGGTCCAGCCGAGACGCAGACCCGTACCGGCGGCGACGAACACGGCGGTCAGTTCGAGCAGGCCGTGCGGCAGGACCAGGCCGAGGAAGGTGTCGAGGCGGCCGGCCGCGGACATCAGTCCGAAGCCGACGCCCAGGTTGAGCATGTTCTCGAGGAGGATCAGGAGGACCGGCAGGCCCAGGAAGACGCCCAGGACCAGGCACAGGGTGGCCGCCTGCGCGTTGTTGGTCCACACCTGGGCGGCGAACGCGGTCGCGGGGTGGCTGGAGTAGTAGGTCTCGTACTGGCCGCCGGGGCGGGTGAGCTCCCGCAGCCGGCCGGGGGCGGCGACGGCGGACTGCACCTCGGGGTGGGTGCCGATCCACCAGCCCAGGAGGACGGCCACGGCGGTGGAGACGAGCGCCGTTGGCACCCACCAGTGCCGGGTCCGGTAGACGGCCGCCGGGAAACTCCGGCCCAGGAAGCGCGTGACGTCGCGCCACGAGGCGCGCCGGGTTCCGGTGACGGTGCTGCGCGCGCGTGCCACGAGCCGGCTGAGCCGCCCCGTCAGTCGCGGGTCCGGGGCGCTGGACCGGATGAGGGAGAGGTGGGTGGCGGCGCGCTGGTAGAGGGCGACCAGTTCGTCCGCCTCGGCGCCGGTGAGGCGGCGCCGGCGCAGGAGAGCGTCGAGACGGTCCCATTCGGCTCGGTGCGCGGAGACGAAGACGTCCAGGTCCATCGGGTCTGTCTGCTCCTCGGCTGATCGCCCACGGCTCGTCGTGGCTGCTCGTGGCTGTTGTCAGCCTGTCGTACCGAGACGCGACGCGCCCACAGCTTGGCAGACTTGCGCCTCAGGGGACGGACCGGGGAAGGCGGCGGGCGTGAGCGAGCTGGTGACGGGCGAGGCGGTGGCGCTGGAGCTGCGGCCCGCGAGGCTGCCGAGCAGGGCGCTGGCCGTGCTGCTCGATCTGGTGGTGGCCGTCTTCGCCTATCTCCTCGTGATCGTGGCGCTGATGCTGTCGACCGCGTCGATGGACGGGGCGGCGCAGGTGGCGCTGTCGATCGCGGCGTTCCTGCTGGTGCTGGTCGGCGGGCCGATAGCGGTCGAGACGCTCAGCCACGGGCGTTCGCTGGGGAAGGCGGCGTTCGGTCTCCGGGTGGTGCGGGACGACGGCGGGCCGGTCCGTTTCCGGCACGCGCTGGTGCGGGGCGCGGTCGGGACGGTCGAGATCCTGCTGACGTTCGGGGTAGTGGCCTGCGTCGCCTCGCTGGTGTCGGCGCGGGGACGGCGGCTCGGGGACGTGTTCGCGGGCACGCTGGTCGTGCGCGAGCGGATACCCGCCGGACCGGCCGGGTTCGTGCCGCCTCCGCCTCCGTGGCTCGCCGGGCGTTTCGCGGGGCTGGACCTGTCGGCGGTCCCGGAGGGTCTGTGGCTCGCCGTTCGGCAGTACCTCACGCGGATGCGGGAGCTGGATCCGTCGGTGTCGACGGGAATGGCGCAACGGCTCGCGGCCGACCTGGCGGCGCGTACGGGGGCTCCCGTGCCGGTGGACCTCCCGCCGGCCGCCTTCCTGGCGGCCGTGGTGCACGAGCGGCAGTCCCGCGAGATCCGGAAGGCGTTCGGCGGCGGGTTCCCCCCGCCCGTGGGACAGCCGGGTTTCCCGGCCCGGCGTCAGGTTCCGGCCGTCCGGCCGGTCCCGGCGTCGTCGGTGCGGGAAGAACCGGCGGCCGGCCGCCCGGTCGACCGTACGGCCGAACGCCCCGCGGAGCGCCCGGCCACCGGGTTCGCGCCGCCGGCGTAGGGCGTCGCGGGACGGGGCCGCTTCCGGCGACGGCGCGGTGTCGTGGTCAGGGGAGGACCGACGGGGGTGACTCGAGCTCCTCCAGCTCGATACCTGGCGCGGCCAGGACGACGTCGCCGGCGAGGTGCACGGTGTGCCGTTCGCCCGTGTCCAGGGCTGTGACCTGGTATTCGTCCACGGTCAGGGGGCCGTTGTCAGTGGCGTGTGCTTCGCTGTTCACCAAGGCCCAGGACTGGTCCACGGTGCGGGGGGCGAGGACCGGGTCGGTGAGGGCCACGAGGCGGACCCGGGTCGCGGCGGAGGAGGGGGTGAGGCGCAGC
Source organism: Streptomyces sp. NPDC100445 (assembly GCF_044759735.1). Taxonomy (NCBI): domain Bacteria; kingdom Bacillati; phylum Actinomycetota; class Actinomycetes; order Kitasatosporales; family Streptomycetaceae; genus Streptomyces; species Streptomyces sp. NPDC100445. The sequence continues at coordinate 477,025 of NZ_JBIVZV010000005.1, read as the reverse complement.
AGACGGGCGGTCGCCACGAGGAACGCGGGGGACGTGCCGGTGAAGGCGTGGGCGCGCACATTGCCTTCGGTGGCATCGGCGCCGGTGGGGTCGGTCCGGACCCAGGTGACGCCGTCGAGGGCGGCGCCGCGCACCTGCCAGCCACCGGCGTGGAGTTCCATGCGGATGGGGCGGCCGAGGTCGTCCAGGGCGAGGTCGACCGAGCCGCGGTGGTCGCCGGCGGGGGTCGTCAGCCGGGAGACGTAGCGCCAGCCGGACGGGCCGGGGGCGCACTGGAAGTGTTCGTCCGCGAAGGGGGTGTGATCGTGCGGATCGTGGAGCGAATAACGGCCGCGGGGCATGGGGGTCCTGGGTCTTGACGGGCCGACGGCCGGCCGGCCGGTCGTGTGGCGGCGGGGCAAAGGGGCAGGCCCCCGGCACGGGGGTGCGGGGGCCTGCCTCGGGAACTGCTGCCGGGGACGGTGCGTCGGTGCGCCGGCGCACCGTTCCCGGGCCGGGCTACCGGCTCAGTAGCGGTAGTGGTCCGACTTGAACGGGCCGTCGACGTCGACGCCGATGTACGCGGCCTGCTCCGGGCGGAGCTTGGTGAGCTTGACGCCGAGCGCGTCCAGGTGGAGGCGGGCGACCTTCTCGTCGAGGTGCTTGGGCAGCACGTAGACGCCGGTCGGGTACTCGTCGGGCTTGGTGAACAGCTCGATCTGGGCCAGGGTCTGGTCCGCGAAGGAGTTGGACATCACGAACGACGGGTGACCGGTGGCGTTGCCCAGGTTCAGCAGGCGGCCCTCGGAGAGCACGATGAGCTTCTTGCCCTCGGGGAACGTCCAGGTGTGGACCTGCGGCTTGACCTCGTCCTTGACGATGCCGGGGATCTTGGCGAGGCCGGCCATGTCGATCTCGTTGTCGAAGTGGCCGATGTTGCCGACGATCGCCTGGTGCTTCATCTTCGCCATGTCCGACGCGAGGATGATGTCCTTGTTGCCGGTGGTGGTGATGAAGATGTCGGCGGTCTCGACGACCTCGTCCAGGGTGGTGACCTGGTAGCCGTCCATGGCCGCCTGGAGGGCGCAGATCGGGTCGATCTCGGTGATGATCACGCGGGCGCCCTGGCCGCGCAGGGACTCGGCGCAGCCCTTGCCCACGTCGCCGTAGCCGCAGATGACGGCGGTCTTGCCGCCGATCAGGACGTCGGTGGCGCGGTTGATGCCGTCGACCAGGGAGTGGCGGCAGCCGTACTTGTTGTCGAACTTCGACTTGGTGACGGCGTCGTTGACGTTGATCGCCGGGAAGAGGAGGACGCCGTCGCGCTGCATCTCGTACAGGCGGTGGACGCCGGTGGTGGTCTCCTCGGTGACACCGCGGATCTCGGAGGCCAGCTGGGTCCACTTCTGGGGGTTCTCGCCCAGGGTGCGGTGCAGCAGCTGGAGGATGACGCGGTGCTCGTCGGACTCGGCGGTCTCCAGGCCGGGGACCTTGCCGTCCTTCTCGTACTCGACGCCCTTGTGGACGAGGAGGGTGGCGTCACCGCCGTCGTCGAGGATCATGTTCGGGCCGCCGGTGGGGGTGTCCGGCCAGGTCAGCGCCTGCTCGGTGCACCACCAGTACTCCTCCAGGGTCTCGCCCTTCCAGGCGAAGACCGGGATGCCCCGCGGGTCGTCCGGGGTGCCGTCCGGGCCGACGGCGATGGCGGCGGCCGCGTGGTCCTGGGTGGAGAAGATGTTGCAGGAGGCCCAGCGGACCTGGGCGCCGAGCGCGACCAGGGTCTCGATGAGCACGGCGGTCTGCACGGTCATGTGCAGGGAGCCCGTGACGCGGGCGCCGGCCAGCGGCTGCGCCTCGGCGTACTCCTTGCGGAGCGCCATCAGGCCGGGCATCTCGTGCTCGGCGAGGGAGATCTCCTTGCGGCCGAACTCGGCCAGCGAGAGATCGGCGACCTTGAAGTCCTGTCGGTTGTCGACAGTCGTCATTGCGAGCTGCTCCTCGGGATCGGGGCGAGGTGGGTACGGCTGGTCTGCGCGGCGGCGGACACAGGGGTGCCCGAGAGGAGGGCACAGGCATGCCCACGTGCGCGCAGCGCAGTCCGTCGGAGGCCCTCTCTCCCTCGGCCGGTCCGCCTGGGACCGCCCGACCGCCATCAGCAGCGACGTCTGGCTCCGTCCCAAGCTACACCGCGGGGCCCGTTCGCCCCCAGTCCGCGTCCACGCCCTTCGGGCCGTGCGGGCGGCGGTGCGAAGGCCGGTCCGGGGGGTCGACGGGTGGGGGCGGGCCGTGCGGCGGGGGGCGGCGGACCGGTCTGATCTGCGGCTTCTCACCCCGGGGGCGGAGGTGGTCAGCGGTGGCGGCGCCGTTCCCGGGGCGTGCCGGGTGCGGCGGGCGCGGCCGGAAGCGTGAGGAGATCGACGTGATCGGTTCGCCCGAGGCCGGTGATCGCCGCCGGGGGCGGCCGTGGTGCCGGTCGGCACCGGGACGGGACCGGGGCGCGGCGTCCCGGTCCCCCCTGGCGGCGTCAGCGGGCCCCGCGGGATCAGTGGTCGGTGGCGCGGGGGTTCGGGCCGCCCGGGGTGGCCGCGGGGTCGGGGCCCTGGGCGGCCTCGGCCTCGCTGTAGATGTCCGGCTCCAGGTAGATGACGCGGGCGATGGGGACGGCGGCGCGGATGCGGGTCTCGGCGGCGTTGATGGCGTGCGCGACCTGCGCGGCGGTGTCGTCGTGCCGGACGGCGATCTTGGCGGCGACCAGCAGTTCCTCGGGGCCGAGGTGCAGGGTGCGCATGTGGATGATGCCGGTGACCGTGGCACCGTCGACGGTGGCGGCCTCGATCTTCCTGACGTCGTCGAGGCCGGCGGCCTCGCCGAGCAGCAGCGACTTGGTCTCGGCGGCCAGGACGAGGGCGATCAGCACGAGCAGGACACCGATGCAGACGGTGCCGACGCCGTCCCAGACGCCGTCGCCGGTGAGCAGGGACAGGCCGACGCCGCCGAGGGCGAGGGCCAGGCCGATGAGCGCGCCGAAGTCCTCCAGGAGGACGACGGGCAGCTCGGGCGCCTTGGCGCGGCGGATGAACTGGGCCCAGGAGAGGGTGCCGCGTGTCTCGTTGGACTCCTTGATGGCCGTGCGGAAGGAGAAGCCCTCGGCGAGGATCGCGAAGGCGAGCACGCCCACCGGCCAGTACCAGTGCTCCAGTTGATGCGGGTGACGGATCTTCTCGTAGCCCTCGTAGACGGCGAACATGCCGCCGACCGAGAACAGGACGATGGAGACGAGGAAGGCGTAGATGAACCGCTCGCGGCCGTAGCCGAAGGGGTGCTGCGGGGTCGCCTCCCGCTGTGCCTTCTTGCCGCCGACAAGCAGCAGGAACTGGTTGCCCGAGTCGGCGAGCGAGTGCACGCCCTCGGCGAGCATCGAGGAGGAGCCGCTGAACGCGAACGCCACGAACTTCGATGCCGCGATCGCGAGATTGGCGCCGAGTGCCGCCACGATCGCCCTGGTACCGCCTGACGCGCTCATGTGTCCGCGTTGTCCCTTCGCCTCTGTCGCCCTCGTACGTCCGTGTCGTCAGGACGTGTGCCCGGCTTTGCCCGGCCTTTGCCGCTGGATCATTCTCGCAGTTCGGCCGGGCCGCCCCGGGTCACCCGTCCACAGCCCCGGTCATACGATCACAGTGGCGCGGAAAACCGTCCCGGCGCCCGAGATCTCCGCCTTCTCGCCGGCCGGGACGAAGACCGACTCGCCGGGGCCCAGGTCCTCTTCCCCGGCCTGGACGGAACCCGCCGTGCAGAGCAGGATCTGCGGGGTGTCCCGGGTGACGTCGTGGGTGGCGCCGCCCTCCGGGAGGACGTACCGGGACAGGCGGAACTCGTCGATCGGCGTCTCGTACACCTCCTCGCCGTCCTCACCGGCCGTGGGGCGGAGCACGCCCGGGTCGCTCGGCTCGAAGCGGACCACCCTGAGGAGTTCGGGGACGTCGACGTGCTTGGGGGTGAGCCCGCAGCGCAGGACGTTGTCGGAGTTGGCCATGATCTCGACGCCGAGTCCGTCGAGGTAGGCGTGCGGGATGCCGGCCCCCAGAAAGAGGGCCTCGCCGGGCTGGAGGCGGACGTGGTTGAGCAGCATGGCGGCGAGGACGCCGGGGTCGCCCGGGTAGTGGTGGGCGATCTGGGCGTAGGGGGTGTAGGCGCCGCCGAGGCGGACACAGGCTGCGGTGGCCTCCGCGACCGTGCGGGCCGTTTCCTGCCGGTCGGCGCCGAGAACGGCGGTCAGGACCTCCCGCAGGGCGGCGTCCCCGGGCCGCGCGCGCAGCAGGTCGACGTAGGGCGCGAGCGAGGCGACGCCGAGGCCCTCCAGCAGGCCGGCGGCCTCGGCCGGGTCGCGGAAGCCGCACAGGCCGTCGAACTCGGTGAGGGCGCAGATCAGTTCGGGCTTGTGGTTGGCGTCCTTGTAGTTGCGCTGCGGGGCGTCGACGGGCACACCGCGCCGCTCCTCGTCGGCGTACCCCTGCCCGGCCTGCTCCAGGTCGGGGTGGACCTGGAGAGAGAGCGGCGCGCCGGCGGCGAGGATCTTGAGCAGGAACGGCAGGCGCGGGCCGAACCGGCCGACCGCGGCGGCGCCGAGTTCGCGCTCCGGGCCGGCGTCGATGACCTCGGCGAGCGTCCCACGCGGGGTGCGCGAGGGGGCGCCCGGGTGGGCACCCATCCACATCTCCGCCTGGGGTTCCCCGGTCGGCTCGGTGCCGAGCAGGCGCGGGATGGCGGTGGGGGAACCCCAGGCGTAGGGGCGGACGGTGTTGTCGAGGCGGTCCATGTGTCTTCTCTGTCTCCGTACGTACGCTGCTCGGCCGGCGCCGGTGGCTACGTCGGTCGCGGCGCCGGTACGGGCACGGCTGGTCCGGCCCGGAGCAAAGATCAGGCTCCGGAAGCGAGCGCCAGGTAAACGGCGGCGAAATCCGTGACGGCGATCAGTTCCGCGAGGGTCTCGAGTTCGCCGCCTTCCTCGGGTTCCAGCTCGCTGATCGGCGTGTCGTGGTCGAGGGCCAGGTCACGGGCAGCGGGCGCGGCGGTGAGCCCACTGGTCGGGCGGTCGCGGAGCAGCACCACGCGCGCGTGCAGCGCGGGCGGCTCCTCCACGCGGTCACGGAAGAAGTCCTCCGGATCGGCGCTGGCGGCCAGCGGGCCGGCCAGCAGGGCGCTGTGCGCGGCGAGCGCCTCGGGCAGCTCGGCGACCAGGGCGGGCCGGCCGGCGAGTTCGGCGAGGGCGGCGGCGAAGCGGCGGCCGGCCGGGCCCGCCGAGGTGCCTTCCGTCCAGACGACGGGGAGGGCGTCGGCGAGTTCGGCGGCCAGGGTCTTGGCCGGGTTGCCGTAGGTGGCGATCGCGGGACCGCAGCGTTCCGCGACGCGGTCCAGGCGGTCGGCGATCTTCTCGACGGCTTCCGGCGGGGCGTCGAGCAGGCCGACGCGGTCGAGGAGGGCCAGCAGCGGGGTCAGCAGCGCCCAGAAGACGCCCGGGGCCGATCCGGCGACGGGTTCCTGCTGGTCGTACGGGGCGGTCGCCATCGGTACGAACAGGCCGTGCGCGCCGGCGACGGCCTCGGCGAGCGGGGTGCTCGGCGGCGCCACGGCGACGACCGAGCAGCCGCGCCGGTAGGCCTGCTCGGCGAGGAGCGAGAGGCTCGGTTCGGTGCCGTCCGGGGTGGTGATCAGCAGCAGGTCCACGGAGCCGGCCCAGCCGGGCAGTTCCCAGCGCAGGGCGCCCGGCGCGGGGGCGACGCCGGTGGGGGCCAGTCGGACGACGGGGCTGCCGGCGCCGGCCAGCGTGCCGAGGAGGTCGGCGGTGTGGGTGGCGGCGACACCCGGGCCGGCGATCAGCACGGCGCGCGGGCGGCCGTCGGGGGTGAGGCCCCCGATGCCGGCCTCGGCGGCGTGCCGGGCGGCGGTGCGGACGCGGGCGCCCGCCTCCGCGGCGCCGCGGAGCAGTCCCCGGCGGTCGGCCGCGGAGAGACCCTCCGGGGTGTCGAGCAGCGATTCGTCCAGCATGGGCGGCAGCCTCCATCGCCGGGGGGACCTGGCAGAGCCTTGCGGGGGGTGCGGGGCGCCTCGCCGCCACGGGGACAGGGCCTCGTGGCCGCGACGTGCGGGGCCTCGCTACGGCGTGCGGGGTGCCGTCACTCGGGGCGGCGGGCCTCGTCCACGAGGAGGACCGGGATGTCGTCGCGCACGGGGTAGGCGAGGCCGCAGTCCTGGCTCGTGCAGACCAGCTCGGCGTCCCGCTCCTCGAGGGGTGCGTGGCAGGCCGGGCAGGCGAGGATCTCCAGGAGGCCGGCTTCGAGCGGCATGGGGTGTCCCTTCGGGGGCGTACGGGTGTCTGTGGATGCCCGGTCAGCGTACCGCCGGCGGGCGGGCCGCTCAGCCCCTGATGATCGCCAGGGCCTCGTCCCTGATCTTCCTCATGGTGGCCTCGTCCTTCGCCTCCGCGTTGAGGCGCAGGAGTGGCTCGGTGTTGGAGGGGCGGACGTTGAACCACCAGTCGGCCGCGGCGACGGTGAGGCCGTCGAGGTCGTCCAGGGTGACGTCGGCGCGGCCCTCGTACGCGGTGCGGATCGCGGTGAGGCGGGCGCCCTGGTCGGCGACGGTGGAGTTGATCTCGCCGGAGCCGGCGTAGCGGTCGTACTGGGCCACCAGGCCGGACAGCGGGCCGTCCTGCCCGCCGAGGGCCGCGAGGACGTGCAGGGCGGCCAGCATGCCCGTGTCGGCGTTCCAGAAGTCCTTGAAGTAGTAGTGGGCGGAGTGCTCGCCGCCGAAGATCGCGCCGGTTCGGGCCATCTCGGCCTTGATGAAGGAGTGCCCGACCCGGGTGCGGGCGGGGGTGCCGCCGTTCTCCCGGACGACCTCCGGGACGGTGCGGGAGGTGATCAGGTTGTGGATGACCGTGCCGGTGCCGCCGTTGCGGGCGAGTTCACGGGCGGCGACCAGCGCGGTGATCGCGGACGGGGAGACGGGGTCGCCGTTCTCGTCCACGACGAAGCAGCGGTCGGCGTCGCCGTCGAAGGCGATTCCGAGGTCGGCGCCCTCCGCCGGGACCCGCTTCTGGAGGTCGACCAGGTTCGCCGGGTCCAGGGGGTTGGCCTCGTGGTTGGGGAAGGTGCCGTCCAGCTCGAAGTACATCGGGACGAGGGTCAGGGGCAGGCCGGCGAAGACCGGGGGGACGGTGTGGCCGCCCATGCCGTTGCCGGCGTCGACCACGACCTTCAGCGGGCGGATCGAGGTGAGGTCGACCAGGGAACGCAGGTGGGCCGCGTAGTCCTCCAGCGTCTCCCGCGAGGACAGGGTTCCCGGCCGGGCCGCGGGCTCGGGAGCGCCCTCCTCCAGCCAGCGCTCGGCCAGCTCGCGGATCTCGCCCAGTCCGGTGTCCTGGCCGACGGGGGCTGCGCCCGCGCGGCACATCTTGATGCCGTTGTAGCGGGCCGGGTTGTGGGAGGCGGTGAACATCGCGCCCGGGAGGTCCAGCGCGCCCGAGGCGTAGTAGAGCTGGTCCGTGGAGCACAGGCCGATCTCGGTGACGTCCACGCCGAGGTCCGCCGCGCCGCGCGCGAAGGCGCGGGAGAGGCCGGGGGACGAGGGCCGCATGTCGTGGCCGACGACGATGGCCGCGGCCCCCGTGACCTGTGCGAATGCGGCGCCGAACAGTGCGGCCAGGTGCTCGTCCCACTGGTCGGGGACCACACCGCGCACGTCGTACGCCTTCACGAGCTGCGACAGATCGACAGTCACGGCCAACCCTTCCGAAGTCCTATGGGTGCCCACAAACTACCCGTCCGGGGTGCGGGGGCGGCGCGCGGACACCGGCTGGGCGCGGAACCGGGGGGGCGGGCGCGCGGAGCAGAACCGTCACGCCTGGCGCGGTGGCGAGGGTGGAGTTCAGTTGTCCGGGGAGCGCAGGACGCGGAGGTGACCGCGGCGGGCCACCTCCATGGGGTCCACGGAGCGGGCCCCGCCGCCGCCCGCGCCGGCCGCGCGCTGCTGCGGGCGGGCCGCCTCGCGCACGGCGTTGGCAAGCGCTTCCAGGTCGTCACCACTGGGCCGCGCGGGGGCGGAGCCGTCGAGGAGGCGGACGACCTCCCAGCCGCGCGGGGCGGTGAGGCGCTCGGAGTGCTCGGCGCACAAGTCGTAGCAGTGGGGTTCGGCGTAGGTGGCGAGCGGGCCGAGGACCGCGGTCGAGTCGGCGTAGACGTACGTCAGCGTCGCGACGGCGGGTCGGCCGCAGGCGGTGCGCGAACAGCGACGTACAGGGCTCACGACGTTGGACGGTACCGCACTCTTGAGCGGGCCGCGACGACTCTCCCCCAGGTCACTCCACCGTGTCGTGGTGTGAGACGCCCCACACGCCGCTCCGGAGCGGCCCCGCCGGCCCGGGCGGGAGGGCCTGCCGAGGGTGCCGGGGCGCGGGAGAAGCGGTCATATGTCGGTACGAACGCCGCCGCTCACCCGCCGTCGGGCGGGCCGGGAAGGGTACGGCAACGAGCCGGACCCCGGCCGGAACGGTCGTCCCGCGACACCGGTGATCACCGCGGGTTGCCGTGTGCAGCCGGACGGGCGCAGGCTGCGGGGACTACGCTTCCCCGGTGATGGACAACCGTGTACCGCCCCGTGCCGCCGGACCCGGACCCCGTCGCCGTGATCGCCACGGGCGGGGTATGCGGGGGCCGATCGCGCCGCCGCAGGTGCCGCTCGCGGCCAGCCGCGCCGAGATGTTCGCGGACCTGGTGCAGGACTCCGTGGACCGTCTGGAGCGGCGCTGGCCGCAGGTGGCCGACATGGACTTCCTGGTGCTGGAGGTGCCCCGGCTGGAGGGCCGGGGCGAGGACGCGGCGTGGAGCGACGAGGCCGTGCCGCTCGGGGGGACCGTACCCGCGCGGGAGGGCCGGCGGGCCGGGGTGGTCGTCTACCGGCGGCCGGTGGAGATCCGGACCAAGGGACGTGACGAGCGGGCCGCGCTGGTGCACGAGATCGTGGTGGAACAGGTGGCCGAGCTGCTCGGGCTGACGCCGGAGACCGTGGATCCGCGGTACGGGGAGGACTAGCGCCTCCCGTCCGGACCGGCCACGGGTCCCGGCGGGAGATCCTGGGGCGGGGAGCCGGCGGAACCACCCGACCGGCCGCCCCGGATCACCCGCCCGGACGCCTACTTCTGGAGGACGGACAGGTCCTCCCGCGTCTCGGGGACCGCCACCGTGCCGTGGTCGTCCGCCAGGGTCTGGACGGTGAAGGCCGCGACGTCCGTGCCGGACGCGGTGAGCGTGCGGGCCGCGTAGACGGGACCGCCGGATTCGGTCCGCACCGTCAGCGCGTACGTGCCTCTCAGGCCGCCCGGGACCAGGTCGGTGATGTCCTCGGTGGTGCCGGGTTTCACCGTGTACGTCTTGGTGACGGGGGTGCCGCCCTCGCTGCCGGCCGACGCGGTGACCTCGACCGTGGCCGTGGCGGTGGGGGCCGTCAGGGCGAGGGTCGCGTGCTTCGCCCGGTTGTCGGCCGCTGTGGCGCGCGCGCCGACCGGGGCGGTGGCCGGGATGAACGCCGTCTCCTTCTTGTCCCCCTTGCCCCGGACGACGCGGAGCGCCGCGACGACCGGGACCGGTCGGCCGGTGGGGGTGAGGACCAGGGAGCCGGCCTCGCCGCGGGTGACGTCGCCGAGGTCCACCGCGCCCGTCATGCCGGACTTGACGTGGAGGGTCTCGTTGCCGGCCGGGGTGATCAGGCCGTCGGGCGAGGCCAGGCGGATCTTCAGGTCGGCGTCGTCGTCGCCGGGGGTGAAGGCGATGAGGCGGACGTCGGTGGCGTCCTTCGGGATGCCGGGCAGGACCAGGCTGCCGGCCGGGTCGGCGGCCGCGGCCAGCCAGTCGCCGCCCGTCTTGTCGTCCAGGGCCCGTACGGCCGCGCCGACCCGCCCGCTGCGGACGCCGACGTGCACGGTCAGGTCGGCCTGCCGCTCGTCGGTGAGCGTGGGGAGCAGGAAGGCCTTGCTGGTGTGCGGCCGGACGGTGAGGTTCTCGCCCAGCGGGGACTTGATCGCCCCGTCCGGACCGAACAGCTCTATGTCGACGACGGCGGTGGAGTCGTCGGGGTTGGTCAGGTGGACGTAGTCGGTGCGGCCGGCGGCCGTGGCGGCGCCCGGGAACCAGAACTCGGTGTCCGCGCCGGTGCAGCCGACGCCCTGGAGGCCGCGGCCGGTGCCGGCGGCGATCTCGGTGGTCTCCTGGACCGTCCAGCCGGGCGCGAACCCGCCGTCCGCCGTGCCGGCCAGCGCGGGGGCGGCGCCGGAGGTGTCACCGGTGGCCGGCGTGCCCGGCGCCTTCGGGGTGAGCACGGGCGGAGTGGCCTTCGCCTTGCCCGCCTTGCCCTTCCCGCTCCCGGCCGTCTCCCCGCCGGCCGCCACGAACCGCGCCGAGCCGGTGTGCGCGGCGCCCTCGGTGACCGGGGTGAACGAGGTGTACGTCGTGTCGGCGATGTCCGAGTCGCTGGGGGCCGGGCAGAGCAGGCCGGTGCGCTCGACGGGCAGCCGGGCGGTCGTCCGGGGGGCGGGGGCGCCGGACGCGGCCGGCGTGGTGACCGCGGCGAACGCGGTGACGGCGGCCAGCGCGGCCGTGCCGGCCGCCAGGGACAGGGTGGTGCGGTTCACTGCTGGCTCCCGTCGGGGCGCTCGGTGCCGGTCCCGTGGGGACGGGCCGGGTCGTAGCCCTGCCCGGCGGGGTCGTGGGCGGGGTCGTAGGCCGGCGGGTACTCCTGGCCGTAGCCCTGCTGCTGGTAGGCCGCCGGGTCGTACGGCGCCGGGCCGGCGCCGCCGTCGTAGGCGTACGGGTCGTAGGGAGCCGCCTGGTAGGGATCGGGCTGCTGGTACGCCGGCTGGTCGTAGCCCGTCCCGGTGCGGTACGGGTCCGTGCCGTGGCCGCCGTCCCCGGTGTCGCCGTAGGAGGCCGGGTCCCACTCGTCGTAGGACTGCTGGTGGGGCACGGCCGCCGGGGGCTGCTCGGCGGGTGCGGGCGCGGCGGGCGGGTCGCCCGCGGCCGGTTCCTCGGCCTGGGCACGCAGCCGGCGGGCGCGGCGGCCCTCGCCGGCGGTGGCCTGGGCGGGCACGGGCTGCTCCTCGGGCAGGTCGTCGTCGACGTCGCGGCGGCGGCCGGGGAGGGCGAGGACGACCAGGACGACGGCGAGCGCGCCCTGGGCCCACAGCCAGGCGGTGTGGGCGAGCGGCGCGTCGTAGGTGACGTCGAGCCTGCCGCCGGCGGACGGCAGCCGGAAGCCCTGGGCCCAGCCGTCGACCGTGGTCGGGGTGAGCGGTCTGCCGTCGAGGGTGGCCGTCCAGCCGGGGGCGGCACTGTCGGCCAGGCGCAGGACGCGGTCGCCCGAGCCGGCGGGGACCGTGGTGTGGACCTCCACCGGTCCCGCGGCGACCGGCCGGGCCGGACCGCGGCCGGCGGCGGGCACGACGGCCGCGCGGGAGACCTCGCGGTCGACGCGCCACAGCGCGTTGCCGCCCTGCCGGCTCAGCCGGGACAGGCCGGGAGTGGCGTCGAGGACCCGGGTGATGTCGCGGGGTGCGCCCTGGTGCACGAGGACGTAGCGCACGGCGAAACCGCCGAGCTGGTCGGCCTGGTCGGCGCCGGAGCCGGCGACCAGGTCGGCGACCACCTTGTCCAGGCGGGTCTCGGCGCCGTCGGCGGCGGCGAGTTCGGCGTCGCCCATGCGGGCGCCGGAGCCCCGGACCAGGCTGTAGCGCACGCGCGCGGTGGAGTCGCTGTCCAGGACCAGGGTGCGCGCCCGGTCGCCGGTGTCGGAGTCCTCGGCGACGAACGCGGGCACCTGTGCCGGGTCGCGGCGCTCCAGGGGGCCGTCGGCGCCGCCGATCACCCAGCCCGCGGCGACGAGCAGCGGGCCGGCGGCGGCGGCGAAGGCGATCAGGGCGGCGACGGGCTGGCGCCAGCCGAAGCTCTGCTCGGCCACGCGCGCGCGGGCGCCGTCGGCGCCGAGGGCGGCGGCGGCCAGCAGGGCGATGCCGTAGACGAGGGTGGCCGGTCCCGCCCAGGTGGAGCGGTTGGACAGGACGGCGAGGACGAGGCCGACGAGGGCGGCGGTCCAGGCGGCACGGATGCCGAGCTGCCGTTCGGAGCGCAGCAGGGCGGCGAGCGCGGCGAGCACGATGCCGATGAGCATCAGGCCGTGCACGGTGCCGGGTCCGCCGGGGCCGGCGCCGAGCAGATCCGTCGCGGAGGCCGAGGAGGCGCCGTACTCCAGGCCGGCCTCGCGGAAGAAGCCAGTCGGCAGCAGCGTCAGCGACCAGGGCGCCAGGAGCAGCAGCGGGGTGCCGAGCTGGACGAGGAATCGCGGGCCGTGGGCGACGAGCTCGCGGCGGCGCAGGACCAGGACGCCCAGGCCGAGGACGAGGGCGGCGGGCCACACGATCGGCGTGAAGGCCGTGGCGACGCTCAGCAGCAGCGCGTACGCCCAGGTGGCCCGCCAGCTGCCGGGTGCGCCGGTGCGGTGGCCGAGGCCGCTCGCGGCGGTGCCCGCGCGGGCGATGAGCGGGAGCAGCACCGCGAGGACGGCGGTGCCGACGCGGCCGCCGGCCAGGGCGCCGGTGACGGCGGGCAGGAAGGCGTAGCCGACGGCCGCCCAGGCGCGCAGCAGCCGGGAGGTGACCAGGGGGCGGGAGGCGAAGTAGGCCGCGCATCCGGCGAGCGGCACCGAGCCGACCAGCAGGACGGTGACGGCGAATCCGGCGGAGCCGAACAGGAGGGAGCCGAGGGCCGCGACGAACGCCAGGTAGGGCGGTGCGGAGGAGGTGCCGCCGGAGCCGACCGGGTGCCAGGCGTCCAGGTAGCGGGACCACAGGTCGCCGGCGTCGGCCGGGGCGGGCAGCAGGGCGCCGCCGGCGAGGGCCCCGCCGCCGAGCAGGGCGCGGCAGGCGGCGAGGGAGACGAGCAGCAGGACGAGGAAGAGCACCGGTCCGGGTCTGCGGGCGATCCGCCGGAGCCGGGCGAACTGCTCGACCTCCAGGAAGTCGGCGTCGTCGCCGCCGGGCCCGGACTCCACGGCGCCGCCGTGCCGGCCGGCCGAGGTGGTGTCGACGTCGGAGTCGGTGGCGAAGTGGCCCGCGAGCTGTTCCACGGTGGCCCGGACGGTGGCGCCGGGCGGCGGGAACAGGCCGCGCAGCTCGCCCTTGTCGGTCCGGGCGGGGCCGCGGCGGCGCCGGGCGGCGATGATCCGTTCGGGGCGCAGCAGGGTGCTCAGCAGACCGCGGATCTCGTCCAGGGCCTGTCCGGGGACCTTGCCGACGAGGTAGGCGAGGGTGCGCAGGACGGTGCCGACCAGGATGCGCGCCAGTACCCAGGGCAGCGCGGCAGTACGGGTGTTGGCGAGCAGGGTGTAGACGGCGCCGGCCTTGTCGACCTTGTGCGGGGAGGCGGCTGTGCGGCCCGCGCAGTCGACGGTGCGGCGCTCCCGGGAGGCGGCCTCGGCGTGCCGGACGACGGCGTCGGGGGCGACCAGGACGCGGTGGCCGGCGGTGTGGGCGCGCCAGCACAGATCGACGTCGTCGCGCATCAGGGGCAGCCGGCGGTCGAAGCCGCCGAGCTGTTCGAAGACGTCGCGGCGGACGAGCATGCCGGCGGTGGACACGGACAGCACGGTGCGGACGTGGTCGTGCTGGCCCTGGTCCTGTTCGCGGCGGTCCAGGCCGGTCCAGCGGCGGCCGGAGTTGGCGAGGGTGACGCCGACCTCCAGCAGCTGCCGGCGGTCGTACCAGCCGCGCAGCTTGGGGCCGACGATCGCGACGTCGTCGCGGCCGAGTTCGAGTTCGGTGTCGACGACCCGGAGCAGCTGGGCGAGGGCGTCGGGTTCGGGGGCGCAGTCGTCGTGCAGCAGCCAGAGCCACTGGACGGGTTCGCCGTGCGGCAGTTCGGGCAGGTCGTAGGCGTCGTCCCGCCAGCTGCGGGTGACCGGGTCCCAGCCGCTGGGGCGCTTGAGGTACGGCAGGTCCTCGGGGGTGAGGACGGGCGCGGTGCGGCACGCCTCCTCGACGGCCTGGCCGAAGCCGGTGCGGCGGGCGAGGTGCAGCACGTCGGCGTCGCCGAGGGCGTCGGTGAGCAGCTGGGCGGAGCCGTCCGCGCTGCCGGTGTCGGCGGCCACCGCGTACTGGACGGGGCGCTCCTGGCCGAGCAGCCCGGCGAGGGCGTCGGGCAGCCAGCGGGCGCCGTCGTGGGAGACGAGGACCGCGGTCACCACATGGCGCGGGAACTCAGGGGTGGCGGTGCCGTCTTGGGCCGCCGTATGGCTGTGCACGGACATCGAGGTACGGGCCCCGGTTCGATGGACTGCGGTGGACGTCCGCGCCTCCTCGTGCGTCGAGGGGACGGCGGGGCGTCTCGGACGAGCGACCACACTATCGGCTGACCATGACGACGGCCCGCCGCCTGTGGACAACCCACCGGCGCCGGGCCGTTCGTGACGTTCCCGTGTGTACGCGTGCGTGTGTGCGTGCGCGGGAAGCCGTACGCGTGCGGCCAGTCCGCGGACCGCTGCGCTCAGACGGCGGCCTTCTTCAGCCGGCGGCGCTCCCGCTCGGACAGGCCGCCCCAGATGCCGAAGCGCTCGTCGTTGGCGAGGGCGTACTCGAGGCACTCGGAGCGGACCTCGCAGGCGAGGCAGACCTTCTTGGCCTCTCTGGTGGAGCCGCCCTTCTCGGGGAAGAAGGACTCGGGGTCGGTCTGGGCGCACAGCGCGCGCTCCTGCCAGCCGAGTTCCTCGTCCGCGTCGTCGACCAGCAGTTGCTGCACCAGCTCGGTCATGTGCGCCCCTCGTCCGTCTTTCACGTCCCCGTGCGTGGCCGTTACCGATTCCGGCTGAACGACACGAGTGAAATTACAAGTGTGCTGCTCCGGGCGAGTCAAGCCGAGATCTGCTATTGGGCCCGTTATTCACTCTGCGGAACCAAGGCCGTGCGGAAAGTGTTCAAATCGGCATAAACCTTGACACACAGACGGGACCGGCAGGGCGGCCCGGATCCCGTACACCCGTCTGTACGGAGAAGGACGTCCCCGTGTTCGATCGCGTTCCGTGAGGCTCGAGCGCTCGGATGTGCCCCATGTGTCCCGGCATCCCGGTGAACAAACCTTTCACCTGACAGAAGAACCGGATGAGGTGAAACACGTCCCACATACCGGGCCACGAGTTGACACCGCGGGTGTGAACCGGTGTCCTAGTGGGCATGCTCGCGAACTCGGCACCCGCCTCGACCCGCTCCGCCGGGTCCCTCGGTGCCGCCCGCGCGCGCTGTAGCTGTTGCTGCTGTCCCAGCTGTTGAGCCGAGCCCGCTCCGGCTGTCCCCGAGTCCATCCCGGCTCGGCCGCGTTCCACGCCTCGTGATCCCCGCACCGGGGCACCCCGCCCGCCCGTGACCCGGACGGACCGCACGCGTCACCCAGCTCCGGCCCCCCACTCTTCACCGAGGACCACCGCACCCCGATGAACAGCGACAACGACCTCCAGATCGCCGGCGACCTCCTCGAAGTCCCGCATCTGCTCCAGCCGCCGCGCGAACACCCGGCCACCGTCGCCGAGTTCGTGGGACTCGCGCGCTCGATCGCCGCCGACCGCGACCAGTGGGCGCACCTCGTCCGCTACGACGCCACCACCCGCTGGTACCACCGGCTGCGCACCGGCCCCGGGTACGAGGTGTGGCTGCTGTCCTGGGTGCCCGGGCAGGGCAGCGGGCGGCACGACCACGGCCGCTCCTCCGGGGTGCTGACCGTCCTGGAGGGCGCCCTCACCGAGCGCACCGCGCACGGCACGCGCGTGCTGACGGCGGGCGCGGCGGACACGTCGCCGCACGGGGGCGGCGGGGAGTGGGGACGGGTGTTCGCACCGGGGTACGTGCACGAGGTCGTCAACGACACGCTGGAGCCGGCGGTCAGCCTGCACGTGTACTTCCCGGGGCTGACCGAGATGCCGATGCACGACTCCCCGCACTGCGAGGCGCGCACCGGGCCGCACCCGGTGACCGCCTGACCGCTGACCGCCTGCCGGGCTGCCGGGCTGCCGGGCTGCCGGGACCCGCGCCCGGGAAGCCCTGCCCGAAACCCGTCGGCGGCGCGTCCGGTGACTGCCTGACGTGTTGTCGTACCCGCCTGCGAGACTTGCCCCATGCGCATTGTGGTTCTGGCAGGCGGCATCGGTGGTGCCCGTTTCCTGCGTGGTCTGAAGCGGGCCGCGCCGGACGCGGACGTCACGGTCATCGGCAACACCGGCGACGACATCCATCTCTTCGGGCTGAAGGTCTGCCCGGACCTGGACACGGTGATGTACACGCTGGGCGGCGGCATCAACGAGGAGCAGGGGTGGGGGCGGGCCGACGAGACCTTCCACCTGAAGGAGGAGCTGGCGGCCTACGGCGTCGGGCCCGAGTGGTTCGGGCTGGGCGACCGGGACTTCGCCACGCATATCGTGCGGACGCAGATGCTCGGCGCCGGCTATCCGCTGAGCGCGGTCACCGAGGCGCTGTGCGACCGCTGGCGCCCGGGCGTGAAGCTGATCCCGATGACCGACGACCGCGTCGAGACGCACGTGGCCGTCACCCTGCCCGGCAGCGACTCCGCCGCGGGCGACGGCGAACGCAAGGTGATCCACTTCCAGGAGTACTGGGTGCGGCTGCGCGCCTCCGTCCCGGCCGAGGCGGTCGTCCCGGTCGGTGCGGACCAGGCCAAGCCGGCGCCGGGCGTGCTGGAGGCCATCGCGGCCGCGGACGTCATCCTCTTCCCGCCGTCCAACCCCGTCGTGTCCATCGGCACGATCCTGGCCGTGCCCGGCATCCGCGAGGCCATCGCCGAGGCGGGCGTGCCCGTGGTGGGCCTGTCCCCCATCGTCGGTGACGCGCCCGTGCGCGGGATGGCCGACAAGGTGCTCGCCGCGGTCGGCGTGGAGTCGACGGCCGCCGCGGTCGCCGAGCACTACGGCTCCGGGCTGCTGGACGGCTGGCTGGTCGACACCGTGGACGCCGGCGTGGTGGAGCGGGTCGAGGCCGACGGCATCCGCTGCCGGGCCGTGCCGCTGATGATGACGGGCCCGGAGGAGACCGCGCAGATGGCGCGGGAGGCGCTGGCGCTGGCCGAGGAGGTGCGGGGAGCGTGAGCGAGGAGCGCCCGGAGTACTCGGTCCGGGCCCTGTCGGGCATCCCCGAGGTGCGGCCGGGTGACGACCTGGCCAAGCTGATCGCCGCGGCCGAGCCGGACCTGGCCGACGGTGACGTGCTGCTCGTCACCTCCAAGATCGTCTCCAAGGCCGAGGGCCGGGTGGTCCGGGCGGCCGACCGGGAGGCCGCGATCGACGCCGAGACGGTCCGGGTGGTGGCCCGGCGCGGCGCGCTGCGCATCGTGGAGAACCGGCAGGGCCTGGTCATGGCCGCCGCCGGGGTCGACGCCTCCAACACCCCCGCGGGGACGGTGCTGCTGCTGCCCGAGGACCCGGACGCGTCCGCGCGCGCCCTTCGCGCCGGTCTGCGCGACGCCCTCGGTGTCGACGTCGGGGTCGTCGTCACCGATACCTCCGGGCGGCCCTGGCGCACCGGGCTGACGGACGTGGCCATCGGCGCGGCCGGGGTGCGCGTGCTGGACGACCTGCGCGGCGGCACGGACGCGCACGGCAACCCGCTCAGCGCGACCGTCGTCGCCACGGCGGACGAGTTGGCCGCCGCCGGTGACCTGGTCAAGGGCAAGACGGCCGGCCGGCCGGTGGCCGTGGTGCGCGGCCTGGCGCACCTGGTGACCCCGGCCCGGGACGGCCGGGACGGGGACGGCGGCGCCGCCGCCGCGGCGGACGACGAGGGCGCGCGGGCGCTGGTGCGCATCGCGCGGGACGACATGTTCCGGCTCGGCACCTCGGAGGCGGTCCGGGAGGCGGTGACGCAGCGGCGCACGGTCCGGGCGTTCACGGACGAGCCCGTGGACCCCGGCGCGGTGCGCCGCGCGGTGGCCGCGGCGGTCACCGCGCCCGCCCCGCACCACACCACGCCGTGGCGGTTCGTGCTGCTGGAGTCGGCACGGTCCCGCACCCGGCTGCTGGACGCCATGCGGGACGCCTGGGTGGCCGACCTGCGCCGGGACGGCCGGAGCGAGGAGTCCGTCGCCCGGCGCGTCCGGCGCGGGGACGTGCTGCGCGACGCGCCCTGCCTGGTCGTGCCGTGCCTCGTCATGGACGGCTCGCACACCTACGGGGACGCGCGGCGGGACGGCGCCGAGCGGGAGATGTTCGTCGTCGCGATGGGCGCGGGCGTGCAGAACCTGCTGGTCGCGCTGGCCGGGGAGCGGCTGGGCTCGGCCTGGGTGTCGTCCACGATGTTCTGTCGGGACGTGGTGCGCGAGGTGCTGGAACTGCCGGCCGGCTGGGACCCGATGGGCGCGGTGGCGGTCGGTCACCCGGCCGGGGAGCCGGGACCGCGGCCGCCCCGGGACGCGGAGGCGTTCCTCGAGGTGAGGTGAGAGCCGCCGGACACCGCCTACCCTCGTAGGACAGCCCCGGCAGCCCTAGGACCCCCAGTGGCAGGACGTTTCCCCCAGCGCCCCACGCGTACGACCGTGCGCGGCGGGCATGCCGTCGTGCCCGCCGGGAGCGGGGTGCCGCGGCAGGCGACCGCGCCGGTGCGGGTCCGGCGGTGGGTGCCGGACGGCCCCCTCGACCTGGGGCTGGTCCTCGGACCGCTGCGGCGCGGGCCCGGCGACCCGACGTTCCGGGTGACGGCGGACGGGTCCGTGTGGCGTGCCGCGCGTACGCCCGCCGGGCCGGGCACGCTGCGGGTGCGCGCGCACGGCGGCGAGGTGCTCGGCGAGGCGTGGGGGTCCGGCGCGGACTGGCTGCTGGAGCGGTTGCCCGAGCTGCTCGGTGCCGCCGACGATCCCGGCGCGTTCGTGCCGCGGCACCGGCTGGTGGCGCTGGCACGGCACCGGCGGCCGGGGCTGCGGCTGACCCGGACCGGGCTGGTGCTGGAATCGCTGATCCCGTCCGTGCTGGAGCAGAAGGTCACCGCGGACGAGGCCTACCGGGCGTGGCGGCTGCTCGTACGGCGGTTCGGTGAGCCGGCGCCGGGGCCCGCGGGCACGGGGGAACGGCCGATGTCCGTGATGCCGGCGCCGCGGACGTGGGCGCTGATCCCCTCCTGGGAGTGGCACCGCGCCGGCGTCGACGACAAGCGGGCGTCCACGATCCTGCGGGCCGTGCGGGTCGCCGCGCGGCTGGAGCAGTCGGTCGGGATGTCGGCGGCGGCCGCCCGGGCCCGGCTGGAGGTCGTGCCGGGGGTGGGGCCGTGGACGTCGGCCGAGGTCGTGCAGCGCAGCCACGGGGCGGCGGACGAGGTGACGGTGGGGGACCTGCACCTGCCGGGTATCGTGGGGTGGGCGCTGGCCGGGGACCGGGACGCGGACGACTCCGTGATGCTGCGGCTGCTGGAGCCGTACGCCGGGCAGCGGCACCGGGCGGCGCGCCTGATCCTGCTGAGCGGGCACCTGCCCGCACGGCGGGTGCCGAAGATGCCCCGGGTGGACATCGGCTTGCTCTGAGGACGCGCCGTCGGGCCGGGCGCCGTCGGCCGGATGTCGCCGACCGGGCGCCGTCAGGCGGGGCACCCTCAGCTGGATGCCGTCAGCCGGGCATGTCGGGTCGAGCACCGTCCGCCGGGCACCGTCAGGCTGGGCGCCGTCAGCCGGGTGCCGTCGGCCGGGCACCGGACGGGCGTCGTCAGTCGGACACCATCAGGCCGGACACCGCCCGGCCGGCCATCCTCAGCCGGATGCCGCCAGCCGGGCACCCTCGGCGGATGCTGTCAGCCGGGTGCCGTCGGCCGGGCGCCCTCAGGCCAGGCACCCTGAGCCGGGTGCTGTAGCCGGGCACGTCAGGTCGGACACCGGCCGCCGGGCGCTCTCAGCCGGGCACCGTCAGGCTGGACGCCGCCAGGCTGGGTCTCATCAGCCGGGCACGTCAGGTCGGACACCGGCCGCCGGGCGCTCTCAGCCGGGCACCGTCAGGCTGGACGCCGTCAACCGGGTGCCGTCGGCAGGGCACCGGACGGGCGCCGCCAGCCGGACACCGCCAGGCCGGCCATCCTCAGCCGGATGCCCGAGCGCCCTCGGCGGACGCCGTCAGCCGGGCACCGCCAGGCCGGGCACCCTCAGCCGGACGCCGTCAGCCGGGCACCTTCGGCGGATGCCGTCAGCCGGGCACCGTCAGGCCGGGCACCCTCGGCCGACGCCGTCAGCCGGGCACCGTCCAGGCCGGGCGTCCTCGGTGGATGCCGTCGGCCGGCCGGGGCGGGACGCCCGTCCTGGGTCCGGCCGGGGCCGTCGTGGTCAGCGGTCCGGGGAGAAGCGCAGTGCGGCCGGTGGGATGCGGGCGTCGCACCAGACGCGCGCTCCCTCGCGCAGTTCGTTGTCGGCGCCCACGACCGCGCCGTCGCCGACCACCGTGCCGGTGAGGACGGAGCGCTCGCCGACGCGGGCCCGGGCGCCGACGAGGGAGTCGGTGACGACGGCGTCGGGTTCGATGACGGCGCCGGGGAGGATGGCCGAGCCGGAGATCCGCGCGCCCGGCGCCACGTACGCGCCCTCGCCGACCACCGTGCCGCCGGTCAGCTTCGCGTCCGGCGCGACGGTGGCCGTGGGCAGGACCAGGCGGTCGCCGCGGCGGCCCGGGACGGCCGGGGACGGGGCGCGGCCGAGGACCAGGTCGGCGGAGCCGCGGACGAACGCGGCGGGGGTGCCGAGGTCCAGCCAGTAGGTGGAGTCGACCATGCCCTGGAGGTGGGCGCCGGCGGCCAGCAGGCCGGGGAAGGTCTCGCGTTCCACGGAGACGGGGCGGTCCGCCGGGATCGTGTCGATGACCGAGCGGCGGAACACGTACGCCCCCGCGTTGATCTGGTCGGTGACGATCTCCTCCGGCGCCTGCGGCTTCTCCAGGAACGCCTGGACGCGGCCGGTGGCGTCCGTGGGGACGAGACCGTAGGCCCGCGGGTCCGTCACCCTCGTCAGGTGCAGGGAGACGTCCGCGCCCGTCGACTCGTGGGTGGCGACGAGGGCCCCGATGTCGAGGCCGGTCAGGATGTCGCCGTTGAAGACCAGGACCGGGTCGTCGGGGCCGGAGCGCAGGCGGGAGGAGACGTTGCGGAGGGCGCCGCCGGTGCCGAGGGGTTCCTCCTCGGTGACGTACTCCAGGTGCAGGCCCAGTGCGGAGCCGTCGCCGAAGCAGGGCTCGAAGACCTCGGCGAGGTAGCTGGTGGCGAGGACGATGTGGTCGACGCCCGCCGCCGCGGCCCGCGCCAGCTGGTGGGTGAGGAACGGCACCCCGGCGGCCGGGACCATCGGTTTGGGCGTGTGCACCGTGAGTGGTCGCAGCCGCGTGCCCTTGCCGCCGACCAGGAGGATCGCTTCTGTCACCTGTCGTCTCTGCTTCCTGCCGGGTCCGGCCGCACCACTCGTCGACCGTCGTTTCGGCCGGTCAGTGTATGCAGAGCGGGCGACGACACCCTTCGACGGGCGCGCGGCCCCCGTCGGATGGCCGCACGCTTTCCCCCCGGTGGAGGCGGTGCGGGCCCCGCGCGCGGCCTCAGCGCCCTTGGTAGCGCGCGGCGCTGGAGCGGGCCGTGCCGAGCTTGGCGTAGAGCCGTTTGCCGGGGCACGCGGTGGCGAACCCGTCCCGGTGGCCGGAGATGACGTGGAACCGCACGGTCCGTCCCCGCGGGTAGCGGTTGCCGCCGCCCGACGTCAGCGAGGTCCGCCCGCGCGGATCGCCGCCGTAGAGCCCGAGTTTCCAGGCGGTGAGCCGGGCGACGGACTTCACCGCGGCGCTCGACGGCTTGGCCGAACCGTAGGTGCCGATCACCGCGATGCCCATGCTGTCGGTGTTGAACCCGAGGGTGTGCGCGCCGAGGACCGCCTTGGCCACGCCGCCGGCCCGGCCCTCGTAGAGGGTTCCGCACTTGTCGACGAGGAAGTTGTAGCCGATGTCCCGCCAGCCCGCGCTGCGCACGTGGTAGCGGTAGATGCCGCGGACGACGGCGGGGGCCTGGGCGCAGGTGTAGCGGTTGCCGGAGGCGGTGTGGTGGACGAAGGCCGCCTTGACCTTTTCGGTGTAGACGAACCCGCGGCGGCGCAGCGACTCGTCGGCGCCCCAGCCCCGGCGGGTGACGATGCGCGGGCGCGGGCCGATGTGCGGCTTCGCCCGGGCGGTGCCGGTCAGGCGGGTCGGTTCGCGATCGGTGTCCCGCCGGTCCGGTTCCGGGACCACGGTGGCGCCGGAGCGGGTGGGGCCGGTGCCGGCGGCCGGGGCGGCTCCCGCGCCGGGGAGGGCGCGCGCCGAGCCGGCCGGTGGCGCCTTCCTCTCCTCGCCTGGGTCGACCAGTTCCAGGCGCAGTCCCGGCGGCAGCACGGTCCGCGGCGTTCGCCCGCGCCCGTCCGGGGTGCCCCCGGTGCCGCCGTCCGCGCGCACCCGGAGGTCGACTCCGTCCGAGTCGCCCACCCAGAGCGGCGCGGTGGCCCCGCGCACCCGGCGGGCGGAGCGCTCGGCCGTGCCCGGGTCGGCGCCGTGGTCGGCGTTGTGCGCCTCGACGTCCTGCCAGCGGGACCACTTACCCGTCGCGACGGAGCGTGTGCGCACCCGGACCCGTCCGGGCAGCGTGGCGTCCGGGTCGTTCCAGACGACCCCGACGAGCGCGAACCGGCCGACCTGCGCCCGGTACAGCCCCTGGTCGGGGGCCGTGCCGCCGACCCGCTCGGCGGTGAGCGGCACAAGAGGCAGCGACCGGGTGCCGCCCGGGATCTCACCTCCGGCCGGTCCGCCGGCGGTGGCGGCTCCCGGCGTCCGCCCGGACCCGGCGGTCACGGCGGCGGCCGGCGGCGCGGGCGTGAGGGCGACGACCACGGCGCAGGCGAGGCCGATCGACCGGACGGCGAGCGGGAGGGCGCCGGCGGCGGAAGTGAGGTGTCCACGCATGGGCCCGATCGTGGACACAGTGCTCCGGCCCTGTCCATCGGGGAACTGGCGGGCCGGCGGGGGCCGTTCCGCCGAACCGGTGGCCGCTCCACGCGGTGCGCGCGCCGGCCCGCGCGTACCCTGTGCCGGGTGAACGCCACCGATCGCACCCCTGCCGACCTGCTGACTTCCGCACTGGCCGCGGACCCCGGCCGCCCGCTGGTGACCTTCTACGACGACGCCACGGGCGAACGCGTCGAACTGTCCGTGGCCACCTTCGCCAACTGGGTGGCCAAGACCGCCAACCTGCTCCAGGGCGACCTGTCCGCCGGGCCCGGCGACCGGGTCGCGCTGCTGCTGCCCGCGCACTGGCAGACGGCGGTGTGGCTGCTGGCGTGTTCCTCGGTGGGCGCGGTGGCGGACGTCGCGGGGGACCCGGCGGCCGCCGACGTCGTGGTCAGCGGGCCGGACTCCCTTGAGGCCGCGCGGGCCTGCCGGGGTGAGCGGGTGGCGCTGGCGCTGCGCCCCCTGGGCGGGCGGTTCCCGCAGGCGCCGCAGGGGTTCGCCGACTACGCCGTGGAGGTGCCGGGGCAGGGCGACCGGTTCGCGCCGTTCGCGCCGGTGGACCCGCGGGAGCCGGCGCTCGTCGTCGCCGGGCGGGAGTTCGGCGCGGCGGAGGTGGTCGAGCGGGCCTCGGCCGAGGCGCCGGCGCTGGGGCTGACGGGGCCGGGGTCCCGGCTGCTGTCGGGACTGCCGTACGACACGTGGGAGGGGCTGGCCGCCGGGCTGTTCGCGCCGCTGGCCGTCGGGGGCTCGGTGGTGCTGTGCCGGCACCTGGAGCGGCTGGACGAGGACGGTCTCGCGCAGCGGGTGGAGAGCGAGCGGGTGACGGCCCTCCGGCGGTAGCGCCGCGGCGGCGCCGTTCCCCCGGCCGGCGTACCCCGGGGCGCCGCGCGGGCCGGTTCCCGCCATGGTCGTAGGAGCAGGAGGACGTGACGCCCGTACGCCGTGAGGGGGTGGCCCCGCCGTGACCGACCCCTCGGACAGGTCCCCCGGTCCCGGAGCCTCCGCCACCGGTACCGGGCTCTCCCGGCGCCGGTGGCGGCGCCGGCTGCGGTTCTCGGCGCTGGGGGCCGTCCTGCTCGCCGTGCTGGCCGGCGGGGCCTGCTGGGCGGTCTACGCGAAGCTCAGCGCCAACATCACCGCGGACGACGCGGCCGCCGCCGAACTGGCGCGGTACGAGCGGGAGCGGCCCACCGCGCTGGTGCGGGACGCGCAGAACATCCTGCTCATCGGGTCCGACACGCGGGCCGGTGAGGGCAACGGCGCGTACGGGCGGGACCTGGGCAGCGAGCGGTCGGACACGACGATCCTGCTGCACCTGGCCGCCGACCGGCGCAGCGCCACCGCCGTCTCCCTGCCCCGGGACCTGATGGTGGACGTCCCCGGCTGCCGGCAGTCCGACGGCACCCGCAGCGACCCGGTGTTCGCGATGCTCAACCACGCCTTCCAGGTGGGCGGCTCGGCGTGCACGATCCGCACCGTCGAGAAGCTGACGGACATCCGCGTGGACCATCACGTGGTCGTGGACTTCAGCGGGTTCAAGGACATGGTGGACGCCGTCGACGGGGTCCAGGTGTGCCTGCGGGAGCCCGTCGACGACGCGGCGGCGAAGCTGAGGCTGCCCGCCGGGAAGGTGACGCTCGACGGGGAGCAGGCGCTCGGGTACGTGCGCGCCCGCAAGACGCTCGGCGACGGCAGCGACACCGAGCGGATGGAGCGCCAGCAGCGCTTCCTCGGGGCGCTGGTGGGCAAGGTGCGCGGTGACGACGTCCTGCTGAACCCGGTGAAGCTGTACCCGGTGCTGGACGCGGCGACGTCGTCGCTGACCACCGACCCGGAACTGGCGAACCTGCGCGGGCTGTACCAACTGGTGCGCGGACTGCGCGACGTCCCCACCGACCGGGTGCAGTTCCTGACCGTGCCCAGGGAGTCGTACGTCTACGACTCCAACCGGGACCAGCTCGTGGAGCCCGCGGCCGAGCGGCTGTTCGCGCGGCTGCGGGCCGACCGGCCGGTCGCGGTGGCCCGGGACGCGCACAGCGGGGACACAGGGAAGCCCGGCGAGGACGGCAAGAGCGACCCCTCGCCGATGCCCACCTTCCGCGGGAACACGGCCGCCGAACAGACCTGCGGGTAAGAGGCTGACCAAGACAAGCGCCTTCCGGCCGGAAAATGGGCGGGATTGCCCGGTTGTAGGGAGGTGGAATTTGTCACCGGCGTCGCCCGACGCCGAACCGGGCGGATAGTGTGAGCGATCCGGTGCACCTGGCCGCGAGGTCCGACCTGGGGTCGTGCACTGTTTCACCGAGACCCGAGCGCCTGATTGGGGGAAGGCGCCGCGTGGCCCCGACGGAGGATTCGGACAACCGTGGACGCGCAAGGCCGTGGGCGGGCGGACAACATCGATCCCGCAGACCAGTGGGTGCTCAATCCGAACACCGGCGAATACGAACTGCGACTGACCCCTTCCCCAGCGCAGTCGCCGGTCCCCGGACCGCGCAAGCCCTCACCCCGTGACGGGGGTCGCGCGACGGGCGGCCGTGCCCGGCCGCCGGCCGACGACGCCCGGCCGGAGCCCCGCACGCGCGGCACCGACGTGCCGCAGCCGCGCTCGTCCCGGCGCCGGGGCGGCGAACCGGAACCGGCGCAGGGGCGACGCGCCGCCCGTGAACCGGAACCGGCGCAGAGCCGGCGCGCCGCCCGGCGGCCGGTGAAGAAGAAGTCCCGGACGAAGAAGGTCCTGCTGTGGACCGGCGGCAGCATGGCCTTCGTGCTGGTCGCGGTGACGGCCGCCGGCTACCTCTACGTCAGGCACCTGAACGGCAACATCACGTCGGTGTCCGACGACGGCGCCGGCACCGGCGGCTTCAGCAAGGACCAGGCGATCAACATCCTGCTGATCGGCACCGACAAGCGCACCGGTAAGGGCAACGAGGGGTACGGGGACTCGGGGAGCGTCGGGCACGCCGACACCACCATCCTGCTGCACCTGTCCAAGGACCGGTCGAACGCCACCGCGCTGAGCATCCCGCGCGACCTGATCACCGACATCCCGGACTGCCCGACGCAGCAGGCGGACGGCTCCCGGAAGGTCATCCCCGGTACGCCGGGCGCCCGGTTCAACCAGAGCCTCGGGCAGGACGACCGCACGCCGAGCTGCACCATGCGCACGGTGACGGCGCTGACCGGGATCACGCCGGACGACTTCATGGTCGCGGACTTCAACGCGGTCAAGACGCTGACCGAGGCGGTCGACGGGGTCGAGGTCTGCCTGGCCAAGGACATCGACGACGCCGACTCCCACCTGAAGCTGTCCAAGGGCACCCACACCATCTCCGGCGAGCAGGCGCTGGCGTTCGTCCGCACCCGGCACTCGGTGGGCTTCGGCGGCGACCTGAGCCGGATCGGGCTCCAGCAGCAGTTCCTGGGCGCGCTGATGCGCAAGCTCAAGGGGAACTCCACGCTCACCAGTCCGACGAAGATGCTGAAGCTGGCGGAGGCGGGCACCAAGGCGCTCACCGTGGACGACAAGCTGGACAGCATCGGCAAGCTGAAGGACCTGGGCCTGGAGCTGGGCAAGCTCAACCCGAAGAACCTGACCTTCACCACGGTGCCGGTCAAGGACAACCCGGCGGAGAAGGTCCACGCCACCGTGGTGCTGGACGAGGCGAAGGCACCCGCGGTCTTCGACGCCGTCCGCAACGACGTGTCCTTCACCGAGGTGAAGAAGCGGCAGAAGGCCGCGAAGGACGCCCAGGCGGCCCGGCTCAAGGGCACCAAGGCACCCGCCTCCGAGGTCCGGGTGCGCATCCTCAACGGCGGCGCCGTCACCGGCAGCGCCCAGGCGGTGCTCAACTGGCTCCAGAACGACGTGGGCGTGACCAAGTCGGAGAACGCCGGCAACGCCCCGGCGGCGCTCGGCAGGACGACGCTGGAGTACGCTCCCGGCCAGGCGGCCCAGGCGCGCCGGCTGGCCGCGCTGATGGGACTGTCCGGATCGGCGCTGAAGCCGGGCCGCAGCGTGACCAACTCCCAGGGGCTTCCGGCGATGACGCTGACCCTGGGCAAGGACTTCAAGGGCGCGGGAGTGTCGCTCACGGTGCCGACGAAGGCGCCGGAGGTGGACAAGTCCACCGCGGACAAGGTCAAGTGCGCCTCGTAGGTAACCCTGCGGGCCCGTCGTGCGTCTAACCGGACGCGGGACGGGCCCGTTGTCGGGCGCAAGGGGTGGGGAGGGCAGGGAGTTGACGCAGAGCGAGGTGCGCGGACGGGCTGCGGCGGTCGAGGACGCGAAGTCGCGCACGCCGCGGACCGCGGCCGCGTCGGCGGGGCGGGGCCGGCACGGCGGCAGGGGGCGGACCGCTGGTCCGAAGGAGGGGCCGAGACGACGCGGACGGCGGGCCATACGCTGGTCGGCGACCGTGCTGGCCGTGGTGATACTCGGGACGGCGGGCGCCGGCTACCTGTACTACCAGCACCTCAACAGCAACATCGAAAAAGGGGCGCGCACCGGAGGCGACGACTCCAAGGCGCGCCGGACCGAGCCGAACGCGGCCGGTCAGACCCCGCTGAACATCCTGCTGATCGGCTCGGACAGCCGCAACAGCGCGGAGAACGTGAAGCTCGGCGGCAGCAGGGACCACGCCGGTGACCCGCCGCTGGCGGACGTGCAGATGCTCATCCACCTCTCGGCGGACCGCAGAAGCGCCGCCATGGTCAGCATCCCGCGGGACACCCGGGTGGACATCCCCGCGTGCAAGGACCCCGACACCGGCAAGCAGTACCCGGCGACGAACGACATCATCAACGTCACCCTGGCCCGCGGCGGCGCCGGCTGCACGCTGCTCACCTGGGAGAACCTCACCGGGGTCTACATCGACCACTGGATGACGATCGACTTCGCGGGTGTGGTGCGGATGGCGGACGCCATCGGCGGTGTCGAGGTCTGCGTGCGGCAGAACGTGTGGGACCACCCGACGCGGGACGTGCCCGGCGGATCGGGGCTCAAGCTGAAGGCCGGGACGCACAAGGTCTACCACGAGCAGGCCCTCCAGTGGCTGCGCACGCGGCACGCCTGGGGCGACGACCTGATGCGGGCCCGCGCCCAGCACATGTACCTGAACTCGATGATGCGCACGCTGCGCAAGCAGAACGTGTTCACCGACACCGGCCGGCTGATGGACCTGGCGGAGGCGGCCACCAAGTCGCTGAAGGTGTCCGAGGAGATCGGCACGGTCAAGAAGCTGTACGACCTCGGCATGCAGCTGAAGTCGGTGCCGGCCGACCGCATCACCTCGGTGACCATGCCCAACAAGCGGGACCCGCAGAACCGCGACCACGTGGTGCCGGACACGCCCAACGCCGACAAGATGTGGCAGATGCTCCGGGACGACGTGGCGTTCGACAAGAACGGCGGCAAGTCCGGCGCGAAGAAGGGCGCCGAGGACGACAAGCCCTCGCGGAAACCGTCGGTCGAGCCGGGCGGGCTCGGGGTGCTGGTGCGCAACGGCACCCGGACCGCCACACAGCCCGCGGTGGGGCAGCGGGCCTCGGCCATCACCCAGGTCCTCGTCGGCAAGGGCTACACCCGCGCCCAGGCCGACGCCTCCGGCAGCCTGGCCGAGGACAAGACGGCCGTACGGTACCCGAGCGCCGACCTGGAGGGCGACGCGCAGACCCTGGCCGCGGCGCTGGGCATCCCGATGAGCGCGGTGCACCGGTCGACGGACGTCTCCGGGGTCACGCTCGTCGTCGGCGCGGACTGGCGCAGTGGCAGCAGCTACTCCGCGAAGTCCGAGCCGAAGGCGGGCGACCTGCCGGACAACTCCGACGCGGTCAACGGCTCGGACACCAAGTCCTGCATGCCGGTGTACAGCGTGTACCGGTGGTAGCCGGGTGAACGGCGAGGGGCCCCACCCGCCGGGGTGGGGCCCCTCGCCGTTCACGTGCGGCCGGTCAGGCGGCGTCCGGGACCGCCGGCCGCCGGGAGGCGATGACCTTCCGCGCCAGGGACCGGGGGCTGGTGAGGAAGCCCCAGCCCCAGCACATGTGCATGGTGGCGAGGGCCACCGGTATCCGCAGCCGGGCCGCCAGGGGCAGCCCTCGGCCGGCCGGGACGGAACCCGCGGCGATCGCCGCCAGGTAGCCGCCGGGGACCAGCAGGCCCCACGGGGTCACGGCGGCGCCCACCACGATCCCCGCCGCGATCGCGCACACCGCCACCGGCGGGGCGAGGTAACGCAGGTTGATGGAGCCCGAGTGGTAGCGGGCGACGACGTGCCGCCAGCGGCCGTAGTCCTTGTACTGCTTCGCCAGCGCCCGTACCGACGGCCGCGGCCGGTACGACACCCTCAGCTCGGGCGAGAACCAGATCAGCCCGCCCGCCTCACGGATCCGGAAGTTCAGCTCCCAGTCCTGGGCGCGGATGAACTCCTCGTTGTAGCCGCCCTGCCGTTCCAGGGCCTCCCGGCGGAAGACGCCGAGGTAGACCGTCTCGGCGGGGCCGGCCCGGCCGCCGGTGTGGAAGGCGGCGTTGCCCACGCCGATCTTCGAGGTCATCGCGGCGGCGACCGCGTGCTCCCAGTCGTTCTCGCCCTCGGCGTGCATGATGCCGCCGACGTTCTGCGCGCCGGTCTCCGCCAGGAGGCGGACGGCGGTGGCGATGTAGTCGGGCGAGAGCATGCCGTGGCCGTCGACGCGGACCACGACCGGGTGCCGGGAGGCTTTGATCGCCGCGTTCAGCGCGGCGGGCGTGCGACCGGTGGGATTGGGGACGGTGTGCACGCGCGGGTCTTCGTGCACCAGCTCGGCGGCGATCTCGTCCGTGCGGTCCGTGGACGGACCGAGGGCGATCACGACCTCCATCTCACCGGCGTACTCCTGCGCGAGGATCGCTTGGACGGCCCCGCGCAGATGCCGCTCCTCGTTGAGGACGGGCATGATCACGGACACAGCGGGGAGCCGCACGTCGGGCTTGGCGTTCATAGGAGAGTCACGTTACCGCGAACGGGGGACACCGGTGCGCGCCGCCGGGGCACCGCGGCGGGCTGGAGATCGTATCGGCCTACTGTGCTCACGGATCCCACGTACGGCCTCGTCCGGAGGTGTCCCCCTTGCCCAGCCCGCCCAGGTCGCCCGCGCGTCCGCAGCCCCGACCGCAACCGCCCCGCCGTGTGCCGCGCCCGCCCGAGCGGCCGGTGCACTCCGTCCGGCCACCCCGGCGTCCGCGCTGGGCCATGCGGGCGGTGACCACCCTGTCGGTCGTGGTGCTCGCCTCGGCCGGCATCGGCCACGCGGTCGTCAGCAGCCTGGACGCGGGCATCGCCCGGATCGACGCCTTCAAGGACATGAAGAACCGGCCCCGCGCCGGTCACGGCATGAACGTCCTGCTCGTCGGCACCGACGGCCGCGACAAGATCGGCGAGCGGGAGCGGCGCGCGTACCGGCTGGGCGGCGAGCCCTGCCACTGCACCGACACGATGATGATCGTGCACATCGCGGCGGACCGGGACCGGGCCACCGTGGTGAGCCTGCCGCGCGACTCCTACGCCGAGATGCCGGCGCACGTCGACCAGAACTCCGGGCAGCGCCACGGCCCGCACCCGGTCAGGCTCAACGCGGCCTACGCCGAGGGCGGCCCCCAGCTGACCATCCGCACGGTCGAGAACATGACCCACGTGAAGATCGACCACTACCTGGAGGTCGACTTCACCAGCTTCATGCGGACCGTCGACGTGCTCGGCGGGGTGAAGGTGTGCACGCCGACGCCGCTGAAGGACTCCTACACCGGCCTGGACCTCCCGCCCGGCACGCGCACGCTGATGGGCGGGCAGGCGCTCCAGTACGTGCGGGCGCGGCACGTCGACGGGGCCAGCGATCTCGGCCGGATGAAACGGCAGCAGCGGTTCCTGGCCGCGCTGCTGGAGAAGGCGACCTCCTCCGGGGTGCTGCTGAACCCGATGCGGTTCCGGGACGTGACCCGGGCGGTGCTCGGCTCGGTCCGCGCCGACGCGGGGTTCGGCACCGACGAACTGCTCGACCTCGGCCGCGCGATGCGGAACTTCTCCCCCTCGTCCTCGGAGTTCACCACCGTGCCGCTGGCGCAGCTGGACTACCGGGTCAAGGGCATCGGCTCGACCCTGAAGTGGGATCAGGCGAAGGCGGCCAGGCTGTTCCAGTCGCTGCGCGACGACGAACCGCTCACCGCGGACCGCCCGCACCGGGGCCCCGCGCCGGTGCCGGTGGAGGTGGCCCCGGACCGGATCCGGGTGCAGGTGGAGAACGGCTCCGGCACCGCCGGGCTGGCCAAGCGGGTCGACGCCGCCCTCGTGGCGAACGGTTTCGCCACCACCCGGCAGCCGGTGACCGCCCCCGGCCGGGTCCGGCACACCGTGATCACCTACGACCCCCGCTGGGACCGCTCCGCGCTCTCCCTCGCCGCGGCCCTGCCGGGCAGCGAGCTGCGGGCGGCCCCGGGCCAGGGCCCGCTGCTGAAGGTGGTCGCCGGGCCCGACTTCGGCGACGCGCGCAAGGTGCGCAAGGTCCGCTTCGAGGACCCGGGGCAGCCGGAGCAGAACGTGGTGCGGGGCAGCGAGGTGGTCTGCTCGGGCACCGCGTAGGACGGGGCGGCCCGGTGACGGACCGGGCCCGCGCCCGGCACGGCCCGAACGAGAGGCCCTAGTCCTCGAAGCCCTCCGCGGCGCGCTTCTCGCGCAGCTCGCGGATCGCCCGGCGGCGGGCCAGCCGGTGCGTGCGGCGGATCTGGGCCTCCTGGTAACGGCGGCGGTCGCGGTCGGTCTCCGGCATCACCGGCGGCACCCGGCGCGGGCTGCCGTCGGCGTCCACGGCCGCGAAGACCAGGTAGGCCGAGCCGACCTGGGTGGCCGGGTCGGACTCGTTCCAGCGTTCGGCCAGGACCCGGACGCCGATCTCCATGGAGGTCCGGCCGGTCCAGTTCACCTGCGCCTTGACGTGGACCAGGTCGCCGACGCGGACCGGCTCCAGGAACACCATCTCGTCCATCGACGCGGTGACGGCGGGTCCGCCGGAGTGCCGGCCCGCCACCGCGCCCGCCGCGTCGTCCACCAGCTTCATGATCACCCCGCCGTGCACCGTCCCCAGCAGGTTGGTGTCGTTGTGGGTCATGATGTGACTGAGCGTGGTGCGCGAGGCGGACGTGGGCTTGCCCGGGATGTCCGTTTCCCTGTCCATGGCCTGGTCTGTCATGCCCTCCACCTTATGCCGAGCACCGTTCGCGGAATTTGTGTCGGGTTCGCAACAGCGGCGCCCTGATTCCCCGACAGCCCTTGGGAGCGGACGGCGGCGCCCTGCACACTGGGGCCCATGAATGACTGGCCCGAGGGATGGTCCGACCACAACGGGGGCACGCGCCACGGACGCGGCGGTGCCGGCGCGCCGCCCGAGGGCGCGCGCGTGATGCGCCAGGTGCGGCGGAACCCGTCGGCACCGCCGTACGGCGCCGGCGTGCCGCAGCAGCCCTCGTACGTCGACGGACGCGGGCACGACGACGGCGGCCCGGACGCGTACGACAGCGGCTACAACACCGGCCAGGTCTACGGCGCCCCCGGCGGCCGCGGCCCGGGCGGCACCGGCACAGCGGCCGGCCGCGCCCCGCGCCCGGCGCCGAACTGGCGGCGCCGGATCAAGTGGACGGCGATCACGGTGGCGACCGTGGTGGTCGTCACGTCGGTCGCGACCTACTTCTGGGCCGACTCCAAGCTGCGCCGCGAGGTGGACCTGTCCACCGTCATCGACCGGCCGGAGGCGGGCGACGGCACGAACTACCTGATCGTCGGCTCCGACAGCCGGGAGGGCATGTCCAAGGCGGACGAGAAGAACCTGCACACCGGCGGCGCCGAGGGCAAGCGCACCGACTCGATGATGATCCTGCACGTCGGGAGCAACGGCGACACGCTGGTCTCGCTGCCGCGCGACTCCGACGTGGAGATCCCCTCGTACCGGGGCTCGACGTCCGGGAAGACCTATCCCGCCCGGGGCCGGCACGAGAAGCTGAACGCGGCCTACGCCGAGGACGGGCCGACCCTGCTGGTCCGCGCGGTCGAGTACAACACCGGCCTGCACATAGACCACTACGTGGAGATCGGCTTCCAGGGCTTCGCGAACATCGTGGACGCGGTCGGCGGGGTCGACATCACCATCGACAAGGCCTTCAAGGACAAGTGGTCCGGCGCCGACTTCAAGGCCGGCAAGCAGACCCTGAACGGCAGGCAGGCCCTCGCCTTCGTCCGCACCCGGCACGCGTTCGCCGCGTCCGACCTCCAGCGCACCAAGAACCAGCAGAAGTTCCTGGCCGCCCTGGCCCACCAGGTGGCCACCCCGTCGACGGTCCTGAACCCCTTCAAGCTCTACCCGACCATGGGCGCGGGCCTGGACTCCCTCATCGTCGACAAGGACATGTCGCTGTGGGACCTGGCCTCCATGTTCTGGGCGATGAAGGGTGTCAGCGGCGGTGACGGCACCTCGATGAACATGCCGATCTCCGGTTCCGCCGGCGGCAACCTGCTCTGGGACAAGGCGAAGGTGAAGACCCTCGTCAAGGAGCTGAACGACGACGAGAAGGTCACCGTCGCCGGCAGCTGAAGGCGCGAGGGCGCGGTGCAAGGGCACCCGGGGAGGGTGCCCTTGACGCGTGGCCCGGCCGGGCCGTGTCACATGGTGGCGCCCGCCATGGCGCGACAGGTCTCCGCGCAGCGGCGACACGCCTCGGCGCAGCGCATCATCTGCTGGTCGTCCGGCATGGACATGCACGCCTCGGCGCACATGTCGCAGACCTTCGCGCAGAGCATGCTCATCTCGCCGGCCATGGGCGAGCGCCGCATCATCATGTCGGCGCACATCCGGGTCGCCTCGGAGCAGTCCATGAGCGCGCGCATGACCTGCATCTGCGCCTGCCCGCCCTGCTGCATGCAGGAGCTCATGGTCTCCTCGCACATGCTGTGGCAGCTCATGCAGGCCTCGATGCAGTCCTGCATCTGCTGGGTCATGGCGGGCATCATTCCGGACTGGGTCATGGCTCCTCCTCGGAGGCGGTGGGGGTCCGGGGCGGCCCCCGTCTGGTTCCGTCCTACGTCCCGCACGGCGGCCGCGCACGTCGGCCTACCGCCCTACGGCCCAGCGGACCGACGGACCATGACCACAGCCCCCGGCGCGCGCGCCGGGGGCTGTGGAGGGTGACCGCGTCCCGTTACGGCAGGTTCCTCGCCATGACGATCCGCTGCACCTGGTTGGTGCCCTCGTAGATCTGGGTGATCTTCGCGTCGCGCATCATGCGCTCCACCGGGTAGTCACGGGTGTAGCCGTAGCCGCCGAGGAGCTGGACGGCGTCGGTGGTGACCTCCATGGCGGTGTCGGAGGCGAAGCACTTGGCGGCGGCGCCCAGGTAGGTGAGGTCCTTCTCCTCGCCCCCGGCGGCGACGCGCTCGGAGGCGGCGGCGGCCTGGTAGGTGAGGGCACGGGCCGCCGAGATCTTCATGGACATGTCGGCGAGCATGAACTGGATGCCCTGGAAGTCCGCGATCGGCTTGCCGAACTGCTTGCGCTCCTGGACGTAGCCCTTGGCGTAGTCGAGAGCGCCCTGGGCGACACCGAGGGCCTGGGCGGCGATGGTGATGCGGGTGTGGTCCAGGGTCTTCATGGCGGTGGCGAAGCCGGTGCCCTCCTCGCCGATCATGCGGTCGGCGGGGATGCGGACGTTGTCGAAGTAGACCTCGCGGGTGGGCGAGCCCTTGATGCCGAGCTTCTTCTCGGGGGCGCCGAAGGAGACGCCCTCGTCGGACTTCTCGACCACGAACGCCGAGATGCCCTTCGAGCGCTTCGACGGGTCGGTCACGGCCATCACCGTGTAGTACTCCGACACACCCGCGTTGGTGATCCAGCGCTTGACGCCGTTGAGGATCCAGTGGTCGCCGTCGCGGACCGCCTTGGTCTTCATGCCGGCCGCGTCCGAGCCCGCGTCCGGCTCGGAGAGGCAGTACGAGAACATCGCGTCGCCCTTGGCGAGCGGGCCCAGGTACTTCTTCTTCAGGTCCGCGGAGCCGGAGAGGATCACCGGGAGCGAGCCGAGCTTGTTGACGGCCGGGATCAGCGAGGAGGACACGCAGACGCGGGCCACCTCCTCGATGACGATGACCGTGGCGAGCGCGTCGGCGCCGGCCCCGCCGTACTCCTCGGGTACGTGCACCGCGTGCAGGTCATTGGCGACCAGGGCGTCCAGCGCCTCCTGCGGGAAGCGGGCCTCCTCGTCCACCGCCGCCGCGTACGGCGCGATCTTCGCCTCGGCCAGGGCCCGGACGACGTCACGGAGCATGTCGTGCTCCTCGGTCGGGCGGTACAGGTCGAAGTCAGCCGTTCCGGCCACGGTCTCTCACGCTCCAAAGACGCAGTGATACTGACGCTAATTACCGTTAAGTAACTGAATTTTAGAGCTCTGCCGCGAACACGCCTACGTGAGTTTGGCGACAGCGGGAAAAGTGCCCGGTGACCGGCCCGACTATGCTCAGGCACCGCATGACCGAGCAGGACCGACGGACCGGAGCTGGAGCACCCGCATGAGCCTGAAGATCACCGTGATCGGCACCGGTTACCTGGGCGCCACCCATGCCGCGGCCATGGCCGAGCTGGGCTTCGAGGTGCTGGGGCTGGACGTCGTACCGGAGAAGATCGCCATGCTGGAGCGCGGAGAGAGCCCGATGTACGAGCCGGGCCTGGAGGAGCTGCTGCGCCGGCACGTGGCCGGGATCGAGGGTTCCACCGGGCGGCTGCGGTTCACCATGGACTGGGCGGAGGCCGGCGCCTTCGGCGACGTGCACTTCGTGTGCGTGAACACGCCGCAGAAGCACGGTGAGTACGCCTGCGACATGTCGTACGTCGACTCCGCGATCGCCTCCCTCGCCCCGCACCTGCACGGCCCGGCGCTGGTCGTCGGCAAGTCGACGGTGCCGGTGGGGTCCGCCGGCCGGCTGGCCGGCTACCTCGCCGAGCACGCCCCGGCCGGCGGCGACGCCGAACTCGCCTGGAATCCGGAGTTCCTGCGCGAGGGGTTCGCCGTCCAGGACACCCTGCACCCGGACCGGATCGTCGTCGGCGTGCGCAGCGAGCGCGCGGAGAAGCTGCTGCGCGAGGTGTACGCGGGTCCGGTCGGCGACGGCGCGCCGTTCGTCGTCACCGACTTCCCGACCGCGGAGCTGGTGAAGACGGCCGCGAACTCCTTCCTCGCCACCAAGATCTCCTTCATCAACGCGATGGCGGAGGTCTGCGAGGCCGCGGGCGGTGACGTGGCGCGGCTCGCGGAGGCCATCGGGCACGACGACCGCATCGGCCGGAAGTTCCTGCGCGCCGGCATCGGCTTCGGCGGCGGCTGCCTGCCCAAGGACATCCGGGCGTTCATGGCCCGCGCCGGGGAGCTGGGCGCGGACCAGGCACTGACGTTCCTGCGGGAGATCGACTCCATCAACATGCGCCGGCGCGGCCAGATGGTGGAGATGACCCGGGAGGCGCTCGGCGGCGGCTCCTTCCTCGGTAAGCGGGTGGCGGTGCTCGGCGCCACCTTCAAGCCGGACTCGGACGACGTCCGTGACTCGCCCGCGCTGAACGTGGCCGGCCAGATCCACCTCCAGGGCGGCCAGGTGACCGTCTACGACCCGAAGGGCATGGCCAACGCTCGCAAGGTCTTCCCGACCCTGGGCTACGCCGAGACGGCGCTGGAGGCGGCCCGGGGGGCGGACGTGGTGCTGCACCTGACCGAGTGGCAGGAGTTCCGCGAGCTGGACCCGGTGGCGCTCGGTGAGGCCGCGGCGGACCGGGTCCTGCTGGACGGGCGCAACACGCTGGACCCGGAGCTGTGGCGGCGGGCGGGGTGGACGTACCGGGCGATGGGACGCCCGACGGCGTAGCGCGCGACCGCGTGGCGGGTGACGCCGGTTCGGCCGAGGCTCAGTCGGCCGAACCGGCGTCCTTGCGCATTCTGCCCCAGACGGCGCCGGCTCAGGATCCCTTCGCGCGGTACCGGCGCATCTTCGCGCGGGAACCGCACACCCGCATCGAGCACCAGCGCCGGCGTCCGGCGGGGCTGCGGTCGTAGTACGCCCAGTGGCAGGTGTCGGCCTCGCACGCCTTCAGCCGGGTCCAGGTGCCGGCGACGAGCGCCTCGGCGACGGCGGCGGCGACCCGGGCGGGCAGCGGGCCCCCGTCGGCGGGGGCCAGGCGGGCCGAGCCGTCGGCGCCGTCGACGGTGACGTACAGCGGGGCCCGGGCCAGCAGGGCGGCCAGCGGGGTCACCGTGCGGTGCGGCGGGTGGCCGGCGTGGGCGAGCAGCGCGGCCCGCAGCGACTCGCGCAGCTCGCGGGCCTCGGCCAGCGCGCCGCCCGTGATCCCCAGGCGGGCGCGGCCCTCCGCGGTGTCCAGCGAGTCGGCGCCCGTCTCGACGTCCAGCGTGTTCACGAGGGACTCGATCAGGGCCAGACCGCCGGGAGCGGCCGATCTCTCGCTCATGCTTGCGACGTTACCCCCGATGCGGGAGCATGCGGTGACCGTTACCGGTTACCCGTCTACACAGGTAACACAAGGAGGTGCGTCATGGCTCTCGCCGAGTTCGGTGTGGTGGTCCTGGACTGTCCGGACCCCCTCGCGCTGGCCGGTTTCTACGCCGCCGTGCTGGGCGGCGCGGTGGAGGGGGAGGGTGAGTGGGTGGACCTGAGGGTGCCCGGCGGGCCGGCGCTGGCCTTCCAGCGGGCGCCCGGGTGGGTGCCGCCGCGCTGGCCCGCCCCGGACGCCTCGCAGCAGTTCCACCTGGACCTGGTGGTGGACGACCTGGACGCGGCCGAGAAGGGGGTGCTGGAGCTGGGGGCGGAGCCGCTGGACACGGCGGACCGCTCGCGCGGCTTCCGTGTCTACGCCGACCCGGCGGGGCACCCGTTCTGCCTCTGCGCCCGCTGACCGGGCGCACCCGTATTCGTATTCGTACTCGTACTCGTACCAGTTGGTCGTATCCGAAGGAGACATCATGGCGTCCGTCGCCCGTCTGCGTTCCGTCGTGCTCGACTGTCCCGATCCGCACGCGCTGGCCGCCTTCTACGCGGCCGTGGCCGGCGGCACCCCGCAGGCCGAGGACGACGACTGGGTCGCGCTGCGGGTGCCGGACGGGCCGCGGCTGGCCTTCCAGCGGGTCGAGGGACACACCCCGCCGGAGTGGCCCCGCGCGGACCGCAACGGCCAGCAGTTCCACCTGGACTTCGACGCCGGCAGCACCTGGGCGGAGCTCGACGCGGCGCACGAGCGGGTGCTGGCGCTCGGCGCCCGCCCGCTGGAACTGGCCGACCGGGAGAAGCGGGACTTCCAGGTGTACGCCGACCCGGCCGGGCACCCGTTCTGCCTGTGCCGCATCGAGTGACGGTCAGCCGTCGAGCGATCCTATGGTGGCGAGGGACGGCGCCCGGGTGGCCTGGAGGTCACGGGCCACGTCCTCCGCCGCGCCCAGCACGCGCACCGCGTTCTGCCAGGTCAGCTTGGCGAGGTCGGCCCTGGACCAGCCTCGGTCGAGCAGTTCGGCGAGCAGGTTCGGATAGCCGGAGACGTCGTCCAGGCCGTCCGGGGTGAACGCGGTGCCGTCGTAGTCGCCGCCGATGCCGAGGTGGTCGACGCCGGCCACCTCGCGCATGTGGTCCAGGTGGTCCGCCACCGTGGAGACCGTGGCGACGGGACGCGGGGTGCGTTCCTCGAACTCGCGGTGCAGCCTCATCGCCTCCGGGCCGGTGTCCAGGTGGTGGAGGCCGTGGGCGCGCAGGTTCTCGTCGGCCGCGGCCGTCCAGTCGACGGCCGCCTGGAGCACGAACTTCGGCACGAACGTCACCATGGCCACGCCGCCGTTGGCGGGCAGCCGCTCCAGGACGTCGTCGGGGATGTTGCGCGGGTGGTCGCAGACGGCGCGGGCCGAGGAGTGCGAGAAGATCACCGGCGCGGCGGCCGTCTCCAACGCGTCGCGCATGGTCGTCGCCGCGACGTGCGAGAGGTCGACCAGCATGCCGGTGCGGTTCATCTCCCGGACGACCTCACGGCCGAACGCGGTGAGACCCCCCGCCCTCGGCTCGTCGGTCGCCGAGTCCGCCCAGTCCACGTTGGAGTTGTGGGTGAGGGTCATGTACCGCACGCCGAGCGCGTGCAGGCCGCGCAGGGTGCCCAGCGAGTTGGCGATGGAGTGGCCGCCCTCGGCCCCCATCAGCGAGGCGATACGGCCCTCACCGCGCGCCCGGGTCATGTCCGCGGCGGTCAGCGCGGGCGCCAGGTCCGCCGGGTAGCGGGCGAGCAGCTGCCGGACGCAGTCGATCTGCTCCAGCGTCGCCGCGACCGGCTCGGGCTCCTCGGCGGGCACGTACACCGACCAGTACTGCGCGCCGACGCCGCCCTCGCGCAACCTCGGCAGGTCGGTGTGCAGGTGGGCGTCCTGGGGTACGGCGATGTCGAGCTTGTCCAGGTCGTACCCGGCCGCCTTGCGCAGCGCCCAGGGCAGGTCGTTGTGGCCGTCGACGACCGGGAACTCGCGCAGCAGCTCCCGGGCGCCGGCCAGGGACGTCGGCGCGGTCACTTGCCGAAGCCGAAGCCGCTCGCGCCCTCCACCTTGGAGCGCAGCCGCTTGCCCTTCTCGGTGGCCTGGTCGTTGAGTTCCTGCTGGAAGTCGCGCATCCGGTGCAGCAGGTCCTCGTCGTGCGCGGCGAGCATCCGGGCCGCGAGGAGGCCGGCGTTGCGGGCGCCGGCGACGGAGACCGTGGCGACCGGGACACCGGCGGGCATCTGCACGATGGACAGCAGCGAGTCCATGCCGTCCAGGTACTTCAGCGGCACCGGCACGCCGATGACCGGCAGCGGGGTGACGGAGGCGAGCATGCCGGGCAGGTGGGCGGCGCCGCCCGCGCCGGCGATGATCGCCTTCAGGCCGCGGTCGGCGGCCTGCTCCCCGTACGTGATCATCTCGCGGGGCATGCGGTGCGCGGAGACGACGTCGACCTCGTAGGGGATCTCGAACTCGTCCAGGGCCTTGGCGGCGGCTTCCATGACGGGCCAGTCGGAGTCCGACCCCATGACGATGCCAACAACGGGGCTCATTCGGTGATGGTGCCTCTCAGGTAGCCGGCTGCGTGACGGGCGCGCTCCAGCACGTCGTCCAGGTCGTCGCCGTAGGTGTTGACGTGTCCGACCTTGCGGCCGGGCTTCACGTCCTTGCCGTACATGTGGATCTTGAGCTTGGGGTCGCGGGCCATGCAGTGCAGGTACGCCCCGTACATGTCCGGGTAGTCGCCGCCCAGGACGTTGACCATGACCGTCCACGGCTGGCGGGGACGCGGGTCGCCGAGCGGCAGGTCGAGGACCGCGCGGACGTGGTTGGCGAACTGGGAGGTGACGGCGCCGTCCATGCTCCAGTGGCCGGAGTTGTGCGGGCGCATGGCCAGCTCGTTGACCAGGACGCGGCCGTCGCGGGTCTGGAACAGCTCCACGGCGAGGTGCCCGACGACACCCAGTTCCTTGGCGATGGTCAGCGCCAGCCGCTCGGCGTGCAGGGCGAGGGTCTCGTCCAGGTCCGGCGCGGGGGCGATCACGGTGTCGCAGACGCCGTCGACCTGCCGCGATTCCACCACCGGGTAGGCGACGGCCTGGCCGTGCGGGGAGCGCACGACGTTGGCGGCCAGCTCGCGGACGTAGTCGACCTTCTCCTCG
Organism: Streptomyces sp. NPDC100445; assembly: GCF_044759735.1. Lineage (NCBI taxonomy): Bacteria > Bacillati > Actinomycetota > Actinomycetes > Kitasatosporales > Streptomycetaceae > Streptomyces > Streptomyces sp. NPDC100445. The sequence continues at coordinate 436,228 of NZ_JBIVZV010000005.1, read as the reverse complement.
GCGAGGACCGGCACGCCCGCGCGGAACGGCGCGGCGGCCTCCTCGGCGGAGCCGACGACCCACACGCCCTTGCCGTCGTAGCCGCCGCGGACGGTCTTGAGGACGACCGGGAAGCCGTCGCCCTCCGCCGCGAAGGCGGCCACGTCCGCGGGATCGCTCACGATCCGGTGGCGTGGGCAGGGGATGCCGATCGCGTCGAGCCTCGCGCGCATCACGCCCTTGTCCTGGGCGTGCACCAGCGCGTCCGGGCCGGGGCGGACGGGGATGCCGTCCGCCTCCAGGGCACGCAGGTGCTCGGTCGGCACGTGCTCGTGATCGAAGGTGATCACGTCACAGCCGCGCGCGAACTCGCGCAGCGTGTCCAGGTCGCGGTAGTCGCCGATGACGACATCACCGACGACCTGCGCCGCGGAATCCTGAGGAGTGTCACTGAGAAGCTTGAACCTGATGCCCAACGGGATGCCCGCCTCGTGCGTCATACGCGCGAGCTGCCCCCCGCCGACCATGCCGACTACCGGGAACGTCACACCCCTAGCGTATCGGCCACGGCGGCGCGGCCGGATACCGTCCCGGTCCCGATCTCTTACCCAGCGCTTTCCCGGCTCTTTCCGACCCGTTCCCGGGACGTGTCCCGGCCCACGGGCATCGGTGCCCCGGCCCGGATAGCATGACCGCGACGACCGGAACCTACCGACGGGAGCTGCACAGCCATGGAACCTCGTTCCGGGGGGCTGCAACGGCTCGTACGCGAGGTGGCCAAGTTCGGGGCCGTCGGCGGTGCCGGCGTCCTCGTCAATCTCGGCGTCTTCAACCTGGTCCGGCACGTCTCCGGGCTGCCGGTGGTGCGGGCCAGCGTCATCGCGACCGTCGTGGCGATCGTCTTCAACTACGTCGGTTTCCGCTACTGGACCTACCGGGACCGTGACAAGCACGGCCGCACCAAGGAACTCTCGCTGTTCCTGCTGTTCAGCGTGATCGGCCTGGTGATCGAGAACGGCCTGCTGTACCTGGCGACCTACGGCTTCGGCTGGGACAGCCCGCTCCAGAGCAACGTCTTCAAGTTCGTCGGCATCGGTGTCGCGACGCTGTTCCGGTTCTGGTCGTACCGCACCTGGGTGTTCCGGGCGCTGCCCTCCGACGAGGCGGAGTCGATCCTCGCGGCCGAGGCGGAGCAGCCTGCACCGCGCTCCTCGGAGCGGCTGCGGCGCGTGCGCTGACGGGAGCGCCGGAGCGCGTGCGCTGATCGGGACGTCACGGCGCGTCCGGTGACGGGGGCGCTCAGCGGACCGTCGGCCGGTCCTCGTCCGGGGTCCGCGCCGGGGGCGTGCGGGACAGGAACAGGCCGAAGACCGGGGGCTGCGCCTGGAGCAGTTCCAGCCGGCCGCCGTCGGCCTCCGCGAGGTCCCGGGCGACGGCCAGGCCGATGCCCGTGGAGTTGCGCCCGCTGATGGTCCGCTCGAAGATCCGCGCGCCGAGGTCGGCCGGCACGCCGGGCCCCTCGTCGGTGACCTCCACCACGGCCTGGTTGCCGGTGACCCGGGTTCGCAGGGCGACGGTCCCGCCGCCGTGCATGAGGGAGTTCTCGATCAGCGCGGCCAGCACCTGCGCGACCGCGCCCGGGGTGCCGACCGCCTGGAGGTGCCGTTTGCCGGAGCTGACGACCGCCCGGCCGGCGCTGCGGTAGGCGGGCCGCCACTCGGCGAGCTGCTGCTGGATGACCTCGTCGAGGTCGAAGGTGACGGCGGAGCCGGTGCGCGGGTCGCGGGAGTTGGTCAGCAGCCGCTGGACGACGTCCGTCAGCCGCTCCACCTGCGTCAGCGCGATGGTCGCCTCCTCCTTCACCGTGTCCGGGTCGTCGGTGAGGGTGATCTCCTCCAGCCGCATCGACAGGGCGGTCAGCGGCGTCCGGAGCTGGTGGGAGGCGTCGGCGGCCAGCCGCCGCTCGGCGGTCAGCATGCGTCCGATCCGCTCGGCGGAGGCGTCCAGCACGTCGGCGACCCGGTCCAGCTCGGGGACGCCGTAGCGCTTGTGCCGGGGGCGCGGGTCGCCGGAGCCGAGGCGCTCGGCGGTCTCGGCGAGGTCGGTCAGCGGGGAGGCGAGCCGGCTGGCCTGGCGGACGGCGAGGAGTACGGCGGCGACCACGGCGAGCAGCGCCACCAGCCCGATGATCAGCAGGGTGCGGCCGACCTCGCGGGTCACCGCGGAGCGCGGCTCCTCGACGGTGACGCTCTCGCCCTCCTCGCCGGTCTGCCGGGCGCGGATGACGTCACCCTCCGGCGGGGTGCCGATCTCGATGGGCGGCCGGCCGGGCATGCGGATCACCGCGTACTGCTCCTTGCTGACCGGATTGCGCAGCACGTCCGCGTTGACGTTCTCGGCGGCCAGGATCCGGCTGTCCACGATGCTGGCCAGCCGCACCGCCTCGGAGTACACCCGCTCCTGGGCGCTGTTGCTGATCGTCCGCGTCTCCACGATCACCAGGGAGACACCGAAGACGGCGATCACCACCAGGACGACGGCGAGGGTGGACTGGATGAGACGTCGGCGCATGGTCGGTCACCTGTGCTGTCGCTGGGTCCGGGCTCGGCTCTGCTAGCTCGGCCGGGCCGGCCGCGGCCGGCTCAGCTCTTCTCGAAGCGGAAGCCCACGCCGCGGACCGTGGCGATGTACCTCGGGTTCGCCGCGTCGTCACCGAGCTTCTTGCGCAGCCAGGAGATGTGCATGTCGAGGGTCTTGGTCGAGGACCACCAGGTGGTGTCCCACACCTCGCGCATGAGCTGGTCCCGGGTCACCACCCGGCCGGCGTCGCGCACCAGGACCCGCAGCAGGTCGAACTCCTTGGCGGTGAGCTGGAGTTCCTCGTCGCCCATCCAGGCCCGGTGCGACTCCACGTCGATCCGGACCCCGTGCGTGGCCGGCGGCTGCTGCGGCTCGGCGGCGCCGCGCCGCAGCAGGGCCCGGACCCGGGCGAGCAGTTCGGCGAGCCGGAACGGCTTGGTGACGTAGTCGTCGGCGCCCGCGTCCAGGCCGACGACGGTGTCCACCTCGTCGGCCCGCGCGGTCAGGATGAGGATGGGCACGGTGTGGCCGTCGGCGCGCAGCCGGCGGGCGACCTCCAGGCCGTCCATGCCGGGCAGGCCGAGGTCCAGCACGACCAGGTCGACACCGCCCTGCATTCCGGCGTCGAGCGCGGCGGGTCCGTCCTCGCGCACCTCGACCTCGTAACCTTCCCGGCGCAGGGCGCGGGCCAGCGGCTCCGAGATGGACGCGTCGTCCTCGGCGAGCAGTACACGGGTCATGGAGTGATGGTAGACCGCCCGCGGAAGGTGCCGGGGCATGATCACCTCCCCCGCTTCTTACCTTCGCGGCCGACTGGTACGAACCATTGACCTGGGGATGGGATCGTAGGAGAGACCTTCGAATTCCCTCGCGCGGTTCCCGCGACACCTGTGATCCGCGTCTCAAGTCCTTCCATATCCGGCAGTGTCCTGCCGTATGGTGACCTGAACGCCTGTAGTACACCGGGGGCCTTCCGCGGACACTGTCGCTGAAGGTCCCATTCGTGTGCGGGCTGACCAAGGTCAGCCTTGAAAGGAATGACCTCTGGCCGGGCCCCGGACGCAGCGACGCGCCGGGGCGTGGATCCCGGTGGTCGCCGCCCGCCGCTTCCGTGATCCGGAACGGACTCCCCCTGGGCGTGGGGGTGGACGGCCGACCCCGCCGGTGCCGGCCGCACCCCCACCGGGCGCGCACGCTCGACCGCGCGTCCCGACCAGCAAGGAACGACCATGGCGTCCAGCCTGACGAAGGACTCGGTCCGCCCGGGCACCCCCGGGTCCGGGAAGACCTTCTTCGGCCACCCCCGCGGACTGGCCACTCTCTTCATGACCGAGATGTGGGAGCGCTTCTCCTACTACGGCATGAGGGCCCTGCTCCCGCTGTACCTGGTGGCCCCGGGTGGCCTGCACATGAACGCGGGCACGGCGACCGCGATCTACTCCGTGTACGTGTCGCTCGTCTACCTGCTCGCCCTGCCCGGCGGCTGGTTCGCCGACCGGGTGCTCGGCCCCCGCAAGACCGTGGCCGTCGCCGGTCTGGTCATCATGCTCGGCCACCTGTGCCTGGCGCTGCCCGCCGCCGCCAGCTTCTTCGTCGGCCTGGGGCTCGTCGCCATCGGCTCCGGCCTGCTGAAGGCCAACATCTCCACCATGGTCGGCCACCTCTACAAGGGCCCGGACGACCCGCGCCGGGACGCCGGCTTCACCCTGTTCTACATCGGTATCAACCTCGGTGCCTTCGTCGCGCCGCTGGTCATCGGCACCGTCGGTGAGAACGTCAACTGGCACCTGGGCTTCGCGCTGGCCGCGCTCGGCATGGCGCTGGGTCTCGCCCAGTACCTGCTCGGCGGACGCCACCTGAACCCGCGCAGCAGCGAGGTCCCCACCCCGCTGTCGGCCGCGGAGAAGGCCGCCACGCTGCGCAAGGGCCTGATCTGGCTGGCCGTCGCCGCCGTCTTCTACGGCGCCGTGAGCTTCTCCGGCCACTTCACCCTGAACTGGGCGCTGATCCCGCTCACCCTGATCGGCCTGATCGTGCCCATCCTGGTCATCGCCCGGATCCTGCGCGACAAGGACCTGGCCCCGGCGGAGCGCTCGAAGGTCTCGGCGTACATCTGGTTCTTCGTGGCCGCCGCCGTCTTCTGGATGATCTACGACCAGGGCGGCTCGACGATGTCGATCTTCGCCCAGGACTCGGCCAGGAACTCGATCGCCGGCTGGACCTTCCCGGTCTCCTGGTACCAGTCGGTCAACCCGGTCATGATCATGGCCCTGGCGCCCGTCTTCGCCTGGCTGTGGCTGTGGCTGAACCGGCGCGGCAAGGAGCCGAGCACGATCGTGAAGTTCTCCTCCGGCCTGGTGCTGGTGGGCGCGTCCTTCTTCCTCTTCCTCGCCCCCCTGTCCATCGCCCAGGGCGGTCACAAGGCCGCGGCGCTGTGGCTGGTCGCGATCTACTTCGTGCAGACCGTCGGTGAGCTGACGCTGTCCCCGGTGGGTCTGTCGGTGACGACGAAGATGGCGCCGAAGAAGTACGCCTCCCAGATGATGGGCGTCTGGTTCCTCGCGGTCACCGCGGGCGACTCGATCACCGCGCTGCTGTCCAACCCGGCCGTCGGCGGCGTCAACCTCGACAGGATGGGCTTCGTCGCCCTCGAGGCCGTGCTCGCCGTGATCGCCGGTTTCGCGGTGTGGATGTACCGCAACAAGGTCAAGAAGCTCATGGGCGACGTGAACTGACCCCCGGCGAGACCGAAGGAGGGCCACCGCATCCCGGCGATGCGGTGGCCCTCCGGGCGTTCCGGGTGCCTACCGTGCCCTCGGGGGGCGGGCGGTGAGCGCCGGGCGGGCGGCACGGGCACCGGGTACGCGACACGGTGTCCGCCGCCTCCCACACCCCCTACCGGACGGGACCCGGGGGTGCCGGCCGAGCGGCTGAAGTACCGGTTCTCCTTCAGGCGGAGGCCGACCGTTCCCACAGCGGCGCGCTCGGGCCCGGCGACTACCGCGCGCGTGCGGCGCTCGCCCGGCACGCCGCCGACCCGCGCGTGCCGGAGCAGGCGGCGGCACCGGGTGCCCTCCACGGGGCTCACGGCCGCACAGGGCCGTACCGGACCCCTTCCGCGACCGTCGGGCGCTCACCTGGCACGGGTTCCCGCCGTGCGGGCAGGCCGGCGCGTGAGCGGGTGGGCAGGCAGGGAGAGCCGGACCGGACGTACGGTCCGCGCCCCCCGGGCCGTCGACGCGCTCGCCGCACGGCAGTGTGCGGGCAAGCGGGCGCGCAAGCGTGCGGGCCAAGCGGGCGCGCAAGCGGACGGGGAGGCCCGGTGAGCCGGCACGCGGTTCGCGGCCCAGGCCTGGCACCACGCCTCGCCGCGTTGTCGTCGAGCCGAACGAGAGGCCCTGGTTCTCGCCGGAGGTCCGACAGCGCCGTACCCGGCGTTCCTGGCCCTCGCGCTTCGTGGCACGGACCCGGCCGGGTCGGGCGGGTGTCTCGGCGAGAGGGGGTCGGGCCGTGCCGCCAAGCCCTGGCCCCGGTGCGTCGGTGGCATCGGGGGTGTACGGGCGGGCGAGGCCAGGGCGGGGTGGGCGTCGAAGTGAGAGGGCGTGCCGGCCGCGGAACGGGCGGCGCTCGCGCGCCGCCTCGTGCCCGTGGCAACGGTCAGGCGGGCGCGCCCATTTCCGCCCAGACGGTCTTGCCGGGACGGTCGGCGGCGCGGATCACGCCCCAGTCCAGGCACAGCCGCTCCACGATGAACATGCCGTGTCCGCCGGGGCGGCCGGCGCGGTGCGGGGTGCGCGGGGCGGGCTGCCCGTCGCCGCGGTCGGAGACCTCGACCCGGATCACCTTGTTGTCGCAGGAGAGGAACAGCTCGTCCGGACCGCCGGCGTGCAGGCAGGCGTTGGTGACCAGTTCGGAGACGACGAGCAGGACGTCCTCGGCGGCGGCCCGCTGGTCCGGGGAGTCGGCCGGCAGCCAGTCCCACGCGTACAGCGCCTGGCGGGTGAAGTCGCGGGCGAGGGGCACGACACCGCTCTCGCCCTCCAGACGGAGTCTGCGGACCTGCCGGCTCCGTTCCTGCGGGGTGCCGCCGGTCGGACCGGACGGCACGGACGGCGCGGCTGCCCCCGTGGCTGCGCCGACGGCCGGCGCAACCCCCTCGGACGCCCCGGAAGCGCCGCTGGGCTCCGGGCCGCGGTCGCCCGGCGAGTAAGGCCGGGTGGTGCTCATCAGCGCTTCACCTCACCGATTCACCAGTTCATGAGCTAAAAAGTGCGGTCAAAAGTCCGGCACCGCCGGTGCCGGGTGGTACGTCGTCCGGCCGTCGCCCGCGCGTCGTCCACGCGGGGTCCTGTGACCACCGGTCCGCCGAGGCAGGTCCCGTCCAGGCCGTTCGCCGGGCCCGACGGGGTCCGGCGGCCGGCGGCCGTCCAGGTCGCCTCGTGGTTCTTCTGCCCCCTCCTGCCCGACCGATCCGGCGGAACACCCCTGTGTTCGGCGTGACGCGTGCAACGCCCGGAAACTGTCGGCGCCCGGTGCCCGCGGAAGCGGGCCGCGCGGGGGCGGCGGCTCAGTCGGCACCGTCGGCCAGGGCCGCCTCCAGGGAGTCGTGCACGGTGAATACCGCCTCGGCCCCCGTGATCTCGAAGACGCGGGCGACCACCGGCTGCATTCCGGCCAGGTGGACGCCGCCTCCGGCGGCCTCCGCCTTCAGCCGTGCGCCGAGCAGGACGTTCAGCCCTGTGGAGTCGCAGAACTCCAGGCGTGAGCAGTCCACGACGAGCCGCGCGAAGCCCTTGGCCAGAAGGTCGTCGAGGGGCTCACGCAAAAGATCGGCGGTGTGGTGGTCCAGCTCGCCGGCCGGTGTCACTACGGCGCTGGAGCCCTCTTCCCGCACCTCCACCAGAAGCCGGCCCGACTGTGCGCTGCCGACCGTCCCGTGGTCCATGCCGTCTCTCTCTCCCGAGGTCGTGGCTGCTGATGCCCTCGAACATTACGCCTTCCCCGCGCACTCCGACACCCGAACAACCGCGCACAAACGGACATATCACAACAGAAGACACTTGCGACTCGCTCGGTGCACCGGGTAGGGCTAGTAAGGACACACATCCCTACACGCCGGCTTCGGAGGCGCCGCACACCGTAGTGCACGCACTGGCTTCGGCAGCCTTATGCCGAGAACGATGGAGGACACCCATGTCACCCCGGCTCGACGCATCGCATACCCCCATGGCGACGTCGACACCCCCACCGGAACAACTGGATCATCCCATCGGCACCCCCGGCCTTCCCGAGGGTTTCCCCGAGATCCCCCCGTACGACGAGATCGGCCCGGTCGACGCGCGGGCACTGTCCAAGACCCTCTTCGAGCGCCTGGAATCGCTGGAGGAAGGGACGCGGGAGCACGCGTACGTCCGCAACACGCTCGTCGAGCTGAACCTCGCGCTGGTGAAGTTCGCCGCCTCCCGCTTCCGCTCCCGCAGCGAGCCGATGGAGGACATCGTCCAGGTCGGCACGATCGGTCTGATCAAGGCGATCGACCGCTTCGAGCTGGCCCGCGGTGTGGAATTTCCCACATTCGCGATGCCGACCATCATCGGCGAGATCAAGCGCTTCTTCCGCGACACCTCGTGGTCCGTGCGCGTCCCGCGCCGGCTCCAGGAGCTGCGGCTCGACCTCGCCAAGGCGGGGGACGAGCTGGCGCAGAAGCTGGACCGCGCGCCGACGGTCGCGGAGCTCGCCGAGCGCCTCGGCCTGACCGCCGAGGAGGTCGTCGAGGGCATGGCCGCCTCGAACGCCTACACCGCCTCCTCGCTGGACGCGCAGCCCGACGAGGACGACTCCGAGGGCGCGCTCGCGGACCGCATCGGGTACGAGGACCACGGGCTGGAGGGCATCGAGTACATCGAGTCGCTGAAGCCACTGATCGCCGGGCTGCCCTCGCGCGACCGGACGATCCTGTCGCTGCGGTTCGTGGCGAACATGACGCAGTCGGAGATCGGTGAGGAACTCGGCATCTCGCAGATGCACGTGTCCCGGCTGCTGTCGCGCACGCTGGTCCGGCTGCGCAGGGGACTGACCGCGGAGGAGTGACCTCCGAGTGACCTCCGCGCACCGCGGGAGCGGCCCGGCCGACGCGCCGGGCCGCTCGCGTGTCCGGCTCCGGACGGCCTTCTCCGGGTGCGGGGTACCCGGCCGGGCGGTCGTCATGCCGCCGGGGTACGTACTGTCGTCGGGCCACGTCCCTACGTCCCCCGGAGGATGCCCATGCCCGTCACCGCGGCCCGCGGCGGCCGGCTGACCGATCTGCCCGTCCTGCTGATCGCGGTGGTGTGGGGTTCCAGCTACCTGGCCGCCAAGGGCGTCACCACACAACGGACGGTGCTCGCCGTGCTGGTGCTGCGGTTCGCCGTGGCCGTGCCGGTGCTCGTCGTGGCCGGCCGGCGGCGGCTGCGCGCGCTGAGCGCGGCCCAGGTGCGCGGTGGGGCGCTGCTGGGGCTGCTCCTCGCCGTGATCTTCCTGCTGGAGACGTACGGGGTGGTGCGCACCTCGGCGACCAACGCGGGTCTGATCATCAGCCTCACCATGGTCCTCACCCCGCTCGCGGAGAGCGCGGTGCGCGGGGTCCGGCTGCCCGGGTCCTTCCTGGCGGCGGCCGGGCTGTCGGTGCTCGGGGTGGCCCTGCTGACCGTGGGCGCGGGGTTCACCGCCCCGAACGGCGGCGACCTGCTGATGCTCGGGGCCGCCGCGGCCCGTACCGCGCACGTCCTGGCCATGTCCCGCCTGGAGTCGGTGCGCGGGGCGGACGCGCTGTCGCTGACGACGGTTCAGCTGGGCGGCGCGCTCGTGGTGTTCGCCGTGCTGACGGCGGTGCCGGGCACCGGTGCCCCGCCCTGGTCGGCCGCGGCCGCTTTCGACGGCGGGGACTGGCTGGGGCTGCTGTACCTGTCCGCGTTCTGCACGCTGCTCGCGTTCTTCGTGCAGATGTGGGCGGTCCGGCGGACGTCCCCGTCGCGGGTCAGCCTGCTGCTCGGCACCGAGCCGGTGTGGGCCGCGGCCGTCGGCATCGCCCTGGGCGGGGACCGGCCGGGCCCGCTCGGGTACCTCGGCGCGGTGCTGGTGCTCGCGGGTACGGCGTGGGGCCGCCTGCCGGCCGGGCGGGGGGAACGCGCCGGCACGGGCGCGCCCGGCGTCGTCGCGGACGCCGCCGCGACGGAGCCCGCCTGACGGGTCCGCGGGGTCACCGCGGACCCCGGTCAGACGACGCGTACGCCTCCGCGCCACACCCCGCTGACCAGCGGCACGCCCGGACGGTAGGCCAGGTGGACGTGGCTCGGGGCGTCCAGGAGGGTCAGGTCGGCGCGGGCGCCGGGGGTGAGCCGGCCGATGTCGGTGCGGCGCAGGGCCGCGGCACCGCCCGCCGTGGCCGACCAGACCGCCTCGTCGGGGGTCATCCCCATGTCGCGGACGGCGAGGGCGACGCAGAACGGCACCGACGAGGTGAACGACGAGCCGGGGTTGCAGTCCGTGGACAGGGCGACGGTGACGCCCGCGTCCAGCAGGCGGCGGGCGTCGGGCCACTCCGCTCGGGTGGAGAACTCGGCGCCGGGCAGCAGGGTGGCGACCGTGTTCCCCTGGGCCAGCGCGTCCACGTCCGCGTCGGTGAGGTGGGTGCAGTGGTCGGCGCTGGCCGCGTCCAGTTCGACGGCCAGCTGGACGCCTGGGCCGTGGGAGAGCTGGTTGGCGTGGATCCGCGGGTGCAGACCCCTGGCCCGGCCCGCCGTGAGGATCGCGCGGGCCTGGTCGCCGTCGAAGGCGCCCTGCTCGCAGAACACGTCGATCCAGCGGGCGTGCGGGGCGCAGGCGTCCAGCATCTCGCCGGTGACCAGGGCGACGTAGGCCGCCGGGTCGTCGGCGTGGTCCGGGGGGACGATGTGCGCGCCGAGGTAGGTGACCTCGTCGGTGTGCCCGGCCGCGATGCGCAGGGCGCGCGATTCGTCCTCGACGGTCAGGCCGTAGCCCGACTTGGTCTCCAGGGTGGTGGTGCCCTGGCGGAGAGCCTCCGCCAGGTAGCGGGTCAGGTTCGCCTCCAGCTCCGCGTCGGTCGCGGCCCGGGTGGCGGCGACCGTGGTGCGGATGCCGCCCGCGGTGTAGGAGCGGCCGGACATGCGGGCGTTGAACTCCTGCGTGCGGTCGCCGGCGAAGACCAGGTGGGAGTGGGAGTCCACGAACCCCGGCAGCACCGCCCGGCCGCCGGCGTCGACCCGGTTGTCGGCGGCGGGTGCTTCGCCCGCCGCACCGGTCCACGCGACGCGGTCGCCGTCGATGACGACGGCCGCGTCCCGGACCAGGCCCAGGGGGGAGCCGTCCAGGGAGGGGTCGTTGGTGACGAGCGTGGCGATGTTGGTGATGACGGTGCTGCTGCTCATGGTGTCGTCCTCGTAAGGGTCGGCGGTCCTCAGCCGCGCAGGGCTTCGACGGCGGCGGCCAGCGCCCGCGGCACGTCCGGTACGAGCGTGTGCGCGCCGTTGCGTACGACGTGCCGGCCGCCCACGACCGTGTGCCGTACGTCCGCCGCGCCCGCCGCGAAGACGGCCGTCTCGGCGCCGAGCCTGGGCGGCGGTCCGGCCGTCCTGACCGAGTCCAGGGCGATCGTCGTCAGGTCGGCGAGCGCGCCGGGCTCGATGGTGCCGGCGTCGGCCCAGCCCAGGGCGGCGTGGCCGTCGGCGGTGGCGGCCCGCAGCAGTGCCGCGGCGGTCCAGTGGCCCCGGGTGCGGGTGCGCAGCCGCTCGTCCAGCTCCATCGCGCGCGCCTCTTCGAGCAGGTCGATGACGGCGTGGCTGTCGGAGCCGAGGGAGAGCGGGGAGCCGGCCCGCTGGAGCGCGGCGGCCGGGCCGATGCCGTCGGCCAGGTCGCGTTCGGTGGTGGGGCACATGCAGGTGCCGGTGCCCGAGCCGCCGAGCAGGGCGATGTCCTCGTCGGTGAGGTGGGTGTTGTGCACGCCGGTGGTGCGCGGCCCGAGCACGCCGTGGTCGGCGAGCAGCCGGGTGGGCGTGCGGCCGTGGGCGGCCAGACAGGCGTCGTTCTCGGCGGTCTGCTCCGACAGGTGCACGTGCAGCGGGGAGCGGCGCTCCTCGGCCCACCGTGCCACGGTCGCCAGCTGCCCGGCGGGCACGGCCCGTACGGAGTGGACCGCCGCCCCGATCCGGGCGTGGTCGCGCTCCCGGAGCTCCGCGCAGCGCGCCGCCCAGGCCTCCGCGTCACCGTCGGAGAAGCGCAGCTGGTGGTGGCCGGGCGGCTGCCCGAAACCGGCGGAGAGGTAGCAGGTGTCGAGGAGGGTGATGCGGATGCCGGCCTCGCCGGCGGCGGCGATCAGCGCCTCGCCCATGGCGTTGGGGTCGGCGTAGGGGGTGCCGCCGGGCGCGTGGTGCACGTAGTGGAACTCGCCGACGCAGGTGATGCCGGCGAGGGCCATCTCGGCGTACACCGCGCGGGCCAGGGCGTGGTAGGTGTCCGGGGTCAACCGGTCGGCGACGGAGTACATCACCTCGCGCCACGTCCAGAAGGTGCCGCTGCCGACCTGGACGGTGCCGCGCAGGGCCCGGTGGAATGCGTGGCTGTGGGCGTTGGCCAGGCCGGGCAGGGTCAGCCCGCGCAGCACCTCGGCGCCGGGCGGCGGGGCGGGGGTCGCGGTGCGGACGGCGGTGACGCGGCCCCGCGCCACCTCGACCGTCACGCCCGGTTCGACCCGGTCGCCCAGCCAGGCGTGCTCCAGCCAGTAGGTTCCCTCGGTCACCGGCAGGCCAGTCCTTCCAGTACGTCGGCGAGTGCGCGCACCCCGGCCACGCAGTCGTCCTCGGCCGCGTTCTCGGCCGGGGAGTGCGAGACACCGGTGGGGTTGCGCACGAACAGCATGGCGGTCGGGATGCTCCCGGACAGGATTCCGGCGTCGTGTCCGGCGCCGGTTCCGAGGACGGGCACCGTCAGGCCGGTGTCCCGGCCCAGGATGCGGCCGAGCTCGTCCCGCAGGGCGTGGTCGAACTCGACGACCGGGGTGAAGGACTCCCGGACGACGTCGAGGTCGACGCCGTGCGCGGCGGCGTACTCGCGGGCGGCCTTCTCCACTCCCCCGACGACCGTGTCCAGGGTCTCCTGGTCGGCGGCGCGGGAGTCGAGCCAGCCGCGCACCAGCGAGGGGATGGCGTTGACGCCGTTCGGTTCGACGGAGATCTTGCCGAAGGTGGCGACGGCGCCGGCGAGTTCCGCCTCGCGGCGGGCGGCGAGCACGGTCTCGGCGTAGGACTGCATCGGGTCGCGGCGGTCGGCCAGCCGGGTGGTGCCGGCGTGGTTGGCCTCACCGCGGAAGTCGAACCGCCAGCGGCCGTGCGGCCAGATGGCGCTGGCGATGCCGACCGGGTCGCCGGACAGGTCCAGCGCGCGGCCCTGTTCGACGTGGAGTTCGACGAAGGCGCCGATGCGGGCCAGCCGCTCGGGGTCGGCGCCGATGGCGTCGGGGTCGTACCCGGCGGCCTCCATGGCGCGCGGCAGGCTGACCCCGTCGCCGTCGGTGAGCCGGTGGGCCTGCTCGACGGTCAGTTGCCCGGCGGTCAGCCGGGAGCCGACGCAGGCGAGCCCGAACCGGGCGCCCTCCTCGTCCCCGAAGTTGACGACGGCCAGCGGCCGGGTGAACTCGACGCCCTTGCGGCGCAGTTCGTCCAGGGCGGCGAAGGAGGACACCACGCCGAGGGGCCCGTCGAAGGCGCCGCCGTCCGGTACCGAGTCCAGGTGCGAGCCGGTGACGACGGCGTCCCCGGCTGCCGGATCGCCCAGCCAGGCCCACTGGTTGCCGTTCCGGTCGACCTCGTGGGTCAGCCCCCGGGCGCGGGCCTGCTCCTGGAACCAGGCCCGGCAGTCGGCGTCGGCGCCGGTCCAGGCGTAGCGGCGGTAGCCCCGGGAGCCGGGGTCTCGGCCGACGGGGAGCAGCTCCGCCCACATCTCGTGGAAGGAGCTGCCCACGACCGGCTCGGCAGAGCGCTGGGTCACGCCTCGTCACCCTCGCGCATCGGCACCCGGACGCCGCGCTCGGCGGCCACCGACTCGGCGATGTCGTACCCGGCGTCCACGTGCCGGATGACGCCCATGCCCGGGTCGTTGGTGAGGACGCGGCGGATCTTCTCGCCGCCCAGCTTCGTGCCGTCGGCCACGGTGACCTGCCCGGCGTGGATGGACCGGCCCATGCCCACGCCGCCGCCGTGGTGGAGGGAGACCCAGGAGGCGCCCGAGGCGACGTTGACCATGGCGTTCAGCAGCGGCCAGTCGGCGATGGCGTCGGAGCCGTCGAGCATGGCCTCGGTCTCGCGGTAGGGGGAGGCGACGGAGCCGCAGTCCAGGTGGTCGCGGCCGATGGCCAGCGGGGCGGCCAGTTCGCCGCTCGCCACCATGTCGTTGAAGCGCTCGCCGGCCTTGTCGCGCTCGCCGTAGCCGAGCCAGCAGATACGGGCGGGCAGGCCCTGGAAGTGGACGCGCTCGCCGGCCATCTTGATCCAGCGGGCCAGGGACTCGTTCTCCGGGAACAGCTCCAGGAGCGCCTTGTCGGTCTTGGCGATGTCGGCGGGGTCGCCGGAGAGGGCGGCCCAGCGGAAGGGGCCCTTGCCCTCGCAGAACAGGGGCCGGATGTAGGCGGGGACGAAGCCGGGGAAGGCGAAGGCGCGGTCGTAGCCGGCGAGCCGGGCCTCGCCGCGGATGGAGTTGCCGTAGTCGAAGACCTCGGCGCCGGCGTCCATGAAGCCGACCATGGCCTCGACGTGGCGGGCCATCGACTCGCGGGCCCGGGTGGTGAAGCCGGCCGGGTCCTTGGCGGCGGCGTCGGCCATGTCCTCGAAGGCGATGCCGGCGGGCAGGTAGGCCAGCGGGTCGTGGGCGGAGGTCTGGTCGGTGACGATGTCGATGGGCGCGTCCATGGCGAGGAGCTGCGGGACCAGTTCGGCCGCGTTGCCGAGGACGCCGATGGACAGCGGGCGGCGGGCGTCACGGGCCTCGACGGCCAGCTGGAGCGCGTGGTCGAGGCTGTCGGCCCGGACGTCGAGGTAGCGGTGCTCGATGCGGCGCTCGATGGCGCGCGGGTCGCAGTCGACGCAGATCGCGACGCCGTCGTTCATGGTCACGGCGAGGGGCTGGGCGCCGCCCATGCCGCCGAGACCGGCCGTGAGGGTGATGGTCCCGGCGAGGGTGCCGCCGAACTTCTTCGCGGCGACGGCGGCGAAGGTCTCGTAGGTGCCCTGGAGGATGCCCTGGGTGCCGATGTAGATCCAGGAGCCGGCGGTCATCTGGCCGTACATGGTCAGGCCGAGGGCCTCCAGGCGGCGGAACTCCTCCCAGTTGGCCCAGTCGCCGACGAGGTTGGAGTTGGCGATGAGGACGCGCGGGGCCCACTCGTGGGTCTGCATCACGCCGACCGGGCGGCCGGACTGGACCAGCATGGTCTCGTCCTGCTTGAGCGTGCGCAGGGTGCGCACCATGGCGTCGAAGGAGCGCCAGTCGCGGGCGGCCTTGCCGGTGCCGCCGTAGACGACGAGCTTGTCGGGGTGCTCGGCGACCTCGGGGTCGAGGTTGTTCTGGAGCATGCGCAGGGCGGCCTCCTGCTGCCATCCCAGCGTGCTCAGTTCCGTGCCGCGCGGTGCTCGTACGGGGCGGGGTCCCGACATCGTCTGCCTCCTCCGGTGCCTACGTCTATTCACATCCTGTCTGCCTGAATAGAGCTAGTCAATACATCGGGGGCGCCGGCTCCCCGGGGTGGCGGAGTCGCCGTGGGGGCGCACGCCTTCGCCCGCACCACCTTCCGAGCGCCCGTGCGCCGTTGACAGGCCCCCCACCGCCGGTGATCGACTCCTGCGTCACAGAGGTCAACCGACCCACGCTAGTGCGCCCCGCGCATGTTCCAGCGGAAAATGCCAAACGCATCACCTCCCGCACACACGTTGCGTAGTGTCTCTGTCACTCAGCCGGAGTCACAGGCGGGAGGGGAGCCACGGTGCCCGGAATCGACGAGTGCCTGCTGGAAGCGATGCGGTTACCGGGTGCCCGGGGAGCCGCGCTGGTGGACTGGACCAGCGGACTGGCCCTAGGGACCGTCGGGGAGGCAC
Source organism: Streptomyces sp. NPDC100445 (assembly GCF_044759735.1). Taxonomy (NCBI): domain Bacteria; kingdom Bacillati; phylum Actinomycetota; class Actinomycetes; order Kitasatosporales; family Streptomycetaceae; genus Streptomyces; species Streptomyces sp. NPDC100445. The sequence goes on along the minus strand of NZ_JBIVZV010000005.1, from coordinate 420,530 downwards.
CCGGCGGCGACCACGAGACGACCGCCGCCGAGGCCGCCGAACTGGCCCGCATGGCCACCGAGCACGGCACCTTCGCGGCGCGCGGGGACGACCTGCTCCCCGTGGAGGACGTGATCATCAGCAACGGTGACAGCTACCACCTGCTGCGCTTCCTGGACACGTCCTTCGACAGCAGCGTCTTCCTGCACCTGTGGCTCGGCCGGGAGGAGGGCAACCTCGCGCTCGCCCGGATCAGGCTCGGCGAGATGGCCGCCCGGCTGGTGCTCGGATGACCATGGTCCGGACACCACCCCCGCCCCTGCCGGTGCGGGACACCACCGGCCCGCGCGCGCTGTCGCCGATGCTGACCCGGCTGGCCGAGGAGCGCGCCACCGGCGTCCTGCTCCGCGAGTACGGGACCCTGTACCTCGCCGAGGGCCGGGTGGTGCACGCCGAGAGCCCCCTCGCCCCCGGTCTCGACGTGCTCCTCACCGCCCACGGCACCCTCGCCACCACCGCCTGGCAGTGGGCCGCCGCCCGCACCCCGGGTCCCCCGCAGGCCGCCGGACTCCTGCTCGAATCCGGGCTGCTGCCCGCGGGCGCGCTGGAACTGTGCCACCTGGACGCCCTGTACGACGCCGGGTACTTCGCGCTGGCCCCGAGCGGCACCCCCGGCCGGTTCCGCTACGAAAGCACCCCCAGACCCGGCCCGCTGCCCTCCGTCCCGGTCGTCGCGCTGGAACGCGAGACGCTGCGCCGCCGCCTGCTGCTGCACCGCCTCTGGCCCGACCCGGCCGTCGACGGCACCCCCCTGCTCCGCGCCGACCCGGCCGCGGCCGCCCCGCTCACGCCCCGGCAGCGGGCGGTCCTGGACCGCGTGGACGGCGTCCGCTCGGCCGTCGAGATCGCCCGGAACCTGGGGCGGCAGGCCTTCCACACGCTCGTCGACGTACGCCGGCTCGCGGCGGCCGGCCACGTGGTCCCGGCGGTCCCCGGGGGCGCACGGCCCGCCCCGCCGCCCCCGCCGCCGGTCACCGACCCCGACATCGCGCTGCTGAAGAGGCTCAGGGATGCGCTGGAGGCACTTTGAACGGCACCGCCCCGCCGAGAGGAGAGAGCTGATGGTGTCCGAGGAGGACCTCCGCGCCGTCCTGGAGGAACTGCACCGGCTGCGCACCCGGGTGCCCCAGCTCACCGGCGCCCTGGCGGCCGGCGTCGACGGTCTCGTCGTCGCCCACGACACCCCCGGGGTCGACCCGGAGGGCCTGTCGGCGCTCACCGCGGCCGCGCTCGGCGTCGCCGTCCGGGTCACCGACACCACCGGGCACGGCGGCTTCCGCGAGCTGCTGGTGCGCGGCGAACGGGGCTACGTCGCCACCTACGCGGCCGGCCGCACCGCCGTGCTGACCCTGCTCGCCCAGGACCGGGTCAACGTCGGCCGGCTGCACCTGGAGGGCCGCCGGTCCGGAGCGCGCGTCGGGGAGCTGCTCGACGCCGCCGAGGCCGCGGCCCGGGCCGCCCGCCCGGCCCGCCGGCCGCCCGGCGCCGTCAGCTCCGTGCCCCCGGCCCGCGCCCGCCCGACCCCCCGCCCCACGAGCGCCGAGACGCGCACCGCAACCGACAGCTGAACGATCCGAGAGGACTCACCATGGCCAACACCGAGACCGCGCTGAAAGAGGCGCTGACCTCCATCGAGGGCGCCACCGGCGTCGCGCTCGTCGACTACACCAGCGGGATGGCGCTGGGCACGATGGGCGGCAGCAAGACCTTCGACCTGAACGTGGCCGCCGCCGGCAACACCGACGTGATCCGCGCCAAGATGCGCACGATGGAGATGCTGGGCCTCAAGGGCGGCATCGAGGACATCCTCATCACCCTGTCGGACCAGTACCACCTGATCCGCCTGCTCAACAGCCGCGGCGGCAACGGCCTCTTCCTCTACCTGGTCCTCGACTCGGGCCGGGCCAACCTGGCGATGGCCCGGCACCAGCTGAAGCGGATCGAGGAGGAGCTGGAGGTCTGACGGCGGCTCAGACCGGTGCCGCGGTACGGCGGCGGGCCCCGCCCGGGGCCGCGTCGCCGGCCGCCACGCCCGTGCCCCGCAGCCCCTTGACGCCCTTGCCGGCCGGGCGTCCGCCGTACCGGTCGAGCCAGTCGACGCGCACCCACAGCAGCGTCTGCCCGGTCCGCTCCAGCCGCCCGAGCCACGCGGCCTTCAGCCACAGCCCGGTACCGAGCCCGGCCAGCAGCAGGCCGCCGGCCACGGGCACCGCGAAGGCGGAGCCGACGGCGGCGGCACCGCCGAGCAACAGCCACCAGCGGTGCCCCCGGCGCCAGTCGCGCGCGGTCACCGCCCGGTCCCGCAGGACGTCGTACTTGCCGGCGCGGACCGCGCCGCGGGCGAGGGCGGCGTAGCGGCCCCGGCGGGCGAGCGCCACACCGGCCGCGCCGAGCAGGAAGAGCGCCGCCCCGGCGAGGACGCCGATCCGGCGTCCGGTCAGTCCCTGCGGTACGGCGCCGATCCCCGCGGCGAGCGCACCGGTCCACCAGAGCGGAGCGGCCCCCGCCCGTACGACGACGGCCACCCGGGCCAGTCCCTGTCCTCCGCGCGCCACGTCAGCCTCCCGTGTCACGTTGCAGTGAGCGCCTGTGTCGTCCAGGGAAGCTAACGGCAGAAAGTGAGACGAGTCTGAGAGAGGCCGTCCGCGGTCCTCACTCCACGAACAGCCCGCGGGCAGCCGCGCCCGCGTCGAACTCCTCCAGGCGGGCCTGGGCGTCCGGCAGGCCGTCGCAGACCGCCTCCAGCAGCACCCGGCCCAGCAGCATCGGCGCGCACGCGGTGTCGAAGGCCAGCCCGGTGCCGACGGCGGCGGGCAGCAGCAGGTCGGAGTATTTCGCGACGGGCGCGAACGCGGAGTCGGCGACGGTGACGACGGTCAGGCCCGCGTCCCGGGCGTAGGCGAGGGTGTCCACGACCTCACGGGGGTGCCGGGGCAGCGCGAAGCACAGCAGGGCGGTGGCGCCGGCGCGGACGGCGGCGTCGACACGGTCCTGGATCATGGTGCCGCCCTCGTGGAGCAGCCGGACGTCCGGGTGCACCTTGGCGGCGAAGTAGGCGAAGCCGTAGGCCTGGGAGGCGGCGGCGCGCAGTCCGAGCACCGGCAGCGGGCGGGACGCCGCCAGTATCCGGCCGGCCCGCTGCACCGGGCCCGGGTCGGCGAGCAGTTCGGCGAGGTGCCGGAGGTTCTCGATCTCGGCCTCGACGGCCTGCTGGTACTCGTTGAAGGCGCCGGCCCCGGAGACCGGTTCGGCGGGCACGACCTCGCGCAGGTGCCTGCGCAGCGCCGGATAGCCGTCGAAGCCGAGGGCGACCGCGAACCGGGTCACCGACGGCTGGCTGACCCCGGCCAGGTCGGCCAGTTCCACGCTGGACAGGAAGGGCACGTCGGCGGCCCGGCGCACCATGCTGTGCGCGATGCGGCGCTGGGTCGGCGTGAGCCGGTGGCCCTCGAAGAGCGCCTGCAACCGGTTGGCCGGGCTGTCGGTCGCACTCATGACGTACTCCCCCTCGCGAGTCCTCGACGCCCCGGGAGAGTACAGCGCCGGGGCACGGACACACACCAGCCGCTTATTCAGAATGCGTGCCACTGCATACCGTTATACATCGCGGGGGTCCGGACCGGGGGCTAGCCCCAGTGCGGCACAGGCCGACGCTCCCTAGGCTGACCCGCATGGACACACTCGATCCGCGAGGCACCGACCTCGGGAAGGACCTCGCCGCCACGGTGCGGGCCCGCAGGGAGCTGGGCGACGACTACGACTCCGTACTGGTCGACTCCTTCCTGGAGAAGGTCGAACAGCGGATCGACGACGCGGTGGACCGCCGGGTGCGGCGCAGGCTGGCCGAGCAGGACATGGCGGCGGCGCGGGACAGCCGACGGCCGAGACCGGCCGACTCCTGGGCCGAGCGCTACGGCTTCGCCCTGATCACGCTGGTCCTGGCGATCCCGCTGACCGCGATCTCCGCCTCCCTCACCGGGCTGCCCGGGATGGTGGTCGTCTGGCTCGGCATCGTCGGCGTCAACGTGGTGCAGGCGGTCCGGCTGAACCCCGGGCTCTTCCCCGGCCGCGACCGGTCCACCGACGACGACTGACCGGCCCCGGACCGGGGCCGGGGCCGGCGCAGTGAGCGGGCGGAAGTCTGTCGCGGGGACCGCCGCACCCCCGTTGCCGGGGGGCGGGACGACGGCGGTCCCCGCGAGGGACGCGGGCCGGGTCAGGCCGGGCCCCCGCGTCCGTGGCGTCCAGGGAGGTCCGGGAGCCGCTCCGGAGGTCCATGGCGCCGTTCGGTGCCGGTCCGGGCGGGAAGCCTCTCCCCGGGCCCGAAGCCCGGGAGGCGCTTCCACCACCCCTGCCGACACCCCTTACTGTGCCGGGCCCGTGTTAAGCGGGTGCTGCGCGCACGTGACACCCGCGTACCACTTGCGCGAACCCTCCCGCCGGCGCGCGCGGGGCGCCGGGCGTGCTACTTGGCGCCGCCCTTGGCCAGGAAGGCCAGCAGGTCCTGGCGGCTGATCACACCGGTGGGCTTGCCCTCGACGAGGACGATCGCCGCGTCGGCCGCGCCGAGCACCGACATCAGGTCGCCGACCGGCTCGCCCGAACCGACCTGGGGCAGCGGCGCCGACATGTGCTTCTCCAGCGGGTCCTCCAGCGAGGCGCGCTGGCTGAACAGGGCGTCCAGCAGCTCGCGCTCCACCACCGAGCCGACGACCTCGGCGGCCATCACGTCCGGGTGGCCGGCGCCCGGCTTGACGACCGGCATCTGCGAGACGCCGTACTCGCGCAGCACCTCGATGGCCTGGCCGACGGTCTCCTCCGGGTGCATGTGCACCAGGGAGGGGATGGTGCCGTGCGCCTTGTCGCTGAGGACGTCGGCGACGCGGGCGCTCGGGCCCTCGTCCTCCAGGAAGCCGTAGTCGGCCATCCACTCGTCGTTGAAGATCTTGCTGAGGTAGCCGCGGCCGCTGTCCGGCAGCAGGACGACCACGACGTCGTCCGGGCCGAGCCGCTGGGCGACCTCCAACGCGGCGACGACGGCCATGCCGCAGGAGCCGCCCACCAGCAGGCCCTCCTCCTTGGCCAGCCGGCGGGTCATCTGGAAGGAGTCCTTGTCGGAGACGGCGACGATCTCGTCCGCGACGGTGCGGTCGTAGGCGGTCGGCCAGAAGTCCTCACCGACGCCCTCGACCAGGTACGGCCGCCCGGAGCCGCCCGAGTACACGGAGCCCTCGGGGTCGGCGCCGATCACCTTGACCGCGCCACCGCTGGCCTCCTTCAGGTACCGCCCGGTGCCGGAGATCGTGCCGCCGGTGCCGACGCCCGCCACGAAGTGGGTGATCTTCCCCTCGGTCTGTTCCCACAGCTCGGGGCCGGTCGAGTGATAGTGCGAGAGCGGGTTGTTGGGGTTGGAGTACTGGTCGGGCTTCCACGCGCCCGGCGTCTCACGGACGAGGCGGTCGGAGACGTTGTAGTACGAGTCCGGGTGCTCCGGGGCCACCGCGGTCGGGCACACCACGACCTCGGCGCCGTACGCGCGCAGCACGTTGATCTTGTCGGTGCTCACCTTGTCGGGGCACACGAAGATGCACTTGTACCCCTTCTGCTGCGCGACGATGGCCAGCCCGACACCGGTGTTGCCACTGGTCGGCTCGACGATCGTGCCACCCGGCTTCAGCTCCCCGCTCCGCTCCGCGGCCTCGATCATGCGCAGGGCGATGCGGTCCTTCACGGAACCGCCCGGGTTGAAGTACTCCACCTTGGCCAGGACGGTCGCCTGGATGCCCTTGGTGACGCTGTTGAGCCTCAGCAGCGGGGTGTTGCCGACGAGACTGATCATCGAGTCGTGGAATCGCACCGTTGTCTCCGGTTGCTTGCGCAAAATGTGGTCGTAAGTGGTCCCGCCAGCCTAAGGCCCCCGGACGAACCGGGGCAGTCGTTCACTCCCCGTCGAGATTGGCGGACCGTCTGTACGGGGCAAGGAGTGGGTGTACGGCTACGAGGAGGTGGCGGCGACGCATGACGAGCATGTCCAGGGCGAGAGTGGCCCGGCGCATCGCGGCCGGAGCGGCGTACGGCGGGGGCGGGGTCGGCCTGGTCGGCGCGGCGGTCGTCGGCCTGGTGCTGACCGAACTGCGGCTGGCCCGACGCCACGTCGGCAACGGCGGCAGCGGCCGGGTGCCGGTGGCCGACGGGTTGTACGGCCACGCGTACGACATCCCCGGCGAACCTCCCCTGCGCCTGACCATGCTCGGGGACTCCACCGCCGCCGGGCAGGGCGTGCACCGGGCCGGCCAGACACCGGGGGCGCTGCTGGCCTCGGGCCTGGCGGCGGTGGCGGAGCGGCCGGTGGAGCTGCGGAACGTGGCGCTGCCCGGGGCCCGGTCCGACGACCTCGACCGGCAGGTGGCGCTCGTGCTGTCGTCCCTGTTCCCGGTCCCGGACGTCTGCGTGATCATGATCGGGGCGAACGACGTCACCCACCGGATGCCCGCGACCCGCTCGGTACGGCACCTGTCGGCGGCGGTACGGCGGCTGCGCACCGCCGGCGCCGAGGTGGTGGTCGGCACCTGCCCCGACCTCGGCACCATCGAGCCGGTGCAGCAGCCGCTGCGCTGGCTGGCCCGGCGGGCCTCCCGACAGCTCGCGGCGGCGCAGACGATCGGGGCGGTGGAACAGGGGGGCCGCACGGTGTCGCTGGGAGACCTCCTCGGCCCCGAGTTCGAGGCGAACCCGCGGGAGCTGTTCGGCCCGGACAACTACCACCCGTCGGCCGAGGGGTACGCGACGGCCGCGATGGCGGTGCTGCCGACGGTGTGCGCGACGCTCGGCCTGTGGCCCGCGGACGAGGAACGGCCGGACGCGTCGCGCCGCGAGGGGTTCCTGCCGGTCGCCCGGGCGGCGGCCGAGGCCGCGTCGGAGGCCGGCACGGAGGTGACGGCGGCGATGCCGGCGGGGCCCCGCGGGCCGTGGGCCCTCCTCAAGCGCAGGCGCCGCCGCCGGGTCCCGGAGGCCGAACCGGCCCGCCCCGCCCCCTGAAGTGGCACGGCCGGGACGTGGTGGCTGCCGGCCGTGGGGCTGTTCCTCCGGTCGGCGTGCTGGCGTTGACTGACCAAGCAAGCGCTTAGACAATTGCGGTCAGTGTCACACCGCCGTACCGGTGACCTGGGCCATACGGGCGGGTAACTTCCCAACCGGCCCTGCCCGATCCCGTCCCGTCCCACTGGAGCCGTGATGCCCGAAGCCGTCATCGTCTCGACCGCCCGCTCCCCCATCGGCCGCGCGAACAAGGGCTCCCTGAAGGACCTGCGCCCCGACGACCTGACCGCCACGATCATCCAGGCGGCGCTCGCCAAGGTCCCCGAACTGAACCCCGAGGACATCGACGACCTGATGCTCGGCTGCGGCCTGCCCGGTGGCGAGCAGGGCCACAACCTCGGCCGGATCGTCGCCGTACAGATGGGCATGGACCACCTGCCGGGCTGCACGGTCACCCGCTACTGCTCCTCCTCGCTCCAGACCTCGCGGATGGCGCTGCACGCCATCAAGGCCGGTGAGGGCGACGTGTTCATCTCGGCCGGTGTCGAGATGGTCTCCCGCTACGTCAACGGCAGCTCCGACATGCCGGGCACCCACAACCCGCTGTTCGCCGACGCCGAGGCCCGTACCGTCGAGGTCGCCCAGCAGGAGGGCAGCACCTGGCACGACCCGCGCGAGGACGGCCTGCTGCCCGACCCGTACATCGCGATGGGCCAGACCGCCGAGAACCTCGCCCGCTCCAAGGGCGTCAGCCGCCGGGAGATGGACGAGTTCGGCGTCCGCTCGCAGAACCTCGCCGAGGAAGCGATCAAGAACGGCTTCTGGGAGCGCGAGATCACCCCGGTGACCCTGCCCGACGGCACGGTCGTCAGCAAGGACGACGGCCCGCGCGCCGGCGTCACCCTGGAGGCCGTGTCGGGCCTCAAGCCCGTCTTCCGCCCCGACGGCCTGGTCACCGCCGGCAACTGCTGCCCGCTCAACGACGGCGCCGCCGCGCTGGTCATCATGTCCGACACCAAGGCGCGCGAGCTGGGCCTGACGCCGCTCGCCCGGATCGTGTCCACCGGCGTCTCCGGCCTCTCCCCCGAGATCATGGGGCTCGGCCCGGTCGACGCCAGCCGGCAGGCGCTGCGCCGCGCCGGTCTCACCATCGACGACATCGACCTGGTCGAGATCAACGAGGCCTTCGCCGCCCAGGTGATCCCCTCCTACCAGGAGCTCGGCATCGACCTGGACAAGCTGAACGTCAACGGCGGCGCCATCGCCGTCGGCCACCCCTTCGGCATGACCGGCGCCCGCATCACCGGCACGCTCATCAACTCCCTCCAGTGGCACGACAAGCAGTTCGGCCTGGAGACGATGTGCGTCGGCGGCGGCCAGGGCATGGCGATGGTCATCGAGCGCCTCAGCTGACACACCGTCCGTGACGGCGCGCGCACGTCACGTCGCGTGAGGGCCCGGGACCGAGGGGACACCAAGGTTCTGGGCCTTTCCGTGATCCAATCTCCCCCAGGATGTGACCTATCTCGCTCGCCGGGGTCATCACCCCAGGTCAGAGCCGGTCAGGGGGTGGCACCGCCGGGTCACATCGCCAAGTTCCTGTCCGTTTCGTGACGTTACGCACTGACAGTTGGATAGTCCGCCCTTCAAGCTGATGTAGGAAGTCGGGGGGACGAGTCTGAACCGGGAGTACGTCAGTGAGCGCCATGCCGATCGCCCTGCTGCTCACCACGGCCGCGACGGGCGCCGTGGGCGTCGCCGTCCTGCGCACCGTGCTGAAGCTGCGCCGCCAGCTCACGGAGCTCCAGCGGCAGCTGGCCGGGACCCAGGTGACGGGCGCACGCGCCCTGCTGCCGAACGCCCGCACCAGCGCGGACGCCGACCAGATACGCGCGGCGGTCGCCGAGGCGCTCGCCGAGGAACGCGAGCGGGAGCTGGCCGAGGCCCGCGCCTTCTGGGCGGCGCAGGAGACCCGTGACGTCTCCGACGCCCCGTCGCTGCTGGGTCTGCCCGAGATGGATCTGTTCATGCCCCGGCAGGCCGACTTCCTCGGCCTGGAGCCGCTGGAGCCGGTGTCGGAGCCGACCGCGGACGCCGACGAGTTCGGCGGGGAGTCCCCGGAGCTGGCCGCGGCCCGCCGCCGTCACCCCTCGCACCCGGACTTCGTGCCGGTGCAGTCCCCGGCGGTCGACGGCCACGAGCGCACGGCGGCCGCCCTGGAGCAGCTGGCCGCCGACCGCGTGGCCCTGTCCGACGTCCGCCCGGGCCCGCTGGGCACGCTCGACGTCTACGTCTTCGCCGACGGCACCACCCTGTGCATGACCCCGGGCCACCGTGAGACGGCCGAACGGCTGGCGGCGGCCCTGACAGCGGGCGAGGCCCCGTTCCTGCTGGGCGGTTCCGGCATCTCCGGCGCCTACACCCTGACCTTCGCCTGCGGCGAGGACATGCTCTACATCCTGGCCGACCGGGTCATCGCCTCCTTCTGACGCCGTTCAGACCCCGGCGCGCTGCCGGGCCTCCTCCACCAGCCGTACCGCCTCGGCGATCTGTTCGTCGTCCCGCGCCGCCACCGCGAGGTCGTGCGCGGCGACGAGGATCTGGTCGGCGGCGGCGAACATGCCGGCGTCCGGCATCTCCCGGACCTCGGCGCCCGGCTCCTCCAGCAGCTGGGCCCGCCGGGACAGCTCCCGGGCGGCGGCCAGCGCCTCGGCGGCGGCCCCTCTCTGGAGCCGGCTCTGCGGTGCGGCCCGCAGACGGTCGGCGAAGTGATCCACTGCTCGGCTCAACGGCGTCGTATCAACCACGCGCCGAGCGTAACGCGCCGCACTGTTGCCAATACGCGCACGCTCGGGCACGGTGACGGGAAGGACCGGCTCACATCCCCTTTGCGTCCGGAGGCGCCGATGTCCCATGTCTTGTCCGAAGAGACCCACCGCAACATCCTCGCCCGCATTCCGCACTGCACCGGCCGTGAGGTCTCCGACTGGCTGCGCACCGTCGAAGAAGGCCCCGCCCTGTTCCGTTTCGAGGAGAAGGTCAGCTGGCTCCGGCACGAGTACGACCTCGCGTACGGCCACGCGAAGGCGCTCGTGCACGAGTACGACCTGAGGAGGGCGGCCCGCAAGCTGCTCTAGCCCGCGGCACCGGCACCGGCACCGGCACCGGCACCGGCGCGGGAGACGGCGAAGGGCCCCGGAACGGGTCCGGGGCCCTTCGCGTACCGGCCGGCGGGGTCCGCCGGCCGGGTCAGTCGTTGCTGCTGAAGATCGCCACCAGGCGCAGCATCTCCACGTAGATCCACACGAGGGTCATGGTGAGGCCGAACGCGGCGAGCCAGGACTCCTCGCGCGGGGCGCCGTAGGCGATGCCGTCCTCGATCTGCTTGAAGTCGAGGGTCAGGAAGAACGCGCCGAGCAGGATCGCGATGACGCCGACGATCGCGCCGAGCGGACCGAAGCTGCGCAGCCCGCCGTCGGCGGCGACGCCGAACGCGACCAGCAGCAGGTTGACCGCCATGACGACCATGAAGGCGATCGCGATGGCGATGCCGATGCGGGCGTAGCGGGCGGTGACGCGGATCCAGCCGGCCTTGTAGACCAGCAGGGTCGCGGCCGAGACCGCCATGGTGCCGAGCACCGCCTGGAACGGGGCGCCGCTCCAGCGGCTGTTGTACATCTCGCTGAGCACGCCGAGGAACACGCCCTCGAAGGCGGCGTAGCCGAGGATCAGCGCGGGCGACGGGGTGCGCTTGAAGCTCTGCACCATGGCCAGGACGAACGCGACCAGCGCCGAGCCGACGGCCAGGCCGTAGCTGGTGGTGGAGACCGGCAGCAGCGCCCAGGCGAGGACGGCGCCGACGGCGACCGTGCCGAGCGTGAGGGCCGAGCGGACGACGACGTCGTCCATGGTCATCCGGTCGGTGGTGACCGGGGCGTGCGGCGGGGCGCCCTGCTGGACGTCGGTCTGCGCGTAGGGGTTCTGGGCGTACGGGTTCTGCGCGTAGGGGTTGCCCGCGTACCCGGCCTGCGGTGCGGTGCCGAAGCCGGCGTAGCCGTTGTCACGGCTGAACCCCCGGCGCGAGAAGACCGGGTTACTGCTCCTCATTTCACTCCTCCATGGCTGCCGTGCGCAGCCTTGGCTCAAGAGTAATGGATTGGCAAAGGATCGACCATGATACTTGAGGAGGATCTTTCCCCTGCCGTGCTGACCCACACGCTACGCGTCGGACGGGTTCCCGGCCACGGACGACGGCACGCCGTGACAAGACCGTCGCCCGGCCGAGGGGAAGCCGAGGGGAAAGGGATGCGCGGGCCTGCCCGCGGCGGCCGCGGAGCCGGGCGCCGGGACGGTCGCGCTCCGCGCCTCCCCCGGTGGGGACGCGCGACGCAGAAGGACGGAAGGTGCCCGGAGCCGGACTTGAACCGGCACGCCCGCGAAGGGGCAGCGAGGTTTAAGCTCGCCGTGTCTGCTTTCCACCATCCGGGCCGGCCATGGGCTCCGCTTCGAGAGTCCGAGCCTATCGGCACCCGTCCCCCGGACAGCGGTGCGTCGGACCTATGTTGTCTTATTTTATTGGCGCCTGAGGGTGCATCAGCCCAGGGAATGCGCCGTCCGCACGTGCCAACAGCCTGACCTGCCGTCCGGGCGCCCGTACGCGAAATGACGGAATTTCACCGTCCGAACGAGGGCGGCCCACCTGTTCGACGACCATCGGCCGGCGGCTCACGGGCCGGCCCGCCTCTCAGGGTCGTCCGTCCTCCCCAGGTATGACACGAGCGTCTCCCGTCCGACCCGAGTCGCCCCCCGGAACCGGAACAGCGGCTGACTACACGCCCGCTCCGCGCCCCGACGATGGACAGGTCCCCTCGCACAGACGCCGTCCCGACAGGAGCACCACTCCCGTGACCACCACACCCACCGCCGGCCGGGCCACCGCCGTGGCCGCACGCGCCACGGAGCTGTCGAAGACCTACGGGCAGGGTGAGACCCGTGTGGTCGCCCTGGACCGGGTCTCCGTCGGCTTCCGGCAGGCCGAGTTCACCGCGATCATGGGTCCGTCCGGCTCCGGCAAGTCCACGCTGATGCACTGCGTGGCCGGCCTGGACACCTTCTCCTCGGGGTCGGTGCGCATCGGTGACACCGAGCTGGGCTCCCTGAAGGACAAGCAGCTCACCAAGTTGCGCCGCGACAAGATCGGCTTCATCTTCCAGGCGTTCAACCTGCTGCCGACGCTGACCGCCCTGGAGAACATCACCCTCCCCATGGACATCGCCGGGCGGAAGCCGGACAGGGCGTGGCTGGACCGGGTCATCACGATGGTCGGGCTGTCCGACCGGCTGGGCCACCGGCCCTCCCAGCTCTCCGGCGGCCAGCAGCAGCGCGTGGCCGTCGCCCGGGCGCTCGCCTCCCGGCCGGAGATCATCTTCGGGGACGAGCCGACCGGGAACCTGGACTCGCGCGCCGGTGCCGAGGTCCTCGGCTTCCTGCGCAACTCCGTGCGCGAGCTGGGCCAGACGGTGGTCATGGTGACCCACGACCCGGTGGCCGCCGCCTACGCCGACCGCGTGATCTTCCTGGCCGACGGGCGGATCGTCGACGAGATGCGCGACCCCACCGCCGGCGGCGTGCTCGACCTCATGCGCGGCCTGCCCGGGGGCGGCGCGCAGACCGCCGGGTCCGACGCGAAGGGCCGTACCCGCTGATGTTCCGCACCGCCCTGCGCAACGTCCTCGCGCACAAGGCCCGCCTGCTGATGACCGTGCTCGCCGTCATGCTCGGCGTGGCCTTCGTCGCCGGGACGCTGGTCTTCACCGACACCATCTCCGACGCCTACCAGAAGAGCTCCGCCAAGGGCTTCGACCTGGTCGACGTCGCCGTACGGCCCGGGTACCAGGAGTCCGAGGGCAACAAGGTCGGCAGGACGTCCGAGCTGACCCCGGCCCTGCTCGACAAGGCCGCCCACGTCCCCGGGGCCGCCTCCGCCACCGGTGTCGTCACCGGGTTCACCGCCCTCGCCGGCAAGGACGGCAAGCTCGTCGGCGGCGACTGGCAGTCCGCCGGCGGCAACTACTGGGGCACGAAGGACCCCCGCTACCCGCTGGTCGGCGGCCGGGCGCCGCACGGCAGGGGCGAGGTGCTGATCGACTCGGCGACCGCGCGGCGGACCGGCTACACGGTCGGTGACCGGGTGCGGCTGTCCGTCGACGGCCCGGTGCTCACCGCGGTCGTCAGCGGCGTCTTCACCACCGACGACGGCAACGTGGCCGCGGGCGGCACCCTCGTCCTGTTCGACACCCCGACCGCGCAGACGCTGTTCGGCAAGAAGGGCACGTACGACGAGATCGACGTGCGGGCCGCGGCCGGCACGGACCAGCGGACGCTGCGGGCGGCGCTGGACCGGGCCCTGCCCGCCCACCGGGTGGAGACCACGACGGGCCAGAAGCTCGCCGACGACCAGGCGCGGGCCATCTCCGCCTCGATGAGCGGTCTGCGGCAGCTGCTGCTGGTGTTCGCCGGTATCGCCCTGTTCGTCGGCACGTTCATCATCGCCAACACCTTCACCATGCTGGTCGCCCAGCGCACCCGGGAGCTGGCCCTGATGCGGGCCGTCGGCGCTTCCCGCCGGCAGATCACCCGCTCGGTGCTGGCCGAGGCGTTCGCGGTCGGCGCGGTCGCCGGTGTCGCCGGCCTGGCCGCCGGGGTCGGCATCGGCGCGGGCCTGCGCGCGCTGCTCGGCTCGTTCGGCGCGAGCGTGCCCGACGGCCCGCTGGTGGTCGCTCCCGGCACGGTGGCGGCCGCCCTCGCGGTCGGCGTCCTGGTCACCGTGCTCGCCGCCTGGCTGCCCGGCCGCCGGGCAGCGAAGATCCCGCCGGTCGCCGCCATGAACAGCGTGCACGCCAAGGCCACCACCAAGTCGCTGGTGCTGCGCAACTCGCTGGGCGCGGTGTGCGCCGGCGCCGGTGTCGCGCTGGTCCTCGTCGGCACGACGATGGACGCCGACGCGGCGCAGGCTCCGATGGGGCTGGGCGCGGTCCTGCTGATCCTCGGGGTGTTCGTCCTGACCCCGCTGCTGTCCCGCCCGCTGATCGCGGCCGCCGCCCCGGTCCTGCGTGTCTTCGGGGTGGCGGGCAAGCTGGCCCGCCAGAACTCGGTGCGCAACCCGCGCCGTACCGCCGCCACGGCCTCGGCGCTGATGATCGGCCTGACCCTGATCACCGGGATGACGGTGATGGCGGGCAGCCTCCAGACCTCGATCGACAAGATGGCCGGCGCGGCGATCCGCGCGGACTACGTCGTCTCCATGGCCAACCGCGGCCCGCTCTCCCCCGACGTGGCGCGCCGGCTGGCCGCCGCCGACGGGGTCACCGCCAGCAGCCCGCTGCGCAACGGCGAGTCGCGGATCGACGGCGAGACGGAGTTCCTGACCGGCGTCGACGGCGCGGCCATCGGCCGGCTCACCGACCTGAAGGTGACCGACGGTTCGTTCACCGTGGGCGGCACGCGGGTCGTCGTGGACCGGGACGCGGCCGACGTGCACGGCTGGCGGGCCGGCTCCCGGTTCACCGCGCACTTCGAGGACGGCGGAACGCGGCGGCTGACGGTCGCCGGGGTGTACGAGGGCAACGACCTGCTCAGCGGCATCCTCCTGGACGACGCGGTCCTCACCCCGCACCTGCGCGACCCGGCCGACATGCAGGTCATGGTCAAGACCGCGGGCGGCGCGTCCGGCGCGGCCAAGGACCGGCTGGAGAAGGTGCTCGGCTCCAACCCGGCGATCAAGGTGCAGGACCGGCAGGACATCTCCGACGACATCGCGAAGACGTTCACGCTCATCCTGAACATGGTCTACGGGCTGCTCGCCATGGCGGTGATCGTCGCCGTGCTCGGGGTCGTCAACACGCTGGCCATGTCGGTCTTCGAGCGGGCGCAGGAGATCGGCATGCTCCGCGCGATCGGCCTGGACCGCAAGGCGGTCAAGCGGATGGTCCGCCTGGAGTCCCTGGTCATCTCCCTGTTCGGCGGGGTGCTGGGCATCGGGCTGGGCGTGTTCTTCGGCTGGGCGGCCGGGGAGCTGCTGGGCACGAAGATGCCGACGTACGAACTGGTGCTGCCCTGGGGCCGGATGGCGGTGTTCCTGCTGCTGGCGGGGGTGGTCGGCGTGCTGGCCGCGCTGTGGCCGGCCCGCCGCGCCGCCCGGCTGAACATGCTGGCGGCCATCAAGGCCGAGTAGCGGTACGGCCGCGGGCCCCGTCCCGTCCCCGTGGGGGCGGGACGGGGCCCTTCACCGTGTCAGGCGTGCCAGGTGCGGGTGCGCAGCGGCAGCCCGGAGGCACCCGACTCGGGGGTGCGGACGGCCAGGACCTGGTTGACGCCGATGCGGTTGCGCTCGAAGGCGAGCGCGCAGGCGGCCATGTACAGGCGCCAGACGCGGGCCCGGCCGTAACCGGCGAGGCCGACCGACCGGTCCCAGCCGGCCTCCAGGTTGTCGACCCACCGACGCAGGGTGCGGGCGTAGTGCTCGCGGATCGACTCCACGTCCCGGACCTCGAAGCCGGCCCGTTCCAGCTGGGTGACGGTGGTGCCGACGGGGGCGAGTTCGCCGTCGGGGAAGACGTAGGCGTCGATGAACCCGTCCGGCCGGTACGCCGACTCGTCGAGCTGCGGGCGGCGGGCGATCTGGTGGTTGAGCAGCCGTCCCCCGGGGCGCAGCAGCGCGTACAGCCGGCGCGCGTACTCCAGGTACCGTTCCGCGCCGACGTGTTCGGCCATCCCGATGGAGGAGATCGCGTCGAAGGGGCCGTCCGTGACGTCCCGGTAGTCCTGGACGCGGATCTCCACCCGGTCGGTCAGGCCCTCCTCGGCGACGCGCTTGCGGGCGTACGCCGCCTGCTCCTGCGACAGGGTGACCCCGAGGACGCTCACCCCGTGCTCGCGGGCCGCGTGGACGGCCATGGAGCCCCAGCCGCAGCCGACGTCCAGCAGCCGCTGACCCGGCTTCAGACCGAGCTTGGCCGAGACCAGTTCGAGCTTGTCGCGCTGGGCGGACTCCAGGGTGGCGCCGCTGCCGGGCTCCCAGTACGCGCAGGAGTACACCATCGAGGGGCCGAGGACCAGCTCGTAGAAGTCGTTGCCGACGTCGTAGTGGTGGCTGATGGCGCGTCGGTCGGTGCGCCGGGTGTGCAGGCCCCGGCGCGGTCTGCGGACCTCCTCGCGCGGCGGGGCGGGTGGCAGGGGCGGGCCGGCCAGCCGCAGCAGCTCGCGGGTGGCGGCCCGGACGGCGGGGTCGCGTACGGCCTCGACCAGGCCCCGGGCGTCCTCCCCGCGCTCCCAGACCAGGCCCGCCATCGACTCCAGCGCGGTGTACAGGTCACCCTCGACGTCCAGGTCGCCGGAGACCCAGGCGCGGGCGAGACCCACCTCGCCCGGTTTGAACAGCATGCGGCGCAGGGCGCGGCGGTTGCGGATCACGAGCGCCGGGGCGTCGGGCGGCCCGGCCTGTGAGCCGTCCCAGGCCCGCACCCGTAGCGGGAGCGGGGCTCCCAGCATCTGCTCGGCAAGACTCGTCAGCCGCGTCGCGGCGTCGGCCATGGCGCACACCTCCGTGAGGGGAAATCGGCCCGTACCGTCTGCTTCCGTTCCTGGCAAACCATCGCGCACATCGCCGCCATTCCCCTTCGTACGCCCTCGCCGACACGCGGGCCGTGGAGTGCGCGCGCCGGGGCGCGACCGGCTCACAGGGGGCGGCGCACGACGGACAGGGCGTCCAACGCCTCCTCGCGGCCACGGTCGTGCGGTACCGGTCGGCCGCCCGCCCGTCCGCGTCACCGGTCAGGCGGCCCTCCTCGGCCGCGACCGTCGACCTGGCGTACTTCGTCCGGTCCTTCCTGCGGACCTCACGGTGGAGGCGGCTCAGCGTGCCGTCCACCGGCCGCCGCACCACCGCGCGGCGGCCGTCGCGATGCGCACCGCCGTGTCGTCGTTCTCTTAGGGGTCGTCCCGCACGGCGTCGGGCCCCCGGTCGGCCGGTGACAGGGCCACCCGGCGGGTGATGTCCCGGGCGTGCCGGCGGTCGACATGCCCCGGCCGCCGTGCCGGGCCGGCATCACCGCGGCCACCGTCGGCGACGACCACCACCGCAGCCGCACCGGCCGGCGCGCCGGGCCGGCGCCACAGGGGCGCAGGGGAAGCGGGGGCCGACGGCGGGCGGCCCCGGCGGGCCGGACGGCGGGCCGGCGGTCGCGCAGATGGACGCGCAGCGCGAGGAGGTCCGCCGGGTCGAAGGAGCGGCTGGTCGCCGAGGCGGAGGCGCTGTGGGGTTCGGCGGACCGGGGTCCGACGGCGGCCCGTCACCGCGAGTTGATGGCGGAGTGGAAGGCAGCGGGACGCGGAGCGGTCGGAGAACCTGGAGCTGAAGGAGGAGCTGGCCGAGGAGGCCGACAAGCTCCTGCCGGTACAGGAGCTGAAGGCACCGGCGGACCGGGAGGCGGTGGGACGCTCACCCGCGTCGGGTACCACCGGGTGCGTCCGCCGGGACGGCGCCGGGCGCGGAGATCACCTGTCCGACGGCGAGAACCGCCGGCCCGGCCGCGCGCACGCGGCGACGGGAGCCGCCCGGGTACGCCGAAGGGGCCGCCCGCACCACGGATGGCGGGCGGCCCCTTCGGGCGGTACGGGAGGGTCCCGAGGTCAGGAGGCCTTGGCCTTCTCCTCGGTCTTGGCGGCGGCGACCGGCGCCGGCTTGGCGGCCTCGTAGAACTCCTCGCGCGGGTTCTCCATGGCGCCCAGGGAGACGACCTCGCGCTTGAGGAACATGCCGAGGGTCCAGTCGGCGAAGACGCGGATCTTGC
Organism: Streptomyces sp. NPDC100445; assembly: GCF_044759735.1. NCBI lineage: Bacteria > Bacillati > Actinomycetota > Actinomycetes > Kitasatosporales > Streptomycetaceae > Streptomyces > Streptomyces sp. NPDC100445. The sequence continues at coordinate 402,603 of NZ_JBIVZV010000005.1, read as the reverse complement.
GGTTCCAGGTCGGCATCGCCAGACCGTGGTAGCCACGGTGCATGTACCAGGCGAGGCGGCCCTTGACCTTGATCTTCATCTTGCCCATGACGATCATCGCCACGCCCTTGTGCAGGCCGAGACCGGCGACCGCACCCTTGTTGGCGTGCTCGTACTCCTTCTGCGGGAAGCCCCGCATACCGGAGATCACGTTGTCGCCGAGGACGCGGGCCTGGCGCAGCGCGTGCTGGGCGTTCGGCGGGCACCAGGCGTTCTCGTTGCCCGCCTTGCGGCCGACGAGGTCCGGGACCTGGGCGTTGTCACCGGCGGCCCAGATGTAGTTCGTGCCCTTGACCTGGAGCGTGGGCTCGCAGTCGACGTGGCCGCGGGGGCCGAGGGGCAGGCCGAAGCGGGACAGGGCCGGGTTCGGCTTGACGCCGGCGGTCCAGACGATGGTGTTGGAGTCGACCTCGAGGCCGTTCTTCAGCACGACGTGGCCGTCGACGCAGGAGTCCATCGAGGTGGAGAGGTAGATCTCCACGCCGCGGCTCTCCAGGTGCTCCTTGCCGTACTGGCCGAGCTTGGGGCCGACCTCGGGGAGGATCTTGTCGGCGGCGTCGACGAGGACGAAGCGCATGTCCTCGCGCGACACGTTCTTGTAGTACTTGGCCGCGTCCCGGGCCATGTCCTCGACCTCGCCGATGGTCTCCGCGCCCGCGAAGCCACCGCCGATGAAGACGAAGGTGAGCGCCTTGCGGCGGATCTCCTCGTCGTCGGTGGAGTCGGCCTTGTCCAGCTGCTCCAGGACGTGGTTGCGCAGGCCGATGGACTCCTCGATGCCCTTCATGCCGATGCCCTGCTCGGCGAGGCCGGGGATCGGGAAGGTGCGGGAGACCGCGCCCATCGCGATGACCAGGTAGTCGAACGGCAGCTCGTACGCCTCGCCCACGAGCGGGGCGATCGTGGCGACCTTGCGGTCCTGGTCGATGGTGGTGACCCGACCGGTGAGGACCTCCGCCTTCGGCAGCACGCGTCGCAGCGGGACGACGACGTGCCGAGGGGAGATGCTGCCGGCGGCGGCTTCGGGGAGGAAGGGCTGGTAGGTCATGTACGACCGGGGGTCGACGACCGTGACGGTCGCCTCGCCGTAGCGCATCTTCTTGAGGATGCGCCGAGCTGCGTACAGGCCTACGTACCCACCGCCTACTACGAGGATCCTGGGACGCTCCGTGGTGCTCATGCCATCGAGTATCCACCCGCCGCCGGGGGGTCGCTCGTGCGCCCCTTCACAAGCTCTGACGGGGCCTGTGTTAAACTCCGCGGCTCACGTGACGCAGGTCATGCGGACGAGGGGGAACCGCGGGGTGGCCGGAGCCGTTGTCAATGCCGCGTGAGCTGCCTCTCCGGGGTGACGCGAGGGCTGTGAGGCCGACCCGGGACGAGTGCACCGCGACCGTCGGGGGCACTCCCACACCCCCCATCTGAACACGTTCAAACGGCTCTTGGGGCCCCGGAAGGGCCTATGGACCCCGACTGGGGGCGCGGCACCCGGGAATTCCTTGTGAAGAACTTCACGAACCTTTTCGCGCACCTACGACACAGGGCCCCTCGCGGGACCCTCGAAGCCGCTCAAACGTTATCCAGCCTGCTCAGCAGATGGCTACCGTTCGGTAATAAAAGAGAGCTACGCCACCGCCGAGCCCGAGTACACGCAGATGCGTACACCGATCTCATGACTGAGAACAGCGTGACCGTACGGGAAGCCCGCGCGCACCTCGCCGACCACATCAACCGGGCCTAGGAAGGCCTTCCGACCGTCATCAGAAGTACGCCTTCCGGCTCACCACGGCAGCTCCGGGCCATCAGCCGGCCCGACGCCATGCGCGTCCTGACCGCGCTGACCGCGCTCGGCGAAGACCCTTACCGAGAGGACGCCGACGTCAAGAAGCTCACCGGCCCTGTAGGCGATCAGGCCAAGGACCAGGCGATGCCGTCGAGGATGTCGTGCTCGCTCACCACGACCTCCTCCGCGCCGGTCCGCTCCATGATCGCGAGCAGGACGAGCGCGCCCGCGCCGATGACGTCGACCCGGCCCGGGTGCATGGACGGGATCGCGGCGCGCTCGGCGTGCGTGGCACCCAGCAGCCACCCGGTGATCTCGCGGACCCGGTCACGGGAGATCCGGGAGTGGTGGATGCGCGCCGAGTCGTAGGCGGGCAGCTCCTGGGCGATCGCGGACACCGTCGTGACGGAACCGGCCAGGCCCACCAGGGTGCGCGCCTCGCCGAGCGGGACCGTCCGCTCCGCGAGGTCCAGGGCGGCCTCGATGTCGGCCCGCATGGCGGCCACCTGCCGCTCGGTGGGCGGGTCGGCGACCCGGCCGTCACGCACCAGGTGCCGCTCGGTCATCCGCACGCAGCCCACGTCCACGGACCGCGCGGCGCGGACGTGGTCGTCGCCGACGACGAACTCGGTGGATCCGCCGCCGATGTCCACCACCAGGTAGGGCCGGGCCAGGTCGTCACGGCCGCGCAGCTCGCGCGTCGCCCCGGTGAAGGAGAACTCGGCCTCCTGGCCGCCGGTGATGACCTCCGGCTCCACCCCGAGGATGTCCACGACACCCCGGACGAAGTCCGCCCGGTTCTCCGCGTCCCGGGAGGCGGAGGTGGCGACGAAGCGGACGCGTTCGGCGCCGAGCTCCTTGATGACGTCCGCGTACTCGCGGCACGCGGCGAAGGTCCGCTCCAGCGCCTCGGGGGCGAGCCGGCCGGTGCGGTCGACGCCCTGGCCCAGCCGCACGATCGTCATCCGGCGGTCCAGTTCGGCCAGTTCGGCCGGCCCGCCCGCGTCGAGGGCACCGCCGGTGGTGTCGGGGGCGTCGGCGACCAGCAGACGGATGGAGTTGGTGCCGCAGTCGACGGCGGCGACGCGGGTCACTTCGCGTCCCCCTCGGTGTCGTCGAGCGTCACGCAGGCGCCCTTGCGCCACCACTCCGGCAGCATCGCCAGCGCCTCGTCACCGAGCGGGTTGACGCCCGGACCGGCGGCCAGCGAGTGGCCGACGAGCACGTGCAGGCACTTGACCCGGTCCGGCATGCCGCCCGCGCTCGGGAAGCCCTGGAGGACCTCGATCGCGTCCCGGCGCCGGATGTAGTCCTCGTGCGCGGCCCGGTAGGCGGCGGCCAGTTCGGGATCGCGCTGGAGCCGTTCGGTCATCTCCTTCATGACGCCGTTCGCCTCCAGCGTGCCGATGGCGGAGGACGCCTTCGGGCACGTCAGGTAGTACAGCGTGGGGAAGGGGGTGCCGTCGGGCAGGCGCGGTGCCGTCTCCACGACGTCCGGCTGACCGCAGGGGCAGCGGTGCGCGATGGCCCTCAGACCCCGCGGCGGGCGGCCCAGCTGCTGCTTGAAGGCCTCGACGTCCGCATCGGTGGGCTCGGTGCGCGGAGTGGGCGGCGGAGGGGTTTCCATGACTGCTTCCAGGGTGGCTTTCTCGTCGTTGTGCCGGTCTTGACGCCGGCTCACTGGTCGGAGGCGTCGGACTTGTCGACGCCGTCCCAGACGTTGGCGTACCAGGGCCGGTGGGCGGCCCTGAGGTCGGCGCGGGACTGCTTGGCCGCGCCCGGGTCGATGACGACGTACCCGGTCTCGCCGGGCAGCACGTAGTGCAGCCGGTCGCGGATCTGCTGCTCGGCGTAGGCGTCGTCCTGCCAGCGCGCCTTGAGGTCGCGCAGCTGTTCGACGCGCTCGCGGGCCTGCTGCTGCCGCCGCTGCACGTCGGCGATCTCCGCGCGCTGGGAGACGTACTGCCGCATCGGGTAGGCGAGGGCGACGACCAGCGAGCACAGCACGAGCGCGAGCAGGGCGGCGCGGCCGGTGAGCCGGGAGCGGCGCGCCTGCCGTTTCGTCTGGGAGCGGTAGACGCGGGCCGCCGTCTGCTCGCCGAGCACCCGCAGCCTGGTCGCGGTGGAGAACCGGTCACGGTCCTTCACGGCCATTGTTTCCCGCCTCCCGTCACACGCGCGTACGTCCCCGGACACGGTACGGGACCGGGTACGGGGACGTACGTACGACTGGCTAGGACATAGCCCGGGCAGGCTCAGCCCCGGTGGCGCCTACTGGTTCGCGAAACGGAACCGGGGGAAGGCCGAGCGGCCCGCGTACACCGCGGCGTCGTCGAGGATCTCCTCGATGCGCAGCAGCTGGTTGTACTTGGCGACGCGCTCGGACCGGGCCGGGGCGCCGGTCTTGATCTGGCCGCAGTTGGTGGCGACGGCCAGGTCGGCGATGGTGACGTCCTCGGTCTCGCCGGAGCGGTGGGACATCATGCACTTGTAGCCGCTGCGCTGGGCCAGCTCGACGGCGTCCAGCGTCTCGGTCAGCGAGCCGATCTGGTTGACCTTGACCAGCAGGGCGTTGGCGGCGCCGTCCTCGATGCCCCGGGCGAGGCGCTCGGGGTTGGTGACGAACAGGTCGTCGCCGACCAGCTGCACCTTGTCGCCGAGCTGGTCGGTGATGGTCTTCCAGCCCTCCCAGTCGTCCTCGAACAGCGGGTCCTCGATGGAGACCAGCGGGTACGCCTCGACCAGCTCGGCGTAGTACTCGGTCATCTCCTGGGCGGTGCGGTTCTTGCCCTCGAAGACGTACGAGCCGTCCTTGTAGAACTCGGAGGCGGCGACGTCCAGGGCCAGCGCGATCTGCTCGCCGGGGGTGTAGCCGGCCTCCTTGATCGCCTCGAGGATGAGGTCGAGGGCCTCGCGGTTGGAGCCGAGGTTCGGGGCGAAGCCGCCCTCGTCGCCGAGACCGGTGGACAGGCCCTTGTTCTTCAGGACCTTCTTCAGGGTGTGGTAGACCTCGGCACCCCAGCGCAGGGCCTCGGAGAAGGACTCCGCGCCGATCGGGGCGATCATGAACTCCTGGATGTCCACGTTGGAGTCGGCGTGCGAGCCGCCGTTCAGGATGTTCATCATCGGCACCGGCAGCAGGTGCGCGTTCGGGCCGCCCAGGTAGCGGAAGAGCGGCAGGTCGCTGGCCTCGGAGGCGGCGTGGGCGACGGCGAGCGAGACGCCGAGGATGGCGTTGGCGCCGAGGGAGCCCTTGTTGTCGGTGGCGTCCAGGTCGAACATGGCCTGGTCGATGAGGCGCTGCTCGGTGGCGTCGTAGCCGACCAGCTCGGGGCCGATCTGCTCGATCACGGCGAGGACGGCCTTCTCGACGCCCTTGCCCTGGTACCGGTTGGGGTCACCGTCGCGCAGCTCGATGGCCTCGAAGGCGCCCGTCGAGGCGCCGGACGGGACGGCGGCACGACCCGTGCTGCCGTCGTCGAGGCCGACCTCGACCTCGACCGTGGGGTTGCCTCGGGAGTCCAGGATTTCCCGGGCTACGACGACGTCGATGGACGGCACGAGCATCTCCTTCTTGGATGTGACGCTGGAAGTGCGGGGCTGTGTGCCTTACGGCTGTGCCTTGCGACTAGAGCCTAACCGTCTCCGGGGCGCCGGCCACCGACCGACCGCCCCGTGGACAAGGCGACCGTACCTTTTGTTTCAGGTCGAAACAAAGGGGGTCGGGGAAACCCGGCCGGATACAACGGGGAGACCCGGCCGGAGAGAGGGGACCGGCGGCAGCGAAAAACCCCGCCCCGGCGCGTACGGGGGAACGCGCGCCGGGGCGGGGAGTCCGTGGGGACGGGGGCGCCCCCGCGCCGGACCCCCGGCACGCGGGCCGGGGGCGGGAGGGGGCTGTGGCTCCGCGCGGAGCCGGGGGGTCACTTCAGGTGGAGCTGCTGACCCGGGTAGATGAGGTTGGCGTCCTCGACGATGTCCTTGTTCAGCCGGAACAGCTTCTCCCAGCCGCCCTGCACGTGCTTCGCGGCGGCGATGGAGCTGAGGGTGTCGCCGGTGACGACCTTGTACTCGCCGTCGCCCTTCTTGACCTTCTGGCCGGTCGGGGTGGTGACGGTCTTGCTCTTGCTCGGGCTCGGCGTCTGGCTCGGGGCCTGGCTCGGGCTCTTGCTCGCGGAGGTGGCCGGGCGCTCGGCGGAGCGGGAGGCGGCCTGCTGGTCGCTGGAGCGGGTCGTGTCGGTGGTACCGGCCGAACCCGAGGTGGTGGTCGGGGCGGAGCCGCCGGTGGACGCGCCCGACAGGCCCGTGCCGCAGACCGGCCAGGCACCCTTGCCCTGCGCGGCCAGCACCTTCTCGGCGACGGCGATCTGCTGCGCCTTGCCGGCCTTGTCGGCCGTGGCGGCGTACTGCGTGCCGCCGTACGCGGCCCAGGTGGAGGCGGAGAACTGGAGACCGCCGTAGTAACCGTTGCCGGTGTTGATGGCCCAGTTGCCGCCGGACTCGCACTGGGCGACGGTGTCCCACTCGGAGGTGGTGGCGGCGGAGGCGGTGCCGGTCGCCATCAGCGGGGCGGCGACGGCGGCGCCGGTGACACCGGCGAGCGTGATGGCCCGGACGGCCTTGGACGGACGACGGTGCTTGCCCTTGGCGGAAAACAGCATGGATCTATCCCCTCACCGACGCCTGCGAGGTGAGCTGTCGGGTTCGGGCCGGTTGAGTTGCCCGGCCGCACCCACGCTGTGCGCGGTGCGGCTTCACCCCCAGCCGGTGCCAGCCTCTTCGACTGCTGGTCCCGGCACTTACCTTGGGTCCCCCGCTCCTGCCTGCGGCGCATGACGCGACGACTGTTCCCGGGCAACCGCTGGCAGGATTCGGCGTTGCGGAAGCCGGGGCCCGTGGTGACGAGCGATCTCGACCGTAGACACGTGATCGCCGGAATTTCAAAGACGATCAAGGCTTCTGAGACTCATCCCACACCTTCGCCAAAACGGACATCAGCCGCGATATGGGGCGTCAACTCCCGCTAGTCGGCGTCCGTTTCGTCCGTGACTTCAAGGGTCTGACCGGCACTGATGTGGTTCGGGTCGGTGCCGATGGCCTTCTTGTTTCCGGTATAGAGCGCGCGCCAGCCCCCGTCGACGTCGAGGGAGTCGGCGATGGACGCGAGGGTGTCGCCCTCACGGACCGTGTAGGTGTCCGGCGCGGGAGAGGCGTGGCGGCCGGAGAGTGCCGGGCTTTGACCGTTTGTCACGTTTTCGTCCGCGTTGGCCCCACGATGGCGCCCGCTCGTGCCGAGACTGCCGGTGTCGACCAGGCTCCAGGAACCGGCGGCCTGCTGAGGGTTGTCCACCTCACCGGCGTCCGGGACGGCCGTGGGCGAGCCGCCGACCCCCCGCGGCGCACCGGCGTCCGGTACGGCGCGCTTGTCGGACTTGGGGGCGTCACTCCCCTTGGACCCGGTCGTCCCGCCGACACCCTTGCCCGGCTTCGCGGTCGGCGTACCCGCCTTGTCCGAGGAGGAGCCGCCCTTCGAACCGGAGTTGGCGGACGAGCCGGTACCGGTGGAGGACGGCGAATCCGGCGAACCGGACGTACCGGAGGCATCGGATGTGTCGTTCGTCCCGTTCGCGCCGTCCGTCCCGGTGGAACCGGTCGGGTCCGGTGTGCCGGACGAGCCCTCGGTGCCGCCGGTGTCACCGGAACCACCGGAGCCGCCGACGCCCGTGTCCACGTCCACCGAGCCCGAGTCGGAGGTCAGCCCGGACAGCAGGGCGCAGGTCGCCCAGGGAGTGGTCCCCCGGCCGGCGAGGATCTTCTCGGCGACGGCGATCTGCTGGGAGCGGCTGGCCTGGTCGGCGCTGGCCGCGTACTCGGTGCCGCCGTATCTGGCCCAGTCGTCCTGCGAGATCTGGAGGCCGCCGAAATATCCGTTGCCGGTGTCCGCGCTCCAGGAGCCGCCGCTCTCGCATTCGGCCACCTTGTCCCACGTGGTGCCGTCGGCCGCGTTGGCGCTCGCGGCGCCGAGGAGCGGAATGGCGATGGCGGAGCCGGTCACGCCGGCCGCCACGAGGAGCGCCGGAGCCTGACGGGGGCGACGGTGTCGGCCGTTCCCGGAGAGCATGCAGAAGCCTTTCGAGCGACAGCTGGACCGGCGCGGCGAAACCGTGCCCGCCGCGCTGAGGGGTGAACGTATCGGCAGACGATCACTTGTCACAAGTTAATGCCGCACAGATCACGTGAAGATCACAAAGTTGAACGTCTGTCATTTCCCGTGCGGTGGGGGCGGGGCGGTCCTCAGCCGGTGGGTGTGAACTCCACCGGCAGGGTGCGCAGACCGCGCATGATGAGCCCGCCGCGCCAGCGCAACTCGGCCGGGTCCGCGGCGAGACGCAGGTCCGGCAGGCGGGTGAGCAGGGTGGCGAGCGCGGTCTGGCCCTCCAGCCGGGCGAGCGGCGCGCCCAGGCAGTAGTGGATGCCGTGGCCGTAACCGAGGTGCTGGTTGTCGCGGCGGGCGAGGTCGAGCACGTCCGGGCCGGCGAACCGGGCCGGGTCCCGGTCCGCCGCGGCCAGGACGACGAGCACCGGATCGCCCGGCGCGATGTCCTGCCCGCCGACGGTGAGCGGCTCGGTGGCGAACCGCCAGGTCGCCAGCTCCACCGGGCCGTCGTAGCGGAGCAGTTCCTCCACGCCGGTCTCCAGCAGGTCCCGCTCCCCGCGCGCCAGGGACTCCTGGAGCAGGCCGCGCTGCTCGGGGTGGGTGAGCAGCGCGTAGGTGCCGTTGCCGATGAGGTTCACCGTCGTCTCGAAACCGGCGAACAGCAGGATGAAGGCCATCGCGGCGGCCTCGTTCTCCGTGAGGTGCTCGCCGTGGTCGGAGGCGCGGATCAGGCCGGAGATCAGGTCCTCGCCGGGCGCCGGCTCGGCGGGCAGCGCCGCGCGCTTGCGGTGGATCAGCTCGGCGAGGTAGCCGCGCATCTTCTTCACCGACCGGGCGACCCCGCCCCGGGGCCCGCCGCCGTGCCGGATCATCATGCCCGCCCAGTCCCGGAAGTCGTCCTGGTCCTCGGGCGGGACACCGAGCAGGTCGCAGATGGCGTAGATGGGCAGCGGGAACGCGAACTCGTGGATGAGATCGGCGGACCCGGTCGCCGCGAACCGGTCGATGAGCCGGTCGGTCAGCTCCTGCACCCGGGGCGCGAACTCCGCGACCCGGCGCGGGGTGAACGCCTTGCTGACCAGCCTGCGCAGCCGGGTGTGGTCCGGCGGGTCGATGTTCAGCAGGTGCGTCATCAGTTCGGCCTTGCGCTCGCCGGGGATGCCGGTCTTGCCCCTGGCGTGCGCGGGCTCGTCGTGGTGCGCCGGGTTCTTGCTCAGCCGCTGGTCGGCCAGGGCCTGCCGGGCGTCGGCGTACCGGGTGACGAGCCACGCCTCGACCCCGCTCGGCAACCGCGTGCGGTGCACGGGGGCGTGCTCGCGCAGCCAGGCGTAGGCGGGATAGGGATCGGTGGCGAACTCCCACGTGAAGAGCGCGGGCGCCGGGCCGTCGGGGCGGAGCTGGTCGGTCACTCCCCGACGGTATCCGCCCCACGGGCCAGCGCACGGCGGGGGCAGGCACGAGCGCCTCCGGCGGGGTGGTGAGGTGCGGTGAGGTGAGTGGGGTGGGTGAAGTGGGGTGGGGGAATGTGCGGCGGCTGTTCTCCGGCCCAGGGGCGGTGGCGTGCGGCAGAGGGTGGTGGGTGGGGCGGAGGTTCCCCGGTCCCGGGGAGACGGGGGTGGGCCGGGGTAGGACAGGTGCGGGTGTGGGTGCGGGTACGGCGGACGTCGCCCCAAGGGCTTGGGGAGGCAGGCGTACGGCGGGTGCGGTGGCCGGTACCCCAGGACGCGGGGCGACAGGGCACGTGGCGGGCGTGGCCGGCCGTTGCCGGGCGCTGGGAAAGCGGAGGGGCGTGGGGTGGGCGGCGGATCGAGGAGCTGTTGCCCCGGCGCTGGGGAGGCGGAGGGGCGTAGGACGGGTGGCGGATAGAGGGAACGCTGCCCCGACCGCGGGGATGCGGGGGGCAAGGCACGGGATGCAGGGGGCAAGGCGCACGGCAGGTGTGACGGCCGTTCCCCCCGGCCTCGGGAACGCAGGGGTGAGGGGCGTACCGCTGGTGCGGTGGCCGTTGGCCCAGGCGACGCGAGGGCACAGGGCGCGCGGCAGGTCCGGCAACCGTGCCCCCGGCCCCCCGGCCCCGAGCGACGAGAGGCACACGGCGTATGCCGGGCGCGGCGGCCGGCGCCGGGGCGCCGTGGTCACCGCGAGCGGGCGGTGCTGGCGCCGGGGTCTGTGAGTTCGGCGGGGTGGTGACCGTGCCGGTTCCGGGGGCTCCGTCGGTCCCGGGCGCCGGGATCTCGGGCCTCAGGTGTGAAGGCCGTGCCGTTTCACCGGGCGCGGCGGGGTCAGGACGGTAGGCCCTCGGCGGTGCGTATCGCGTCCCGGTACGCCCGGGCGGCCGCTCGCAGTGCCGCCTCCGGGTCGATGCCGGCCGCCTCGGCGCGCGCCGCCAGCGCCAGCAGTTCGTACCCGATGCCCTCGCCCCGCGGCAGCGGTACGTCCAGGCCTGCCGTGCGGGCGCGGGAGGCGAGCTTCGCGGCCAGGGCCAGGCCGGGCTGGCCGAGCGGGACACCGTCCGTGGCCGAGGCGCGCCGCTTCTCCTCGGCCTTGGTGCGCAGCCAGTGCTCCTTGACGTCCTCCGGGGTCTCGGCCGTCTCGTCGCCGAAGACGTGCGGGTGGCGGTGGACGAGCTTGGCGACGATGCCGCCGGCGACGTCGTCGACGGAGAACGGCGCGTCCGGGTGCTCCTCGGCGATCCGGGAGTGGAAGACGACTTGGAGGAGGACGTCGCCCAGCTCCTCGCGCAGTTCCTCGCGGTCACCGGCCTCGATCGCCTCGACCAGTTCGTACGCCTCCTCGATGCCGTACTTGGCGAGGCCCTCATGGGTCTGCCGGGAGGACCACGGGCACTCAGCGCGGATGCGGTCCATGACCTGCACGAGGTCCAGGAGCCGGGCGCCGGGCAGGTCGTAGGAGGCGGGCAGCAGCTCCAGGTCCGGCATGGCGGTCCGGCCGCCGCCGGCCAGCCGGGCCAGGCCGTCGGTGAGGGCCGGCTCGCCCTCACCGGTGGCCACGACCACCACCGTCCGCCCGCCGGCGCAGGCGTCGACCAGCTCCTGCGCGGTGGGCGACGTAGGCGTCACCGTTATCCCCGCCTCCCGCAGGTACGGCAGCTGCGGGTGGGCGCCGTCCGCGCAGAGCACGGCGTCGGCGGCGCGCAGGACCTGCCAGGCGGGCCAGGAGAGCAGACCGGGGGCGACGCGGTGGCTGGTGGTGAGCAGGACGACACGGCCGGGGGCGGCAGCGGTCTCGCGGCGGGATTCGTTCACGATCCGAACGTAACCCACGGCGCGGGCGAACGGATCGCGTTGTCCACAGGCCCGAAGAGTCCTGTGATCGTATGACCGACCAGCCCAGCCCCTCGACCAACCGGCCCGGGCAGCCGACCGGTCGGTCCAGCCCCCTCGACCGGCCGGCCTAGGCCGTGGCCGGCTGTCCGTCCGCCGAGGTGACCTCGCGGACCCACGGCGTCCGGGCGTCCACGCGGCTGCTCTTCTGCACGTCCCAGGTGCCGTAGCGCGGGTTGAGGTCGACGTGCAGTTCCCGGGACGCCGCGGACAGGGTCTTCCAGAACTCCGGCCTGCTGGTGTCGGTGCCCAGCTTCGCGGCGAGCTTCTGCGCCTCCAGCTGGAGGCGCAGGTTGTCGTCGAGGCGTTCCGGGGCGATGCCGTACTTCTGGAGCCAGGCCGTCTCCAGGCCCTTGGCGCCACCGGTCTGCTGCTCCAGCCCCGCACGCATCTGCTGGATCTCCTTGCGGGTGACCGTGACCCCCTCGTCCTGGGCGGCGCGGTGCAGCACCCGGTCGAGGACCATGTTGTGCAGCGTGTCGCGGGTGAGGCTGCTGGTGGAGGAGACGACCTGCTGGTACTGGGCGTCGTCCGTCACCGCGGCCCGCTGCGCCGCGCGGACCTCGCCGACCCTGTTCTCCAGCTGGGCGACGGTGATCCGCCCGCCCCCGACGACGGCCGCGGCGCCCGGGTGCGCGTCGTTTCCGCAGGCGGTCAGCAGGGGTGCCGCGGCGGCGATCGCGGCGGTGAGGACGAGCGCGGTGCGACGGCGGCGGTGCAAGGAAACCTCCAGGGGAGATTGCAATGACTTGCGATGATCGATGGTAGGCAGTGGGCAGCTCGCGGCCAACCCATTCGACCAACGATTCACGCGCCCTTCGGGCACCGCCGCCCGCCACGCCTTCCGCCGCCGGTCCGTGCGCGGGTCCGTGCGACAGTCCGGGCACCGCCCCGGGCGACGGGTCAGCCGACGAGCGCCACGGGCGCGTCCCACGCGTCCCGGTCGACGGTCAGCGTGACGCCGCCGTGCGACTCCTTGCTGTTGACCAGGTACTGGTGGGCGCGGCTGTGCTGGGTGAACCGTGTGGCACCCCACGGCCAGTCCGCGGTCGTCGTGTTCTGCTTGTCCCACAGCGCGTACCAGAGGTTGCCCGGCAGGTCGGTACTGTCCTTGGCGGTGGCGATCGCCTTGGCGCTGGAGCTGCTGAAGCCGTAGTAGCCGGCCCGGTACGTCTTGGCGTGCAGGCCCTTGTCGAAGGCGCGCACGTACGTCAGCACGGCGTCGTTGCACGACTTGTTCGTGATGTCGTACGCCTCCATGTCGAGGTAGACCGCGCTGCCCGCCTTCATGCCGAGCGCGGACGCCTTGGCCACGGCGTCGGTGGCGTCCTTCGCACCGAGCGAGGCGGCCGTGGCGGCGGTCAGCTTCTCCGGGTTGGCACCCGACTGGCACGGCGGCTGGGCGCCGACGTACAGCGGGATGAGCTTCCAGCCGAGGGAGTTGACCGACTTGACCCAGGAGGCGGTGAGGTTGGGCTGGGCGCAGCCGCGGTTCCTGCCGCCCACATAGACGGCCGCCGCGCCGTAGAAGCCCGTGTGCCAGGCCTTCATGGTGGACAGCGAGGGCGCGGTGCACGTGTCGAACGCGCGGCCGGTGAAGGTCTTCTGCGCCGGCCAGGTCGTGGCGGCCATGGACGCCTGGGCGGCTATCCCGGCCCCGGCGACGACGGCCGCGCCGACCACCGCCCACGTGATGTACCTGCGCTTCTTGGACTGCCGGTGGCCGGCCATGTAACCCCACCCCTGATGATGTGATCCCGCACACGCGCGCGTGCCTGTCGGAAACGGGGCGCGGGGTACCGGGGCGGCGGGTCCGCCGCCGGGAGAACCGCGCGCCCGGAGAGCCCGGGCAGCACCCGGGCGAACACACAATCTACCCGCGCACCTGCCCCAGCCACTGGAGGGTCCGCCGGACCTCCACCGCCGTGGGGTGGCCCGGGCCGTGCAGGCGTTCCACGTCCATCAGCAGCCGTGCGAGCGTGTCGTGGGCGGCCGGCCGGTCGCCGAGGGCGAGCAGCAGGTGGCCGATGCGCCGGCGCACCTCGTGGGCGAGCCCCGGGTCCCCGGAGACGTACTGGTTCTCGTAGTACGGCAGGAGGGCGCGGTACTCGGCGAGCGCCGCCGCGGGTTCGCCCAGCTGCTCCAGGCACTGCGCGGCCTCGTAGCGGTAGCGCAGGGACTGCGGGTCGGCTCGGCCGGCCTCGGCGGCGCGTTCGTCGGCGAGCCGGCGCAGTTCGGGCAGCGCGCGCCGGTACTGGCCGTCGTCCATGAGCGTGGCCGCGTACTGCTTGCGCAGCGTGCGGACGACCGGGGAGTGCTCACCGTGCTGCTGCGCGGCGGCCGGCAGGATCGCGCCCAGGATGTCGACGGCCTGGGTGATCCGGCCCTCCCCCAGCAGCCGTTTGACGTCGTCGACGGCGGCCGCGACATCCGGTTTCCCGGCCACCGGCGGCGCCGGCGCGGCGGGGGCGGGCTGGGGCGCGGGCGTCCGGGCCCGGTCCGGCCAGGGGGCGTGCGGGCGCAGGAAGGGGCGGGTGGGATCCAGTGGCGCGCCGGTGGGCATCCCGCGCGCGGGCAGCAGCGGCGCCAGGTCCTCGTACACCTCCTGCGCGGAGCCGGGCCGGTGCTGCGGGTCCTTCGCCAGCAGCCGCAGCACCAGGGCCTCCAGCGCCTCGGGGACCTCGGGGCGGATCCGGCGCACCGGCAGCGGGGGCTCGTACAGGTGCCGGTGCAGCACGCCGAGCGCCGTGGAACCGGCGAACGGCACGTCACCGCTGAGCAGTTCGTGCATCAGCACGCCCAGTGCGTACAGGTCGGTGTACGGGCCGACCGCGCCGCCCATCGCCTGTTCGGGCGCCATGTAGGCGGGCGACCCGATCGGGGAGCCGGTGTGGGTGAGGCGGGTGGTGTCGGTGTCCATGACCGAGGCGACGCCCAGGTCCAGGACGGTGACCGTGCCGTCCTGGCGGACCATGACGTTGCGCGGTTTGAGGTCCCGGTGCACGATCGGCACGGCGTGCACGGCGCTCAGTACGGCGCACAGCTGCGCGGCCACCGCGACCGCCCACTGCCACGGGTACGGGTCGTGCTCGGCGAGGTGGTCGGAGAGGTCGGCGCCGTCGACGTACTGCATGACGAGGAACAGCTCCTCGTCCTCGGTGCCCGCGTCGTGCACCGTCACCAGGCCGGGGTGCGCCACCTGCGCGGTCACCCGGCACTCGCGCAGGAAGCGGCGGCGCAGTTCGTCCGCCTCCTGACCGGCCACCCTGTCGGGCCGCAGCAGCTTCACCGCCACACGCCGGTCCAGTCGCCGGTCGTACGCCGTCCAGACCTGGCCCATGCCGCCCTGGCCGATGAGCGTCGCCAGCTCGTAGCGGCCCGCGACGACACGTCCGGTCGTCACGCTCACCGTCCGCCCTCGTGACCGTCGTGCCGGCGGAGGTAGTCGCTCAGCTCGTCCAGCTCGGCCCGCACCTGGTCGATCCGCGCGGGCGCCGGGCGCTGCGGCACCGGCGGCACGGTGTGCGGGGCGATCGGGTGCGCGGGGGTGGGATGGGTCGGCGTGGGACGGGTCGGGGCCGGGTGGACCGGGGTCGGGTGGGGCGTCGCCACGGGCACGGTCGCCGCGTTGTACGGCGTCACCGCGGCCGGGTAGCCGTACGCCGGGGCCTGCCGCCCCTGGTACGCCTGCTGTTGCGCCCGGTAGGCCTGCCGCCGGACCTGGAAGTGACGGATGTCCGCCGCCAGGTAGTACACCGTCGTGGCCACGAGCGCGCCGAGCACCAGCAGGATGCCCGTGTAACCGCCGGCCGTGTGGACGTCGTCGCCGGGCTCCGCCCCCAGCAGCGCGATGCCGACGATGTCGGCCACCAGCACCGCCACGAACAGCACCCAGTCCAGCGGCCGACGGGTGACGGCCGCCAGCCGGAGCAGCATCGTCCACGCCAGGAAACCGATGGTGAGGATCCCGAGCGCCACGAACACCACGCGCAGGAGAACCAGCCAACCGGTGTGCGGCGGCTGTTTCACCGGCTGTCCGTAGCCGTGGCCTTGCATGGCTGCTCCTGGTGCCTGAAGTGGGCGTCCGCGCCCGCCCGGCGGCCTCCGCGGGGCGGACGGACACCGGTCGTGCGCATGTCGCTTCGAGCATATGGCCCGGCGGGGACGAGCGGTCCGGGTTGTACCGAACCGTTGTCCTACCGCCACCCGCCCCGGATCAGCCGGGCGTGACCGTACCGTCGGTCAGACCGTCGTACATCCCGCGCACGAGCTGCTCCCCGAGTCGGCTCGCGTGCCGCAGGGCCCGCTCGAACTCGTCCAGCGCGCGGAACCGCGCCCCGTAGCGCCGCTGTTCCTCCAGCGGGAGCCGGGGCAGCTGCATCCGGCGCACGTCCAGCCGGGTCGCGGTGGAGGCGTAGCTGCTGGCCTGGCGGTTGTTGGCCGTACCGCGCAGGAAACCGGCGAGGAACCAGGGGTCGAGCGCCGTGCGGTCGGGGCGCAGGAGCACCAGGTTGCGCCCCAGCGCGGCACCCGCCGACCCCTCGTCGATCACCCGCGCCACCGACCCCCCGCCCAGTACCGGTACGACGATGTCACCGGCCTCGGTCAGCACGGCCTCCTCCTCGCTCTCCGGGAGCGTGCCCGAGGGCGCCGTCCCGGCGAGGACGTCGTGGTCGGTGAGGACGGGCACGCGCGCGTGCCCGCCGTTCCCGCCCGTGCGCAGCACCAGCGCGCCCCCGCGCGCGAGTTCACCGATGGTGGTGACAGGGCGGCGCGCGGCCGGCGCGGGGTCGGCCGGTGCGGGATCGACGGTTACCGGGTCGGCCGGTGTCGGGGCGACCGACGCGGGGTGTTCCGGTGCCGGCGCCGGTGCCGGGGAGAGGTCGGCGGTCAGGCGCAGGGTCTCGGCGAGCCGCTCGCGCACCTCGGCGAGCCGCACCGTGCCGTCGGCCGCCGCCGGTGGCGGCAGGTGGCGGGCGGGGGCCAGGTCCACGTCCTCGCCGAGGAGCTCGATCACCGGCACGGAACGGGCGAGCCCCGGCCGCTCCTCCAGACGACCGGCCCGTCCGAACACACGCCACGCGTCCAGCACCGCCTCCCGGACCGCCGCCCAGTCCGGACCGCCGCGCCCCCCGGCGGCGAACCTCCCGGTGTCCACGAGCAGCACCTCCGGCGCCACCGGCGTGCGGTCCGGCCGCCGCAGCACCCACAGGTGCAGCGGGATGTTGTACGGCGGCGCGGCACCGACCGGCAGCGCGACCACGGCCCTGAGCGCGCCCCGGCGCAGCAGGTCGGCGCGGATACGGCGCCCGGAGCGGCGGGACGCGGCGGCCGGCGGCATCAGCAGGACGGCCGTGCCGCCGTCGGTCAGCCGGGCCAGCGCATGCTGGACCCAGGCCAGCTCGGACTCGGTGCGCGCCGGGAAGCCGTATTCCCAGCGGGGGTCGTAGGCGAGTTCGTCGTGGCCCCAGTTCCGCTCGTTGAACGGCGGGTGGCACAGGACCGCGTCCGCGCGCAGCTCCGGGTGGGCGTCGGCGCGCAGGCTGTCGCCCACGGCACCGCGTACGGCGGCCCGGGTGTGCAGCGCGAGCCGCAGCGCGCTGAGCGCGGCGAGTTCGGGGGCGCTGTCCTGGGCGTACAGCTCCTGCCCGGGGCGGGTGTCCACGGCGCGCAGCAGGGCACCGGTGCCGCAGGCCGGGTCCAGGACGGTACGGGCCGGGCCGGCGAGGTCGGCCATGAGACCGGCCAGCTCGGCGGGGGTGAGCGTGTACTGGCGGGGGTTGGCGTCCAGGTGCCGCCCCAGCAGGAACTCGAACGCCTGCCGGGCCCCCACCTCGGCGGCCAGTTCGGCGACACCCCGCAGGAAGGGGACGGAGGGGAGGAGCTGGGGACCGGTGGGGGTGCGGAGGGCGGGGGCGGGGGCGGGGGCGGGGGCCGCGGGAGTGTTGCCGGCAGGGGTGTGGGGGTTGGCGGGAGTGGGCACGGTGGGGCCGTCGACGGGCGGCCTGCTGTGAACATCCGGGGCGGCGTTCACGGTCGACGAGGCCGATGACGGGTTCACGGGCGCGGGGGCCGGTGAGGCGTACACAGGCGGCGCGGTCGACGCCGGGTTCACAGGTGGCGGCGTCGACGGTGCGTTCACGGACTCGGCGATCGGTTCGCCGTTCACAGGCGGCGCGCCCGGTGGCTTGTTCACAGGTGGCGCGCTCGAGGCGGCGCCCACAGGCGGTGCGGCCAGCACCGCGTTCACAGACGGCGGCGTCAGCGGAGGGTTCACAGCGGTTGGCATGGCGGCACTGTTCACACCTCCGCCGACCGGTCCGGCTCCCCGCCCCACGGCCTTCCCGCCGAAGCGCGGTGTCAGCACCTGCTCCAGCGCGCCCGGCAGCATCGCGGCGAGCCGGGCGTCGGAGCCGGCGCTCGCGTCGAGCCAGACGGTGGGGCGTTCGTGGATCAGCAGGAGCGCGCGGCCGGCGTGGGCCAGGGCCGTCAACTGCCCCTCGGGGTGGCCGGCGAGTTGCTGCCAGACCCGTTCGCGCAGCGGTACCTCGGCCAGTTTCCCCTGCGCGCGCAGCCAGGCTTCGACCTCGGCGAGCGCGAAGGACGGGCTGGTCTCTGTGCCGCCGACCGGCTTGGGGAAGTCCGCGTGCCGGCGGCGCCAGTTGCTCACCGCGGCGCGGCCCACCCCCGCGAGCCGTGCGATGCCGGCCGCGGTCAGCTCTGTCGCGTCTGTCGTGTGGTCGTGCACGGCTGTCGCTCCCCCTTGTGCCCCTGTGTGCATCGAGCATACCGACGTACACAAGATCCGAACCTTCACGGCGTGAACGCAAGAGCAACATCATCTCGTGTTGACTCGGTTCACAAGCTTTGATCTTATGGGGTCCGCCGGACGAGCGATCGCTTCACCGCCGTTCGCGATTCCCGCCACCCCCCGCTCCACTTGTTCTACCCACCGTTCCGAAGGACTGTCATGCGTCTCTCGTCCCGTGTCGTCTCCCTGCTCGCGGTCGCGGCACTCCCCCTGGCCCTGTCGGCCTGCTCCTCCGGTTCGTCCTCCGACACCGCGAGCGCCAAGCCGACCAAGGCGAAGAACACGAACGCCGGTCTGCTCACCGGTACGCAGCTCAAGGGCGTGCTGGCGCCCGCGTCGGTCGTCCCGGCCGGGTTCACGGCCGAGGCGGACGGCTCCTCGGACAGCGGCGGCGAGTTCGTCTCCGCGTCCACCAGGAGCACGGCGAAGCCGGACTGCACCCGGCTGGAGGCCACCTCGTGGATACAGGTGTCCGGTTACAAGGGCGGCGCGTCCTTCGCGCAGAACGACTACGTGAACCAGGACAAGACCGAGGAAGTGGCCCAGGAGGTCGACGTGTTCCGGGGTGACACGGCGAAGACGGTGATGAAGAGCCTGGAGTCCGTGGCCAAGGAGTGCGCGTCCTTCACGGACACCGACGCGCACGCCACGGTGAAGGTCGCCGGGCGGTCCACGGCGGGGCTGGGCGACGAGGCGTACACGATGACGCTGACCAGCGGCGCCTGGGAGAACGGCACCACGCTCATCGCCACCCGTTCCGGCAACGCCGTGGTCACCGTGCTGTCGACGGCGGGCTCCGACGACGGTGCCGCGATCGCGAAGAAGGTGACGGTCCGGGTCCTGGGGTCCCTGAAGGACAAGTCGGCCGCGTGATCCAACGGCCCCGGTGGCCGGGCACCACTGCGGCGCCCGGCCACCGGGCCCACGCACCGGGTCCTCCACCGGGTCCACCACCGGGTCCACACACCGGCTGCGCCACCGGTCCCACGCGCCGGCTCCGCCCCCCGGTCCCGCCCACCGGGCCGGGCGGGGCCGGGGCCGCGAATCGTCAGCGGGCGCGGAAGCGTTTCGGCGCGCTGGTCGGGTTGCCGCCGGTGGGGAGTTTCTGGTCCGGGCAGGTGGCCAGCACCTTGCGCATCGCGGCCTTCTCGGCGGAGGTCACCCACAGGCCGTACTTCTTCTTGACGGCGACCTGGGCGGCGACGTAGGTGCAGCGGTAGCCCTTGTTCGGGGGGAGCCAGGTGGCCGCGTCGCCGTCGCCCTTGCCGCGGTTGGTGCTCGCGTCGACCGCGAGGAGGTTGAGGGGGTCGTTCGCCAGGGCTATGCGCTTGCCGGGCTCCCAGTACTTGGCGCCCTTCTGCCAGGCGTCCGAGAGGGCCACGACATGGTCGATGTCGACCTGACTGCGGCCGCGCCGGTACGTGATCTCCTTGCCGGAGTAGGGGTCGGACGCCAGCAGCCCGTACGTGACCTTGCAGCCGCCGCCCGTGAACCGGACCTTCTCCAGGTCGCGTTTGAGTATGTCGTCGCGGGTGTCGCAGGAGTTGGAGTCGGTGTCCGCCCAGGCGGTGCCGAACCGCTCCCGGGAGTAACCGGTCTTCGGCGCGCGGCCCTTGACGGTCAGTGAGCCGGCGGCGGCCATGGCCGGGCCCCCGCCTCCGGCCGGCTGCGGTCCGCCGGACCCCTTAGTCTGCTCGACCTTGCAGCCGGTCACGGCGACCAGTACGGCCGCGGCGATGACCGTCCCGCCCCTCAGACGTGTCACGGTGCGTCCCCTTGCTCACCCTGGTCCGCCGTCCGGGTACGGGCGGATCGCTGGGCCCACGGTAACGCCCCTGCGCCGCGCACCGGATGGGGCGTGAAGGGGCGTTCACCGGACGACCGGGACGAAAGGGGAGCGTGGCGCGAGGAGTGCCCGCGCCCGCCCCCCGCCGGTCAGCTCAGGACCGAGGTGAGGAACTCGCCCACCCAGCCGAGCAGTTCGCGTCCGACCACCGGCTTGCCGCCGACCTTGGCGGTCTTGGGGCGCGGGACCAGGATCTGGTGGGCGGTGGGCTTGATGACCGTGCCGGGGTAGAGCCGCTTGAGCCGCAGTTCCTGCGACTCGCGCAGTTCGACCGGCGCGAAGCGGATGTTGGTGCCCTGGAGGACGATCTCGCCGACGCCGCTCGCGCGGGCGAGCATGCGCAGCGCGGCCACCAGCAGCAGGTTCTCCACCGGCTCGGGCAGCTTGCCGTAGCGGTCGGTGAGTTCCTCGCGGACGGCCTTGATGTCCTCCTCGCTGTTGGCGGAGGCGATGGCCCGGTAGGCCTGGAGGCGCAGCCGCTCGCCGGGGGCGTAGTCGTGCGGGACGTGGGCGTCGACGGGCAGCTCGATCTTGACCTCGAGCGGCGGCTCCTCCTCGGTGCCGCCGGTCTCCAGCTGGCGGCGGTAGTCGGCGACGGCCTCGCCGACCATGCGGACGTACAGGTCGAAGCCGACGCCGGCGATGTGTCCGGACTGCTCGCCGCCGAGCAGGTTGCCGGCGCCGCGGATCTCCAGGTCCTTCATCGCGACGTACATGCCGGCGCCCATCTCCGTGTGCTGGGCGATCGTCGCGAGCCGCTCGTGGGCGGTCTCCGTCAACGGCTTCTCCGGCGGGTACAGGAAGTAGGCGTAGCCGCGCTCGCGGCCCCGGCCGACCCGGCCGCGCAGCTGGTGCAGCTGGGACAGGCCGAAGGTGTCGCCGCGTTCGACGATCAGGGTGTTGGCGTTGGAGATGTCGATGCCGGATTCGACGATCGTGGTCGAGACGAGGACATCGAACCGCTTCTCCCAGAAGTCGACGACGACCTGTTCCAGGGCCGCCTCGGACATCTGGCCGTGGGCGGTGGCGATGCGGGCCTCGGGGACGATCTCGCGCAGTTTCGCCGCCGCGCGGTCGATGGACTCGACGCGGTTGTGGATGTAGAAGACCTGGCCCTCGCGCAGGAGTTCGCGGCGGATGGCGGCGCCGATCTGCCGCTCCTCGTACGGTCCGACGAAGGTGAGCACGGGGTGGCGCTCCTCCGGCGGGGTGGTGATCGTGGACATCTCGCGGATGCCGGTGACCGCCATCTCCAGGGTGCGGGGGATGGGTGTGGCCGACATGGTGAGCACGTCGACGTTGGCGCGGAGCTTCTTCAGCTGCTCCTTGTGCTCGACGCCGAAACGCTGTTCCTCGTCGACGATGACCAGGCCGAGGTCCTTGAACTTGGTCTCGGAGGAGAACAGGCGGTGGGTGCCGATGACGAGGTCCACCGAGCCTTCCTTCAGCCCCTCCAGGACGGCCTTGGCCTCGGTGTCGCTCTGGAAGCGGGAGAGCGCCCGCACGTTGACCGGGAACTGCCCGTACCGCTCGGAGAACGTGCCGAAGTGCTGCTGCACCAGCAGGGTCGTGGGCACCAGGACGGCGACCTGCTTGCCGTCCTGTACGGCCTTGAAGGCGGCCCGTACGGCGATCTCGGTCTTGCCGTAGCCGACGTCGCCGCAGACCAGGCGGTCCATGGGGACGGACTTCTCCATGTCCTCCTTGACCTCGGCGATGGTGGTGAGCTGGTCGGGGGTCTCCGCGTAGGGGAAGGCGTCCTCCAGCTCGCGCTGCCAGGGGGTGTCGGAGCCGAAGGCGTGGCCGGGGGCGGCCATGCGGGCGCTGTACAGCTTGATCAGGTCGGCCGCGATCTCCTTGACGGCTTTCTTGGCGCGCGCCTTGGTCTTCGTCCAGTCGGCGCCGCCGAGGCGGTGCAGGGTGGGTGCCTCGCCGCCGACGTACTTGGTGATCTGCTCCAGCTGGTCGGTCGGGATGTACAGCCGGTCGCCGGGCTGGCCGCGTTTGGCGGGCGCGTACTCGACGACGAGGTACTCGCGGGTGGCGCCCTGGACGGTGCGCTGGACCATCTCGATGTAGCGGCCGACGCCGTGCTGTTCGTGGACGATGTAGTCGCCCGGTTCCAGGGTGAGCGGGTCGATGGTCTTGCGGCGGCGGGCCGGCATGCGGGCGCCGTCGCGGCTCGCGGTGCGCTGGCCGGACAGGTCGGTCTCGGTGAGTACGGCGAGCTTCAGTGCCGGGTCGACGAAGCCGTACTCGACGCAGCCGCAGGAGACGTGCACGACGGACGGGCTGAGGGTGGCGAGGTCGGAGTCCAGGCGGGCGGCGATGCCCTCGCCGCCGAGCACCTCGACCGTGCGGGCGGCCGGGCCGTGTCCCTCGGTGACGAACACCGTGCGCCAGCCGTCGGCGAGCCAGCCCTTGGTGTCGGCGAGGGCCCGGGCGGTGTCGCCGCGGTAGGTCTCGGGGGCGTGCATGCCGAGTTTGAGGGTGTCGGCGTCCGGTTCCAGGTCGGCCGCGAACGGGGACACCGACCACCACATCATGCCCAGCTCGCGCGCGCGGTCACGGACGTCGGCGAGGGACCACAGGGAGGCGGCGCCGACGTCGATGGGGGCCTCGCCGCCACCGGCGGTGGCCGCCCAGGAGGCCTGGAGGAACTCCTGGGAGGTGGCCACGAGGTCGGCGGAGCGGGTGCGGACCCGCTCGGGGTCGCAGACGACGGCCATCGCGCCGGCGGGCAGCACGTCGAGGAGCAGCTCCATGTCGTCCACCAGGACCGGCGCGAGGGACTCCATGCCCTCCACCGCGATGCCCTCGGCGATCTTGCCGAGCAGCTCGCCCAGCTCGGGGTGGTCCTCGGCGAGGGCGCGCGCCCGCTCGCGGACCTCGTCGGTGAGGAGCAGCTCGCGGCAGGGGGGTGCCCACAGGCCGTGCTCGGCGACCTCGAGGGAGCGCTGGTCGGCGACCTTGAAGTAGCGGATCTCCTCGATGTCGTCGCCCCAGAACTCGATGCGCAGGGGGTGTTCCTCGGTGGGCGGGAACACGTCGAGGATGCCGCCGCGCACGGCGAACTCGCCGCGCTTCTCGACCAGCTCCACGCGCGCGTAGGCGGCGGCCGCGAGGGCTTCGACGATCTCGTTCAGGTCGGCGGTCCGGCCGGTGCGCAGGGACACCGGTTCCAGGTCGCCCAGTCCCTTGACCTGCGGCTGGAGCACGGAGCGCACGGGTGCGACGACGACGGAGACGGGGCCGGTCTCGGGGTCGTCCGTGCTGGGGTGGGCGAGGCGCCGCAGCACGGCGAGGCGGCGTCCGACGGTGTCGCTGCGGGGGCTGAGCCGCTCGTGCGGGAGGGTCTCCCAGGAGGGGTACTCCACCACGCCCTCGGGGGGCAGCAGCGAGCGCAGGGCCGCCGCGAGGTCCTCGGCCTCGCGGCCGGTCGCCGTGACGGCCAGCACCGGGCGGCCGGTCTCGCGGGCCAGGGCGGCGACCGTGAAGGGGCGGGCCGCCGGGGGGCCGACGAGGTCGACGTGCGTGCGGTTGCCGTCCGCTGCCGCGCCGATCGCTTCCGCGAGGGCGGGGTCCTTGACGACGGCGTCGAGCAGACCGTGCAGGCTCATGGGGCCTTCCATCCGGGCAGGGGCAACACAGACAGCCCGACACGTCTCACGGGCCGGGGCTGCCCAGCCTACGACGCCGACGGCGGCGACGCCGCGCCCGGACACCCCCGGTGCCCTGCCCCGCCGGGCGGGCGCAGCAGACGGGTTGTCCGGACGACGTCCACCGGACGGGTCCACGCCCTCACTGCCCGCGCCCCCCACCCCGACGGCACCGACCGACACCGGACCGCCGCTCACCCCGCCGGCCGTCTCCCGGTGTCTCCACGCCGCCGGGCAGGCCCTCCTCAGGGACCTGTACAGCGCCTGCAACTACAAGCCGTGGGCGGACCCCCTGCCCGCCTCGGAGCGCAAGAGGCTGAAGGCGGCCTGCCGCAAGGCCGCGGAGAAGTACTACGGCGCGGTCAGCGCCGCCGGCTGATCCACCGGCGTCCCCCGGGGCCGGACGCACGCACCGGAACGGCGGGGCGCGGAGGAGATCTCCGCGCCCCGCCGTCCTGCTGTCCGGCCGTCCCGTCAGTCGGTGGCGATGGCGCGCAGCACGTTCATCCGCGCCGCCCGGAACGCGGGCACGAGGGCCGCGAGCAGGCCCACGAAGGCCGAGCCGACGAAGACGCCGGTGATCGTCGGCCAGGGGATCTCCAGGATCTTCAGGCCCTCCATGGCGAGGAGCCGCTGGGCGGTCGCGCCCCAGCTCATGCCGAGGCCGAGGCCGAGCAGCGCGCCGAAGACGGCGATCACGACCGACTCCAGGCGGATCATGCGGCGCAGCTGGCGGCGGGAGAGGCCGATGGCGCGCATGAGGCCGATCTCCCGGGTCCGCTCGACCACGGAGAGCGCCAGGGTGTTCACCACCCCGAGGACCGCGACGATGATCGCGAGGGCCAGCAGGCCGTAGATCATGTTGAGCAGCTGGCCGATCTGGTCCTTGAAGTCCTGCTTGTAGTCGGTCTGGTCGCGCACGGTCAGCTGCGGGAAGTCGTCGTGCAGCGCGGCCTTGAGCGCCTTGTAGGCGGCGGCCTGCCGTCCGTCCTCGGCGGTGGCGAGGATCATCTCGTCGAGCGGCATCCGGTCGGCGGGGACGTACTTGGCGAGCGTGGCGGTGGAGGTGTAGACCGCGTCGGGATCGATGAGCGTGTCGCTGCGGGTGATGGCCCGCACCGTGAGGTGGGCGGTGCGGCCGCCCTCGTAGGCGACGGTGATCGTGGAGCCGAGCCGGACGCCGTGGTCCTCGGCGAACTTCTCGGGCACCGACATGGAGTCGGTCCGGTAGGCGTCGCGTACCTCGCCGGCCACGGTCGGGGTCCGTACGTCCTCGGCGTAGGCCGGGTCGACGGCCATGATCACGGTGTGCGGCAGCCGCTTGCCGTCCGGGGTGGTGAACGCGGCCTCGGTCCACCTGTACTCGGTGACGCGCTCCAGGCCGGGGGTGTCCTTGACGGCCCGCACGGCCTGCCGGGCTATGAGCCCGTCCTCCTGGTCGCTGCGGACGATGAAGTCGGCGCCCACGGTCTTGTCCAGCTCGTCACCGGCGGAGGCCACCATGGAGGAGCCGACCACCGACAGGCAGGCCACCAGGGCGAGGCCGATCATGAGGGCGGCGCCGGTGGCGCCGGTGCGGCGCGGGTTGCGCAGCGCGTTGCGCTCGGCCATCCGGCCGACGGGTCCGAAGCCCCGCAGCAGCGCCGCGCCGAGGACGCGGACCAGGCCGGCGGCGAGCAGCGGGCCGATGACGACGAACCCGACGAGGGTGAGCACCACGCCGAGACCCAGCCAGCCCGAGCCGGTGGTGGCCCGGTCGGCGCGGGCGGCGGCGTACAGGCTCCAGGCGCCGGCGGCGGTGAGGAGCAGGCCGATGCCGGCCCGGACGGCGCCGGCCCTGGCGTCGGTGGGGGCGCCGGCGTCGCGCAGGGCGGCCATCGGGGAGACCTTGCCGGCGCGCCGGGCGGGGAGGTAGGCGGCGAGGACGGTGACGACGACGCCGAGCAGCAGGCCGACCGCCGGGGTGGTCCAGACGACGGTCAGGTCGCCGGTGGACAGGTGCATGCCCATGCGCCCCATGGCTTTCATCAGGCCGACGGCGAGGCCGATGCCCGCGCCGATGCCGAGCACGGAGCCGATGACGCCGAGCAGCAGCGCCTCGATGAGCACCGAACGGTTGACCTGCCGGCGGGAGGAGCCGATGGCGCGCATCAGGCCGATCTCCCGGGTGCGCTGGGCGACCAGCATGGAGAAGGTGTTGATGATCAGGAAGATGCCGACCAGCAGGGCGATCCCGGCGAAGCCGAGCATGGCGTACTTCATGACGTCGAGGAAGCTCTCGACGCTCTTCTGGTTGGCGTCGGCGACCTCCTTGGCGGTGCGCACCTGGTAGGTGCGGCCGAGGACGGCGGTGACGTTCTTCTTCAGCTGGGCGTCGCTCACGCCGGCGGCGGCGGTGACGTCGATGTCGGTGTAGACGCCGGTGCGGCCGACGAGGGTGCGCTGGGCGGTCCGGGTGTCGAGGTAGAACAGGGCCGCGCCGGGGTTGGTGACCCGGAAGGCGGCGATGCCGGACACGTGCGCGTGGTGCGTGCCGACGGCCGTGATCAGGCCGATCTCGTCGCCGAGCCGCAGGTGGTGCTTGCCGGCGGTGTCGGCGTCGACCATCACCTGGTCCGGGCCCTCGGGCGCCTTGCCGGAGGTGATCTCCATGGTGCGGGCGTCGTTGCGGTTCCAGCCGCCGACGACGGTGGGGGCGCCGCTGCTCGGTGACAGTTTGTCCTTGTCGGCGTCGACGACGGTCGCCGTGGTGGAGGACACGGTGCCCTCGGCGGACCCGACACCCCGGGCGCCGCGGACCCGGCCGACCACGGAGGCCGGCAGGACGGGCGGTCTGCCGGTGCGGGAGACCGTACGGCCGTCGGCGGAGGAGGTCTTGGCGCTGACCGTGACGTCCGAGGCGGTCGCCTGGAACAGCTTGTCGAAGGTGGTGTTCATCGTGTCGGTGAACACCAGGGTGCCGCAGACGAAGCCCACGGACAGCAGGACGGCGACCGCCGACAGCGCCATGCGTCCCTTGTGCGCGAGGAGGTTGCGCAGCGAGGTCTTCAGGACGGTCATGACGTGCGCCCCCGGGCGTCGAAGTCCTTCATGCGGTCCAGGACCTGGTCGGCCGTCGGGTGGTGCATCTCGTCCACGATGCGGCCGTCGGCGAGGTAGAGCACGCGGTCGGCGTAGGAGGCGGCCACCGGGTCGTGGGTGACCATGACGATGGTCTGGCCCAGTTCGTCCACGGAGCGGCGCAGGAAGCCCAGGATCTCCGCTCCCGCGCGCGAGTCGAGGTTTCCGGTGGGTTCGTCACCGAAGATGATCTCGGGGCGGGCGGCGAGCGCGCGGGCCACGGCGACCCGCTGCTGCTGGCCGCCGGAGAGCTGGGTCGGCCGGTGCCTGAGCCGTCCGGTGAGCCCGACGGTGTCCACCACCCGGTCCAGCCAGGCGCGGTCGGGCCTGCGGCCGGCGATGTCCATGGGCAGCGTGATGTTCTCGATGGCGTTCAGCGTCGGCAGCAGGTTGAACGCCTGGAAGATGAACCCGATGCGGTCCCGGCGCAGCTGGGTGAGTTTCTTGTCCTTCAGCCCGGTGATCTCGGTGTCGTCCAGGTGGATGTGACCGCTGGTCACCGTGTCCAGGCCGGCGAGGCAGTGCATCAGGGTGGACTTGCCGGACCCGGAGGGGCCCATGATCGCCGTGAACCGGCCGCGGGCGATGTCCACGTCGACGTGGTCCAGCGCGACGACGCGGGTCTCGCCGGACCCGTACGCCTTCACGACCTGACGTGCCCGGGCGGCAACGGCCGTACGCCCTCCAGTGCCCCCGTGCCTGGGGATGGTCACAGCCGATGTCACGGTATGTCTCCTATGTCGTCAACAGGTCGGTGAGGTTGCGCCGGTGGGCCGGGCGGCCGTCCTGGGTGTGGTGTCGAGTCTCGCCGCCGGCGGGGTGGCGCGCGCTGGTGCGGGGCCCCGTCTTCGCAGGGGGTAAACCCCACCCCCGCCGGTGCGGTCCGCCGCCCCCCGCGGCGTCGATGCCACATTAGGGATGGCTCCCGGCCGTTCTCGTCCTCCACCGGGACGAGCCCGCCCGGAGCCGGAGGACGGAGGTACCCCTAGGGGTGTTCCACCGCCGGTGGAGCCGTTCCCGGGGGTGGAGCGCGCCTCCCGGTACGGCGGTCCGGCGTCCTCGCCCCGGTCGGGGCCGGGGTCTTGCCCTCCGTGGGAGGCTGTCGTCGGGGCGGCACGTGCAGGGGGCACGCGGTGGTGTCCGGCGCGGACCACGGGAGGGAAGTGCGGTGGGGAGCACGACACCGGCGATACGCGGCGGGGCCGCGCGGCAGTCGGACACCGGCCGGCGGGGCGCGGTGGTCGCCGCCCTGATGCTGGCGATGGCACTGGCGGCCCTCGACTCCACCATCGTCGCCACGGCCGTACCGCAGATCGTGGGCGACCTGGGCGGGTTCTCCGTCTTCTCGTGGCTGTTCTCCGGGTACCTGCTCGCCGTCACCGTCACCCTGCCCGTCTACGGCAAGCTGTCCGACACCTTCGGCCGCAAGCCGGTCCTGGTGGTGGGCGCGGCCGTGTTCCTGCTGGGCTCGCTGCTGTGCGCGGTGGCCTGGAACATGGCGGCGCTGATCGCGTTCCGGCTGGTGCAGGGCCTGGGCGGCGGGGCGCTGCAAGGCACCGTGCAGACCCTGGCCGCCGACCTGTACCCGCTGGCGGAGCGCCCGAGGATCCAGTCCAGGCTGTCCACGGTGTGGGCGGTCGCCGCGGTGGCCGGTCCCGGGGTGGGCGGAGTGCTCGCCGCCTACACCGACTGGCGCTGGATCTTCCTGGTCAACCTGCCGATCGGCGCCGCAGCCCTGTGGCTGATCGTCCGTCACCTGCACGAACCGGAACGGCGGGCGGTGCGCCGCGCCCGCGTGGACTGGGCCGGCGCGCTGGCGGTGTTCGCGTGCGGCGGGGTGCTGCTGACCGCGCTGGTGCAGGGCGGGGTGGCCTGGCCGTGGCTGTCGGCGCCGTCACTGGCCCTGTTCGGCACCGGTCTCGCCCTGGCCGCCGTGGTGGTCGTGGTGGAACGCCGGGCCGCGGAACCGGTGATCCCGGGCTGGGTGTGGCGACGCCGGACGATCGCGGCCGTCAACCTGGCGCTCGGCGCGCTGGGACTGCTCATGGTGGCGCCCGCGGTGTTCCTGCCGACGTACGCGCAGTCGGTGCTCGGGCTCGCGCCGGTGGCCGCCGGGTTCGTGCTGTCGGTGTGGACGCTGAGCTGGCCGGTGACGGCCGCGCTCAGCCAGCACGTCTACCGCAGGATCGGCTTCCGGGACACCGCGCTGCTCGGCATCGGCCTGGCCGCGCTGATCCTGGCCGCGTTCCCCCTCCTGCCGTACCCCGGGGCCTGGTGGCAGCCGACGCTGCTGATGCTGCTGCTCGGCGGGGCGCTGGGACTGTTCCAGCTGCCGCTGATCGTGGGGGTTCAGTCGACGGTGGGCTGGTCGGAGCGGGGCACCACGACCGCGTCGGTGCTCTTCTGCCGGCAGACCGGGCAGACCGTGGGCGCCTCCCTGTTCGGCGCCGTCGCCAACGGCGTGCTGGCCGCCCGGCTGGGCGGGGCGGGCGACCTCGACTCCGTGACGCGGGCGCTGCGCGCCGGTACGGCCCCGGAGGCCACCCGGCGGGCCATCGCGGAGGCGGTGCACGCCGTGTACCTCGGCGCGGCGGCAGCGGCGGCCCTCGCGTTCGTCCTGCTGCTGCTGGTGGCGCCACGACGGTTCCCCGTGCTCGAGGAGTGAGCACCGGCGGCGGCCTACGCGGGGCGGGGCGCGCCGGCCGCTACTCCAGCACCACCCGGCCGGTCAGCGAGATGAGGCTGTCGCGCACGGAGTCCATGTGCGACTGGACGTCCTCCCAGGTCTCACTGTGCTCACGCAGCAGCCGCTCGGTCTCCCCGGCGATGCGCTCCCCGCGCACACGCGCCTCGGCGACGATCTCGGCGGCCCGCGCGTGCGCCTCCTCCTCGCAGCGGCGCGCGGACTCCCGGGCCTCCGCCAGGTCCCGCTCGGCCGCCGCCAGTTCCTCCTCCGCCCGGCTCACCCGTTCGGCGTGCCCGGCGTCCAGCGCGGCCACCCGTCCGGCCTCCTCCCGTTCGGCCTCGGTCCAGCGCTCGGCCTGCTCCCGGGCGTGCTCGGCGAGCATGGCGGTGATGCGCTGCCGGGTCTCCCGCAACTCCCCGAGCGCCCGCCCGCGTCCTTCCTTCACCTCGCGCCGCGCGCCGACCCGGTGGCCGTCCGCCTCGGCGCGCGCGGCGAGGAGGTGCCGGCCGGCCTCCTCGTCGGCCCGGGCGCGGACCGCGTCCGCGGCCTCCCGCGCCTCCCGGCGCACGCCCTCGGCCCGCTCCTCGGCCCGAGCGACCTCCCGCCCGGCCTCCCGCCGCGTGCGTTGCCGCAGCTCGGCACCGGTTTCGACGGCGAGCTGGAACAGGCGCCGCGCGGGCTCCCCGAGCGTCTCGTACGTCTGCGGTTCGAGCTGTGCGACGGTCTCCCGCAGCCGTACGGCCTCCTCCTCCATCTCCCGGGCGAGCACCGTCAGCCGGGCGGCACGCTCCCAGGCGGCGTCCCGGTCCGCGGAGAGCACCTCCAGGTACGCCTCGACCTGGTCGGGGCGGTAGCCGCGCCCCCGGACGGTCCCGAAGCCGTGCGGCGGCATCGCTGCGCTGCTCATCCTGGAACCCCTCTCCACCGGACATGCACGACAGCACGATTCCGCGCACATCTTGATGGATCGGGTGTAAGTGTTCATAACGCGACACTCCGCAGTCACGTCACGGCCGGTCCTCCACACGCCCCGCCGACGGCCCGCCCCGCCCGGGAGAACGCCTCGTGCCCCTCACGCGGGCGCGTGAGGGGCACGAGGGTCGCACCCGGCCGGGTCCCGCTACAGCAACCCGTCCCACATCTGCTCCAGCAGCACCGACCACCAGCTCTCCGGCGACCCGAGCGCCGCCGGGTCCAGCGTGGCCAGCTGTGCCTGGAAGTCGACGGTCCAGCGGCCCGCCTGCTCCTGGTTCAGCCCGTACCGCAGCCGCCACATCCGGCCCAGCAGGGCCAGGCAGCGCACGAACTCCGGCAGCCCGGTGTTGACGAACTGCGGCGCCACGGGCGCGCCGCCCGGCCCCGCCTCCACGGGCACGGCCACGATGTTCGCCGTCCCGTACTGCACGCAGACCGCCTTGCCGAAGTCGGTGCCCATGACGAGGTACGAGCCCGCGTCCGCGGCCGGCCGCACCCCCCGCTCCGCCGCCAGCTCCGCCAGCGTCGGCACCGGACGGCCCGGCTGGGCCTGCGCCCAGAAGAACGGGCCCATGTCCAGCGGCAGCCCCGCCACCACCAGCGTGTGCGCCACGACCGGCGGCACGCCCTGCCGGGAGACCGCCTGCTGCTCGAACCGGAAGATCCCCGGGCCGAACGCCGCGGCCAGCTCCTGCGCGACGGCCTCCGGCGGGACGGGCGGCACCGGCCGCACCGGCGGCAGCGGCGCCCGCACCGGCGCCGGCCGCGCCGGACCGTCCGCCACCTGGTGCAACTCACCCTGGTGCGCCAACAGCTGACGCATGCCCTGCTGCCGGCTCGCGTGGTCCGTGCCGTACGGCGCGATGCTCGCGATCCGCGCCTGCGGCCACTGCTCCCGGATCATCCGCGCGCAGTAGGCGCCCGGCAGCTCGCACGACTCCAGCTCCGTGTGCAGCTCCAGCACCTGGTCCGGCGGCACGTTCATGGCCCGCAACTCATGGAAGATCTGCCACTCCGGGTGCGGCGTACCCGGCGCCGAACGCCGGATCAGCTGCTGCTCCGAACCGTCCTGCGCCCGGTAGCGCAGCACCGCCTGGTAGCCGGGGCCGACCGTCGGCTGTCCCTGCTGCGGGTACCCGTACGCCCCGGCGGGCCCCGGGAACGGACCGCCCGGCGGCGGCATCGCCCCGGGCGGCGGCATGGCACCCGGCGGGGGCATCGCCCCGGGCGGGGGCATCATGCCGGGCGGGGGCACCGCGCCGGGGGCGGGCGGCGGGGGCATGCCCGGACCGCCCGGCGCGGGACCGGACAGCACGGTCTCGGCGTGGTGCACCCCACCCGGCGTCCGGCCCGGAGCGCCGGGGGCGCCGGGCGTCCCCGGCGGCTGCGGCGCGCCCGGCGCACCGGCCGGACGGCCGGGGTCGGCCAGCATCGTGGCGGCGTGGTGCACACCGCCCGGCGGCGTACCCCCCGGAACACCCGGGGGCGCCTCGGGCGGACGGGGGCCGCCCACGGTCTCCGGCGCTCCCGCGCCACCCCGGCGCTCCGGCCCGGTGGCCCCCTCGGACCCCTCCGGTCCCAGCGCCGAGACGAGCTGCGTCGGCACGTACCCACCCGCGGGCGCGCCCGGCGCGGGCGGCGGCACCGCGTTCCCCGGGCGCGCGCCCGGCAGACCGGGCGCCCCCGGCGGCGGCGGAGGCGCGCCCACCACACCGCGCGCCTTCTTCGGCGGCGGCGCCGCCTTGCTCGTCGCGGCGTCCGCGATGTCCCCGGCGTTCGGCGCGAGCTGCCGTCCCGGCGCGCCCGGCCCGGCCGGCGCCAACGGGTAGCCGTACCCCGGGGCGTCCCGCGGCGGGGGCGTGCTGCCGTGCGGGCCCGCCATCGTGGGAGCCGCCTGCGAGGCGTCGGGCGCGGGCGCGGGCGCGGGCGGCGGGGGCGTGGACCCCGGCCCCGGGCCCGGCGCGCCGGACGCGTCGAGCGCCGGCACGACCGCAGTCGGCGGCAACTGGCTGCCGCCCGACATCAGCGCCGTCGGCGCGTCCGGCGCGGCCTTCGGCGGGCGCGGCGGAGCGTCCTGATCACCGAGCGGTGGCGCGAACACCGTCGCGGGCAGCGGCACCGAACGGTCCTCCCCGGCACCGTCCGCGTTCGTGTCGGTACCGGCCCAAGGCGTGGCCCCCGCGGGCACGTCCACCGGCCCCGGCACCCCGGCCCGCGTCGACGCCGCCGCGGCCCCGCCCGGGGACACCGCACCCGGCACCCCGTCGGAGACCGCCGCGCCGGCGGTCGGACCCGCACCACCGGAGACGGCACCGGCACCGGCCGCCGCACCACCGGGGACCGCGTCCGGCCCGGAACCGGCCCCGTCCGACCCCTCCCCCGGCCTCCGCCCGTCCGCCGCCTCCCGCAGCCACTGCGGCGGAGTGAGCAGGAACGACGTCTGGTCGGCGTCCACCCGGGCGGCAGCCGCCGGCACCACGTCCTCGGGCCCGTCGGGGCGGCCGTACTCCTCCTCGTACCGGCGGATCACCTCACCCACCGGCACGGCCGGCCACAGCGTCGCCTCCCCGCTGTCCCGGGCGATCACCAGCCGCTGACCACCCCCGTCCGACCGCGGCCCCTCCGCCCGGTCCTCACCCCACACCACGAAACCCAGCCCGAACTCCCGCACCCGCACCTCACGGTGCTGGTACGCCGGCACATCGCCGTTGAGCCACTCCTCGGCGCGCTCCTGCGCCTGCGCGTACGTCACCATCGTCGTCAGCTCACTCCCCCGCCGGACCCGGCGACACCGGACCGGAGGACACCGGGACGGCACGCGCGAACCCGCCGTCGACCATCAGGTCCGCCACCGTCTCCAACTCCGGCGGACGACCGGCCAGCCGGGACAGGAAGGCGTCGAAGTCGTCACCGCACGGCAGCAGCAGGCGCTCCACCCGCTCCGCCGGCGACCACGACGGATCCACGTCCCGCACATCGTCGTACGCGCAGAACCACACCGAACCGGCCCGCTCACCCTTCACCTTCACCGCGAGCAGACCGCCCTGCACGAAACCGACCCCGAGATAGTCCTTGGTCAGATGGTCGCGCAGACACTTGTTCACGTACGCCAGGTCGTTGACCGCCGCCTCGTCCCGCACCGTGAAGAACGGCTGGTCCAGCAGCAGCCCCAGCTCGGCGTCGAGCGCCGCGCCGACCGGCGCGCAACCACCCGCCGCCTTCAGGAACGACCGGTACGCGCCCGGCAGCCGGTACCCCAGATCCTCCTCCAGACCCCGCACCTGCGCCTCCGGCACCGCCACACCCGACTTCGGCAGACGGAAGTGGGCCGGCCGCGCCTCCGGCAACGGCCGCGTCCCCCGCTTGCCGTGGTCCACCGGCGCCGTCGCCAGCCCACCGTGGTGCCGCAGCAACGCCTTCACCTCGACCGGCACCAACTCCAGGCGCCGCGTGCCCGCCACGTGATGCCACGTCCAGCCGTGCGGCGTCGCCACCCGCGGCACCGTGTCCCACAACGCGTGCCCCGCCGCCGCCAGCGCGGCGTTCGCCGACACGTAGTCCGTCAGCCGCAGCTCGTCCACCCCGAACCCCTGCGGCGGCTCGGCGATCTCCACCGCCACCCGCGCGTACGGCGAGAAATCCGGGTGACCGTACTCGTCGACCCGTACCCCTCTCGGGTGACGCGCCGCCCGCACCGGGTCCGGGAAGTGCACGACCTGCCCGGCGTAGGCCGCGTTCGGCGGCGCGGTCCGTCCCCCGGTCGGGCCGCTGGGCGCTGCCCCCAGCCCGAGCCGACCTGTCGTCATGGCGGTTGCCCCCTGCGGCGTTGTCTGTGGCGCCTGAACGGCGGTGTCGATCGCGGACGGCGACAGCCTATGCGGTGCGCCCACCACGGTCACCGGCCCACCGCGTCCCCGCCCCCACACCCCCCGCGCCCCGCCCCCGACTCCGTGACCAGCCGTCACCCCACCGTCACCGCCCGCCTCCCCACGGGCGTGTCGCGACGCCCCAGCTTCCCCACCAGCCACGGCATTTGGCACCCTGTGTCCGTCAGGGGGACACCCGCGGAGGGAAAACGATCATGAACGCGTTGCAGACCGGAGGCACCGACCTGCGGGCCGGCGACCCCCGCATCGGCTGGAGCGGCACCGGCACACCCCCCGCCCCCACCCTCCGCCACCGCCGCGACGGCATCCTGCCCACCGTCGCCGCCGCCCTCTCCGTCCGCGGCGCCACCCTCACCGGCACCGCCACCCGCGGCGACCGGCCCCCCGCCCTGCACCCCCTCGTCCAGGACTTCCTCGACACCCTCACCAGCGCCCAGCGCGACCGCTTCACCGGACGCTGCGCCGAGACCGTCCTCATCTCCCGGCACCTCACCACCGCCGACGCCGCCCGCAGCAGACGCGCCGCCCGCAGACCCATGACCAACGGCGAAGCCCGCAAAGCCCTCCGACACGCCAAACTCACCGCCCGCCGCATACGCGAGGACGGCGACCCCCTCCACGGCAGCTTCGCCGCCCCCTGCCGCGCCTGCACCGCCCTCAGCGACCACTTCGGCGTCCGCATCGTCGACCCCACCCCCACCGACGGCTGACCACCCCACCCACCCCGGCCCACCACACCCCCACACCCACCCCGCCGGCACGACGAACGAAGGGCAGATGCACCCCGACCGCCCCACCCCCCAGCACCCGGCCACCCGCGCCCCCGCGGGGAACTCCACCCGCTTCTCCGTACCCGTCGACGCCGCCCTGCGCGCCGCCGGCTGGCACCCCGGCCGCTGGGACATAAAACAAGCCGAGATCTGGGCCGACACCCTGCGCGCCCACACCTCACCCGCGGGCCACCGGCACACCGTCTTCCCCGCCGCCGTCGAAGCCTGGGCCGAGTTCGGCGGCCTCGACATCACCCCCACCGGCCCCGGCCGCCAGATCGCCCCCGCCGCCCTCCGCCTCGACCCCCTGCACGGCCGCCACCTCGCCCGCACCCTCGGCGACCTCGGCCGCGCCCTCGGCACCGAACTCTGCCCCCTCGGCGAGGAGACCGACACCGCCGCCGTCCTCGCCATCGACACCGAAGGCCGCGTCTACACCGTCGACCACACCGGCGACTGGTACCTCGGCCCCGACATCGACCACGCCCTGACCACCCTCATCACCGGCATCCCCCCCGTACGCCTCACCGCCGGCTGACCACCCCCCACAACCCCCGCCCCCCTACACCGCCGGAATCACCGCCGACACCCGGAACCCACCCGCGTCCGTCGGCCCCGACACGAACACCCCACCCAACGCCGCGACCCGCTCCCGCATCCCCACCAGCCCGTTCCCACCCGACGGCAACCCCGCCGACGCCGACGCCGGCTCCGGCGGCGGCTCGTTCTCCACCTGCATCGCGATCTCCGACACCCGGTGCGCCAACCGCACATACGTCTTCGCACCCGCCGCGTGCTTGTGGACGTTCGTCAACGCCTCCTGCACCACCCGGTACGCCGTCTGCTCCACCTCCGCCGCGTAC
Organism: Streptomyces sp. NPDC100445; assembly: GCF_044759735.1. NCBI lineage: Bacteria > Bacillati > Actinomycetota > Actinomycetes > Kitasatosporales > Streptomycetaceae > Streptomyces > Streptomyces sp. NPDC100445. Next base: position 366,663 of record NZ_JBIVZV010000005.1, on the reverse strand, counting down.
GAACGCACCTCCCCCTGCACCGACAGATCCACCACCATCCCCGCCGCGGCCGACTGCCCCACCAACTCCTCCAGCTCCGACAGACAAGGCCCCTCCACCGCCCCCTCCGCCTCCGCCACCCGCGAAGCCGCCGCCGCGGCCGCCTCCCCCACCGCCGCCAACGACGACACCGAAGCGGCCCGCCGGACCACCCCCTCCCCGGCCCGCAACACCCCCAACATCTCCCGCAACTCCGTCAACGCCTGCCGGCCCATGTCCCCCACCAGCGCGGCGTTGCGCACCGCCTTCTCCGGATCCTTCCGCGCCACCGCCTGGAGCGCCGCCGCGTGCACCACCATCAGACTCACCCGGTGCGCCACCACGTCGTGCATCTCCCGCGCGATCCGCGTCCGCTCCTCGTTGCGCGCCCACTCGGCCCGCTCCTCCGCCCGCTCCGCGAGCAACTGGAGCTCCCGCTCCAGCGAATCCGCGCGCTCCCGCAGACTCTCCATCAACCGGCGCCGCGCCCCCACGTACAACCCCAGCAGCAACGGCGGAGCCGTCAGCCCCAGCGCCGTCGTCACCGCCGCGAACGGCAGGAACCAGTCACCGAGCGTCAGGTCCCCCCGCGCCATGTCCTGCCGCACCCGCACGAACGTCACCACCGCCGTCCCCAGCAGCGACATCCCCGCCAGCGCGGCGAGCAGCCGCCGCGGCAGCTCGCACGCGGCGAGCGTGTACAGCCCCACGACGCTCAGCAGGAAACCCATCTGCGCCGGCGTGATCGCGATCGCCACCAGCACCACCGCGATCGGCCACTTGCGCCGCAGCAGCAGCACCGACCCGGCGACCGTCCCGAACACGATCCCCGCCCACACCGGGACACCCGCGTCCCGGGCGAACGGGATCCCCTCCGCACCGCACTCCGCCGCGGACGCCAGCGCGACACTCCCGTCGAGCACCGCGCTGCGCCACCTGGCCCACCACCAAGGGCCGGTCAGAGCCCTGGCATGGTCTTCCCCCGTCGTGGTCATGCACCCCAGCCTACGGGCGGGAGGTGCGGCTTTTCCGGTGAGTTTCGCCTACCACCGCACACCACACTCCGTAACCGAACGGCCTCGAAACCCACCGCTATCCCCCGAACTGGTGAACCACTCCCGTCCGGGCCCGGAACCCCACATTCCAGCCGGACGGTACGTCCATGACACCGATCCCCGGCACACCCGCCGACTTCGAGACCCTCCGCCACCGGGCGATCGCCCTGCGCCGGGCGGGCCACAGCCTCCGCCAGATCCGGGACGAACTGAAGGTCTTCAACAACGACACGCTCCACCGGCTGGTGAAGGGGGAGCCGCCACCGGAGTGGACGAGGCGCCCGAACGCGAAGGACGGCCTCAGGGAGCGGGCGCGGGAGCTGCGGCGTGCGGGCTGGACGTACGACCGGATCCAGGCGGAGCTGGGCTGTTCGAGGAGTTCCGTCTCCCTGTGGGTCCGGGACCTGCCGAAGCCGGAACCTCGTTACACACCCGAGCAGCAGCGGGCGCTGATGAACGAGGGCCTCGCGGCCGTGCGGGCGGCGCAGGACCGGGAACGCGCCGCGACCAAGCTGCGGGCCGCGGCGGACATCGGCGAACTCTCCGACCGCGAGCTGTTCCTGATCGGCGTGGGTCTCTACTGGGCCGAGGGCGGCAAGGACAAGCCCTACGACCGCCGGGAGTGCGTGGTGTTCGTCAACAGCGACCCCGGGATGATCAGGGTCTTCCTCGCCTGGCTGCGCCTGGTCGGGGTGGAGGGCGAGCGCATCCGCTACACGGTCGCAATCCACGAGAACGCCGACGTGGCGGGCGCCGAGCGGTACTGGGCCGACCTCGTCGGCGCGGACGCCTCCGCCTTCAACAAGACCACTCTCAAGAAGCACAACCCCCGGACGGTCCGCAGGAACACCGGCGACGACTACCGGGGCTGTCTCGTGATCAAAGTCCGCAAGGGTGCCGACTTGTACCGTCGCATCGAGGGCTGGTGGTGCGGCATAGTAGGTGCCGCGGCCTCAGCGGACCAGCAAAATGTCCGTTAAGGGACCTTAATAATCCCCTGTGGTGTAATCGGCAACACGGGTCACTTTGGATGATTTGTTCCAGGTTCGAGTCCTGGCAGGGGAGCAACACACGACCGGGCCCTGACCTCACCGTCAGGGCCCGTGCTCATTTGGCGTGGGGTGGGCCCCGGTATCCTGCGGCTGTCACCCCCACCCATCCAGAGCCGAAGGGCAACCCCGTGAGCGCCATCCGCCCGGCCGCCGTCGTCGTTCTCGCCGCGGGTGAGGGCACCCGTATGAAGTCGGCCACACCCAAGGTCCTCCACCAGCTCTGCGGCCGCTCCCTGGTCGGTCATGTGCTGGCCGCCTCGCGCGAGTTGGACCCGCAGAACCTGGTCGTCGTGGTGGGTCACGCCCGTGAGCAGGTCACCGCGCACCTGACGGAGGTCGACCCGGACGCGCGCACGGCCGTGCAGGCGGAGCAGAAAGGCACCGGGCACGCGGTGCGGATGGGCCTGGAGGAGCTGGGCGGGACCGTGGACGGCACGGTGGTGGTCGTGTGCGGGGACACGCCGCTGCTGACCGGGGAGACGCTGCGGCGGCTCGCGGAGACGCACCGGGCGGACGGCAACGCGGTGACGGTGCTGACGGCCGAGGTGCCGGACGCGACCGGGTACGGCCGGATCGTGCGGGACGGGGTGACGGGGGCGGTCACCGCGATCGTGGAGCACAAGGACGCGTCCGCGGAGCAGCGGGCGGTCCGGGAGATCAACAGCGGGGTGTTCGCGTTCGACGGGGCGTTGCTGGCGGACGCGCTGAAGCGGGTGCGGACGGACAACAGCCAGGGTGAGGAGTACCTCACGGACGTGCTGGGGATCCTGCGGGAGGCCGGGCACCGGGTGGGGGCGTCGGTGGCGTCCGATCACCGGGAGATCGCGGGGATCAACAACCGGGTGCAGTTGGCGGAGGCGCGCCGGATCCTGAACGACCGGCTGCTGACGCGGGCGATGCTGGACGGCGTGACGGTGGTGGATCCGGCGACGACCTGGGTGGATGTGACGGTGTCGTTCGAGCGGGACGCCGTGGTGCATCCGGGGACGCAGCTGGCGGGGTCGACGCATCTGGGTGAGGGGTGCGAGGTGGGGCCGAACAGCCGGCTGCGGGACACGATGGTGGGTGCGGGGGCGCGCCTGGACAATTCGGTGGCGGAGGGGGCGCGGATCGGCGCGGGGGCGGTGGTGGGTCCGTTCGCGTATCTGCGGCCGGGTACGCGGCTGGGTGCGAAGGGCAAGATCGGGACGTACGTGGAGACGAAGAACGCGTCGATCGGTGAGGGGACGAAGGTTCCGCACCTGTCGTACGTGGGGGACGCGACGATCGGGGAGTACACGAACATCGGGGCGGCGAGTGTGTTCGTGAACTACGACGGTCAGGACAAGCACCACACGACGGTGGGGTCGCACTGCCGGACGGGTTCGGACAACATGTTTGTGGCTCCTGTCACGGTGGGGGACGGTGCCTACACCGCTGCCGGGTCGGTGATCACGAAGGATGTGCCGCCGGGTTCGCTGGCCGTGGCCCGTGGCCAGCAGCGGAATATCGAGGGCTGGGTGGCGCGGAAGCGGCCGGGGAGTGCGGCGGCGAAGGCGGCCGAGGCGGCGTCCCGGCGGGGTGAGGGCGAGGCCTGAGCGCGAACGTGCGCCTCGAACACGGCGTACCGTGATAAGTGCACATCCGCGCATGTGCGCCCGCACCCTTACCAGCTGATACGGCCTCTCATGCCCAGCCGAGAGGTCGCCGAGCAGCCGGCTGGCTGAGACAACCTCTGAGGAGACAGTGCTGTGACCGGGATCAAGACGACCGGCGAGAAGAAGTTGATGTTCTTCTCCGGCCGCGCCCACCCCGAGCTTGCCGAGGAGGTCGCCCAGCAGCTGGGTGTCGGGGTCGTCCCGACGAAGGCCTTCGACTTCGCGAACGGTGAGATCTACGTCCGTTACCAGGAGTCGGCTCGCGGTGCGGACTGCTTCCTGATCCAGAGCCACACGGCTCCGATCAACAAGTGGATCATGGAGCAGCTGATCATGATCGACGCGCTGAAGCGTGCGTCGGCTCGTTCCATCACGGTGATCGTGCCGTTCTACGGTTACGCGCGCCAGGACAAGAAGCACCGGGGTCGTGAACCGATCTCGGCGCGTCTGATCGCCGATCTGATGAAGACGGCGGGTGCGCACCGGATCCTGACGGTGGACCTGCACACGGATCAGATCCAGGGTTTCTTCGACGGTCCGGTGGATCATCTGTTCGCGTTGCCGCTGCTGGCGGACTACGTGGGCCGGAAGGTGGACCGGAACAAGCTGACGGTGGTCTCGCCGGACGCGGGCCGGGTGCGGGTGGCGGACCGGTGGTGCGACCGGCTCGGTGCGCCGCTGGCGATCGTGCACAAGCGGCGTGACAAGGACGTGGCGAACCAGGTGACCGTCCACGAGGTCGTGGGTGAGGTCGAGGGCCGGGTGTGTGTGCTGGTCGACGACATGATCGACACGGGTGGCACGATCTGTGCGGCGGCGGACGCGCTGTTCGCGCACGGTGCGGAGGACGTCATCGTGACGGCGACGCACGGTGTGCTGTCGGGTCCGGCGGCGGACCGGCTGAAGAACTCGCGGGTGAGTGAGTTCATCTTCACGGACACGCTGCCGACGCCGGGTGAGCTGGCGGTGGATCTGGACAAGATCACGGTGCTGTCGATCGCCACGACGATCGCGAGCGCGGTGCGTGAGGTGTTCGAGGACGGCTCGGTGACCAGCCTCTTCGACGAGCAGTGAGGTTTCTGCACGGTCGTCGCCGGCGTTAGCCGTTGATCCTTTTGGGTACGGCCTCCCTTTCCGAGTAAACTGCACGAGTTGCTCGGCGAGGGAGGCCGTGTCCGTTTCCGCGAACACGGTGGTCCGTTATCGACGCGCTCTTCGTAGCAGGCCGTTCGTGGCCGGGTGACCACGTCCGTTGCTAGTTCTACGAGGAGTGATCCGTATGTCCGAGGTCAAGCTCGCCGCCGAGACCCGCACCGAGTTCGGCAAGGGTGCCGCCCGTCGTATCCGTCGTGACAACAAGGTTCCCGGTGTGCTGTACGGCCACGGTTCCGACCCGCTGCACCTGACCCTCCCGGGCCACGAGCTGCTGCTGGCGCTGCGTACGCCGAACGTCCTGATCTCCCTGGACATCGACGGCAAGTCCAACGAGCTGGCGATCCCGAAGGCCGTGCAGCGTGACGCGGTGAAGGGCTTCCTGGAGCACGTCGACCTCCAGCTGGTGAAGCGCGGCGAGAAGGTCAACGTCGAGATCTACGTGCACACCGAGGGCGAGCTGGCCCCGGGTGGCAACCTGCTGGAGCACGTGCTGAACACGGTGCCGGTGGAGACCGAGGCCACGCACATCCCCGAGTCGGTCACCGTCTCCATCGAGGGTCTGGAGGCCGGTGCCTCCGTCCTCGCCAAGGACATCCCGCTGCCGTCCGGCACCACGCTGGCCGTCGACGGTGACACGGTCGTCCTCCAGGTCCTGGCCGCGCAGGCCGAGGAGTCCGCGGGCGAGTCCGAGGACGGGGAGGCGGCCGAGGCCTGATCCTCGCCGTCGTCGTCAACCGGTCAGCCGCCGCTCCCTCGCCGGGAGCGGCGGCTGGCGTGTATTCGAGGAGAGATGGACGTGACAACCCCCGCCAGCGAACCCTGGCTGATCGTCGGGCTCGGCAATCCCGGGCCGGAGTACGCCATGAACCGGCACAACGTCGGTTTCATGGTGGCCGACCTGCTCGCGGAGCGGATCGGGGGGAGGTTCAAGCGGGCGGGCAAGGCGCAGGCCCAGGTGCTGGAGGGGCGGATCGGTCCGGTGGGGCCGGCGAGCCGCCGGGTGGTCCTGGCGAAGCCGATGTCGTTCATGAACCTGTCCGGCGGCCCGGTGAACGCGCTCAGGGACTTCTACAAGGTGCCGCTGTCGAACGTCGTGGCGGTCCATGACGAGTTGGACATCGACTACGGCACGCTGCGGCTGAAGCTGGGCGGCGGGGACAACGGGCACAACGGTCTGAAGTCGATGACGAAGGCGATGGGTCCGGATTATCACCGGGTGCGGTTCGGGATCGGCCGGCCGCCGGGGCGGATGCAGGTGGCGGACTTCGTGCTGAAGGACTTCTCCCCGGCGGAGCGCAAGGAGCTGGACTACTTCGTGGACCGTGCGGCGGACGCGGTGGAGGCCCTGGTCACGGAGGGGCTGGAGCGGGCGCAGGGCACGTACAACTCCTGAGCCCGCTGGGGGACGCGCAGCACGCGATGCTGACCAAGGGGCGTGAGCGGGGGGCAGGTGTGCCGGTCCGTTCACGCCGGTGTCGGCGGGGGCGCGGGCACGTGCGCGGGCGGAGGTCGGGGACCCGGTCGCGGTGCGGGCTGGGGAGACGTACGACGTGATGCTGAAGCCCGGTACCGGGGACGCGGTGCGCTGCGGGCCGGCGGGGGTCCTGTACGCGTGGGTGCCGCTGGGCGGTGCGCTGCTGCCGGCCTCGGTGGTGGTGGCGGGCGGGATGCGGCTGGCGCGGGCGGCGTGGGTGCTGGGGCTGTGCGGGGCGGGGCTTCTGACGGCGGCGTTCGCGGCTCTGGGGTGACGGCGGGCGCCCGTACGGCGGGCATGCGTGCGGCGGACGTGGGACGCCCCCGGGGCCTGGTGGCCTCGGGGGCGTCGTGGTGCCGGGGCGGGGCGGGTCAGCCGGTGTTGCGCAGGCCGGCCGCCACGCCGTTGACGGTGAGGAGCAGGGCGCGGGCGAGCAGCGGGTCGGGGTCGGTGCCGGCCGCGGCGGCGTCGCGCTGCCGCTTGAGCAGGGCGACCTGGAGGTAGGAGATCGGGTCGAGATAGGCGTCGCGGACGGTGAAGGTCTGCTTGAGGGCCGGGTGGGCGTCGAGCAGCTCGGTCTCACCGGTGACCCGCAGGACCTCGCGGACCGTCAGCTCGTGCTCGGCCCTGATGGTGTCGAAGACGTGCCGCAGTTCGTCGGGGACGAGGGTGTCGACGTAGTGCCGGGCGATGCGCAGGTCGGTCTTGGCGAGGGTCATCTCCACGTTGGAGACGAAGTTGCGGAAGAAGTGCCACTGCTGGTGCATCTCGTCCAGGACCGTGTCGAGGCCGGCCTCGCGCAGGGCCTTGAGGCCGGAGCCGACGCCGAACCAGCCGGGGACGATCTGCCGGGACTGGGTCCAGCCGAACACCCACGGGATGGCGCGCAGGCCGTCGAGTGAGACTCCCGAGCCGGGACGGCGGGAGGGCCGTGAGCCCAGGTGCAGGTCGGCGAGCTGGTCGACCGGCGTGGAGGCCAGGAAGTACGTCGGCAGGTCGGGGTCCTCGACCAGCTCGCGGTAGGCCCGGTGGGCGGCGTCGGAGACGACGTCCATGGCGGCGTCCCAGCGGGCGAGGGCCTCGTCGGACTGGCGGGGGGCGGTGTGCAGGGCGGAGGCCTGGAGGGTGGCCGCGACGGTCAGTTCCAGGTTCTCGCGGGCCAGCGAGGGGATGAGGTACTTGTCGGAGATGACCTCGCCCTGTTCGGTGACCTTGATCTCGCCCTCCAAGGTGCCCCAGGGCTGGGCGAGGATGGCGTCGTGGGAGGGGCCGCCGCCGCGGCCGACGGTGCCGCCGCGGCCGTGGAAGAGGCGCAGGCGGACGCCGTAGCGGTGGGCGACGTCGCGCAGGCGGCGCTGGGCGCGGTGGATCTCCCACTGGCTGGTGGTGATGCCGCCGAACTTGGAGGAGTCGGAGTAGCCGAGCATGACCTCCTGGACGTCGCCGCGCAGCGCGACCAGGCGCCGGTAGGACGGGTCGGAGAGCATGTCCTCGAGGATGGTGTCGGCGGCGCGCAGCTCGTCGGTGGTCTCCAGCAGCGGCACGATGCCGATCTTGGCCCAGCCGGCGTGCAGGTCGAGGAGGCCGGCCTCGCGGGCGAGGACGGCGGCGGCGAAGACGTCGTCGGCGCCCTGGCACATGGAGATGATGTAGGACTCGATGACCTCGGGTCCGAAGACCTCCAGGGCCTTGCGCACGGTGCGGAAGACGCCGAGGGTCTTCTCGCCGGCCGCGTCCACCGGCGCCGGGGTGGGCGCCAGGGGCCGGCGGGAGCGCAGTTCCTTGGCGAGGAGCTTGCCGCGGTAGTCGCGGGGCATGTCGGCGTAGCGCCAGGACTCCTCGCCGAGCCGGTCGAAGAGCTGGCCGAGGGCGTGGTGGTGGGCGTCGGCGTGTTCGCGGACGTCCATGGTGGCGAGCTGGAGGCCGAAGGCGGCCAGGGTGCGGATGGTGCGGGCGAGGCGGCCGTCGGCGAAGAGGCCGCCGCGGTGCTCGCGCAGCGAGGTCTGGATGATTCGCAGGTCGGCGAGGAGTTCGCCGGTGCCGAGGTAGTCGCGGCCGGCCTCGTGGGGGGTGCCCTTGGCGAGGCGCTGCTTGGTGTTCTCCAGCTTCTGGCGGATGCAGGTGGCCTTGAGCCGGTAGGGCTCCTCGGCGTTGAGGCGCTTGTAGCGGGGGCTGATCTCGGGGAGGAGGTCGAGGTCGGTGGCGAGGGAGTCCAGCAGTTCCCGGGTGGCTCCGGCGTAGCGGATGGAGTTGGACAGCAGGCCGCGCAGCTCGTCGATGGTGGCGAGGGCGTCGTTGATGCCGTGTTCGTGCTGGAGAATGAGGACGTCCCAGGTCACCTGGGGGGTGACATTGGGGTTGCCGTCGCGGTCGCCGCCGATCCAGGTGCCGAAGGTGAGGGGTCGGGTGTCGTCGGGGAGCCTGACGCCGACGCGCTCGAGTTCGGCCGTCAGGTCCTCCAGGACGTCGCCGACGGCGTCGGCGTGGAGTTCGTCGAGGTAGTAGATGGCGTTGCGGGCCTCGTCGGCGGGTTCGGGCCGTACGACGCGCAGCTCGTCCGTCTGCCAGACCAGGTCGATGTTCTCGGCGAGGCGGGTGTCGTGGCGACGGCGGTCGGAGTCGAGGACGGGGGTGTCCAGGAGGGCGGCGACGCGCCGGAGCTTGTTGAGGACGGAGCGGCGGGCGGCCTCGGTGGGGTGGGCGGTGAACACCGGCCGGACGTTGAGGTTGCGCACGGCCTCGCGCAGGTGCTCGGGGTCGGCGTCCTTCAGCCGGTCGGCCGTACGGGCGAGGAGTCCGCCCTCGGCGGCGCGCCGGGCGCGCAGTTCCCGGCCGCGGTGCACCTGCTCGGTGATGTTGGCCAGATGGAAGTAGGTGGAGAAGGCGCGGACCAGCTTGGCCGCGGTCTCCAGTTCCGTGCCGCGCAGCAGCTCGGCGGCGGCTTCGCCGTCCTCCCGGGTGAGGCGGCGGACCTTCTCGACCAGCTCGAGGAGTTCGGGGCCCTCCTGCCGGACGAGGGTCTCTCCGAGGAGATCACCCAGGCGGCGGATGTCGGCGCGCAGTTCGGTGCTGGCCGTGGTGGTCTGGTCGTCGGCACTGCTCACAGGTGCGGCTCCTTGCAGTGTTGAAGCTCGTCTGGAGGGGAACCCGGGCGGCTCCAGGCGGCGGGCGCCGCATACGGGCCGGAGCGTCCGGGAAAGGAAACGTCAGCGGACCGCGCTGTCCGACCGCGTCCAAGGATAGGTGTCCGCGTGGACGCGCGGGGTCCGGGGCTCTTGCCGCGGCGCGGCACACTGCCATACTTACGAAGCCGTAGGTTACGGAACCGTAGGGAGTACCGGCGAGTCCACCCGGTCCCGGCGGCCCGTACCTGCCTGTCTTGACCCTCGACCCCACAGGGGACCGCATGACCTCACGTTCCGATGTGATCGAAGAAGCCCGTCAGGCCGACGACACACCCGCTCCCCCCGCCACCCTGGGCGGTGAGAAGAAGCGCTCGATCGAGCAGGTCGCGCTGCTGCTGTTCATCGTCGTGCCGTTCGTGGCACTGGTGGCGGCCGTGCCGCTGGCCTGGGGCTGGGGGGTGAGCTGGCTCGACCTGGGCCTGCTGGTCTTCTTCTACTTCCTCGGATGCCACGGCATCACCATCGGCTTCCACCGCTATTTCACCCACGGTTCGTTCAAGGCCCGGCGGCCGCTGCGCATCGCGCTGGCGATCATGGGCTCGATGGCCGTGGAGGGGCCCCTGGTGCGCTGGGTGGCCGACCACCGCAGGCACCACAAGTTCTCCGACGCCGAGGGCGACCCGCATTCGCCGTGGCGGTTCGGCGAGACGCTGCCGGCGTTGATGAAGGGGCTGTGGTGGGCCCACATCGCCTGGATGTTCGACGAGGAGCAGACCTCGCAGGAGAAGTACGCGCCCGACCTGATCAAGGACGGGGCCATCCGGATGATCTCCCGGCAGTTCGTGCTGTGGACGCTGGTGTCCCTCGGGCTGCCGCCGCTGATCGGCGGTCTGGTGACGATGTCCTGGTGGGGTGCGGCCACCGGATTCTTCTGGGGTTCACTCGTGCGGGTGGCGCTGCTCCACCATGTGACGTGGTCGATCAACTCGATCTGCCACGCGGTGGGCAAGCGGCCGTTCAAGTCGCGGGACCGGTCGGGCAACGTGTGGTGGCTGGCGGTGCTGTCCTGCGGTGAGTCCTGGCACAACCTGCACCACGCCGACCCCACGTCGGCGCGGCACGGGGTGATGCGCGGCCAGATCGACTCGTCGGCCCGCTTCATCCGTCTGTTCGAGCTGGCCGGCTGGGCGTACGACGTGCGCTGGCCGTCCCGCTCGCGTATCGATTCCCGCCGGGACACCGGGGAGGGTGGTTCCCGGCGCCGGAAGGAGACCGCCGAGGCGGCATGATTGACGCCGTGGCGACCGACTCCAGCAGCAGCGATCCGGGCAACGACAAGCAGCGGCGGACCCGCCGGACGCGTATGACCGGTGCGGAGCGCCGCCAGCAGTTGCTGGAGATCGGCCGCACCCTCTTCGCGGCCAAGGGCTTCGAGGGCACCTCGGTGGAGGAGATCGCGGCGAAGGCCGGGGTGTCCAAGCCGGTGGTGTACGAGCACTTCGGCGGCAAGGAGGGCCTGTACGCGGTGGTGGTCGACCGCGAGATGCGCCGGCTGCTGGACATGGTGACCGGTTCGCTCACCGCCGGTCACCCGCGTGAGCTGTGCGAGCAGGCGGCCTTTGCGCTGCTGGACTACATCGAGGAGTACACGGACGGGTTCCGCATCCTGGTCCGCGACTCCCCCATCCCGCAGTCCACGGGCACCTTCGCCTCGCTGATCTCGGACATCGCCACCCAGGTGGAGGACATCCTGGGCCGCGAGTTCAAATCCCGCGGCTTCGAGCCGAAGCTCGCCCCGCTGTACGCGCAGGCGCTGGTCGGCATGGTGGCGCTGACCGGCCAGTGGTGGCTGGACGTGCGGCGCCCGAAGAAGGCGGAGGTGGCGGCGCACCTGGTGAACCTGGCCTGGCACGGCCTGGACGGGCTGGAGCAGCGGCCGCGGCTGATCGGCCACCGCAAGGCTTGAGGTGTCAGGCCGGCTTCCGGGCGACGGCGAACAGCCGTCCGAAGGGCAGGACCGTGCCGTAGGGCGCGCGCGGGTAGGCCGTGCGCAGCAGCTCCCGGTACTCGTCGAGGAACGCGTCGCGTGCAGCGGGGTCGTCGGCGAGTGCGGTGAGGGCGGGGCGCAGGCCGGTGCCCTTCACCCAGTCCAGCACCGGGTCCTCACCGGTCAGGACGTGGAGGTACGTCGTCCGCCACACGTCGGTGGCGCAGCCGAGGCGGGCCAGGCGGTCCAGGTAGGCGCCCGGGGTGTGGACGGAGTCCGGGCGGCGCAGGACGCCGGCGAGGCGGGAGCGCCAGCGGGGGGTGGCGGCGAGGTCGCGCATCAGGGTGTGCAGCGGGGCGTCGGCGTTGTCGGGCACCTGGAAGGCGAGGGTGCCGCCGGGGTTCAGGGCGGCGGTCCAGTCGGCGAAGCGGTCGGCGTGCCCGGGCACCCACTGGAGGGTGGCGTTGGAGACGATCACGTCGTAGGGCTCCGCGGGCGTCCAGGTGCGGACGTCGGCGTGGGCGAAGTCGAGCCGGCCACCGCCGTTGGTGGGGCCCTCGTGTTCGACGTGGGCCCGGTCGAGCATCGCGGGCGAGTTGTCGTAGCCGGTGACGCGGGCGGTGGGCCAGCGGCCGGCGAGCAGGGCGGTGGCGTTGCCGGGGCCGCAGCCGAGGTCGGCGACGCGCGGCCGGGCGGTGGGCGGGTCCGGGATCCGGGCGAGGAGGTCGGTGAAGGGGCGGGCCCGGTGGCCGGCGTGGCGGAGGTACTGGGCGGGGTCCCAGGCGGGCGTCGTCATGGAGCCCACTCTCCCCGTGCATTTATCTCCACGTCAAGAGACTCGACATCAAGAGACTTCATGTCGACACAACCACTACACTGATCTCCATGGAGGACGAGGTCGATCGGCTGGTCGCAGCGTGGCGCCGGGAGCGTCCGGACCTCGACGTGGAGCCGCTGGAAGTACTCAGCCGGGTGAGCCGACTCGCCCGGCACCTCGACCGCGCCCGCCGGCTCGCCTTCGCCGAGCACCAGCTCGAACCCTGGGAGTTCGACGTGCTGACCGCGCTGCGCCGCGCCGGGACGCCGTACCAGCTCTCCCCCGGCCAGCTCCTCACCCAGACCCTGGTCACCTCCGGCACCATGACCAACCGGATCGACCGGCTGGCCAAGAAGGGCCTGGTGGAGCGGCTGCCCGACCCCAGCGACCGGCGCGGTGTGCTGGTCCGACTGACCGACGAGGGCCGGGACCGCGCCGACCAGGCACTGGCGGGCCTGCTGGAACAGGAACGGGCCATCCTCGGCGAGCTGTCCCGCACCCAGCGCGGCGAACTCGCCGGACTGCTACGCCAGTTGACCGCCCCGTTCGACAACCTCCCCGGCTAGGTCCGCCGGTCCCACCCCCGCCCGCCGGGCCAGCGCCACCGCGGCCAGCGTCGAGTGGACGCCGAGTTTGCCGAGGACGTTCTGCATGTGGGTGCGGACGGTGTGCGGGGAGAGGAACAGCCGCTCGGCGACGGCCTTGCGGCCGAGCCCGGCCACCATGCAGCGCAGCACCTCCCGTTCCCTCGGGGTGAGGGACTCCACCAGCCGCTCGCTCTCGGTGCGGTGCCGGCGCGCGGCCGTCAGCTCCCGGAGCACGCCGGTCAGCAGCGCCGGCGGCAGATGCGTCTCGTCGCGCAGCACCCCGCGCACCACCGTCAGCAGGCGCGACAGCGAGCAGTCCTTGGCGACCCAGCCGGAGGCGCCCGCCTGGAGGGCGAGGGCCGCGCGGCGCGCGTCGTCCTTCTCGGCGAGGACGACGATCCGCACCCGCGGCTGGGCGGCCCGGACCCCGGCGACCAGCGAGATGCCGTCGACCGGACCCGCCGCGTCACCGTCCGGCACCGGTACGGCAGGACGGGCGCCGGGCACGGCGCCGCCCAGGTCGGCGTCGGCCAGCAGGACGTCGAAGCGGCGGCCCTCGCCGGCCGCGCGCTCCAGGCAGCGCAGCGCGGCCGGGCCGCTGCCGGCGGCGGAGACCTCGACGTCGGGCTCGGCGGCCAGCGCCGCGGCGAGCGACTCGGCGAAGATGCGGTGGTCGTCCACGACCAGGACTCGGATGCGAACCACGAAACCCCCTTCCCCAGGCTCCGCGCGGAGCAGGGGATACCAAGGTCCGGAAGACTCCGGATGAGCCGGTCCGGTAAGCCCGGAAAAGGTGCGGAGCACGACGGCACGCGCGGGCACGGCGTCCGCGGCCGAGGACGCGCGCCGCACGGCCGCCGCCGTTGCGGAGTGGCTACCCCCGGCGCGGGCGCCGTACCCGCCTGTCTCGCCCCCTGAGCGCACCGGCCCCCACCGGTGCTGCTCCTCAGAGTACGGATGCGCGCACGCGACGGAAGACGATTCGCGGAACTGGCCGTCCGGCGCGTCTATCGTGTGCCGCATGTTTCGTATCGAGGCGGAAGTCGACAGAGACCGACAGGATCTGCTCCGCACCCGGCTGCGGGAGACGAACGCCGCGGCGTCCCCGGTGCTCGCCGCGCTGCGCGGCACCCCCGCCGAGCGCGAGACGCCGCTGCACGTGTGGGCGCTGGACGACGCCGGTGACCTGGCGGGCGGGCTGGTCGGCCACACCTGGGCGGCCTGGCTGCACGTCACCTACCTCTGGGTCGACGCCCGACACCGCGGCACGGGCCTGGGCAGCCGCCTCCTCACCGAGGCCGAACACCTGGCCGCCACCGGCCGCGCCTGCACGGCGTCCCGCGTGGAGACCTGGGACTTCCAGGCCCCCGGCTTCTACCGCGCCCACGGCTACGAGATCGTGGGCACCGTCCCCGACTACCCCCCGGGCACCACCGAACACACCCTCACCAAGCCCCTGCCCTGACGAACACAGCCCGGGGAGGGGCCGGTTGGGGGTCAGGAGAGGGGGTGGGCTCCTGGGGAGGGGGTTGCTTCGAAGACTCGGGGGGTGGTGAGGCCGGCCGCGGTGAAGGCCTCCTCGATCGCCTTGGTCAGCGCGTCCACGTCGGTCGCCTCGGCGAGGACGATCGCCGAGCCGCCGAAGCCGCCGCCGGTCATGCGGGCGCCCAGCGCGCCGTGGGCGAGGGCGGTGTCGACGACCAGGTCGAGTTCCCGGCAGGAGACGCGGAAGTCGTCGCGCAGGGAGGCGTGGCCCTCGGTGAGGACGGGGCCGATCGCGCGGGTCTCGCCGGCGCGCAGCAGGCCGACGACGCGTTCGACGCGGTGGTCCTCGGTGACGACGTGGCGCACGAGGCGGACGACCTCCTCCTCGTCGCCCAGGCGGGCCAGTGCCGCGTCCAGGCCGGCGTGGGGGATGTCGCGCAGGGCGTCGACGCCGAGCAGGGCCGCGCCCTTCTCGCAGCCGGCCCGGCGCTTGCCGTACTCACCGCCGCTGTGGGCGTGTTCGACCTGGGTGTCCACGACCAGCAGGCGCAGCCCCTCGGCCGCGAGGTCGAAGGGGATCTGCCGCTGGGACAGGTCCCGGGTGTCGAGGAAGAGGGCGTGGCCCTCCTCGCAGCACGCCGACGCCGTCTGATCCATGATGCCGGTGGGGGCGCCGACGTAGACGTTCTCGGCACGCTGGCACAGGCGGGCCAGTCTCCAGCGCTCCAGGCCGAGGTCGTACAGGTCGTTGAGTGCCAGGGCGACGACGACCTCCAGCGCGGCGGAGGAGGACAGGCCGGCGCCGGTCGGCACGGTGGACGACAGGTGGACGTCGGCGCCGGTGATCTCGTGGCCGGCTTCGATGAGGGCCCAGACCACGCCCGCCGGGTACGCCGTCCAGCCGTGGTCGGTGCCGGGCGCGAGGGCGTCGAGCCGCAGTTCCACGACCTCGCCGCCGACGTCCGCCGAGTGCAGGCGCAGCAGCCCGTCGTCCCGGCGGGAGACCGCCGCGAGCGTCCGGTGCGGCAGGGCGAACGGCATGACGAAGCCGTCGTTGTAGTCGGTGTGCTCGCCGATCAGGTTGACCCGGCCGGGGGCCGCCCACACGCCCTGCGGCGGCGCCCCGTACAGCTCGGCGAAACGCTCCGTGACCCGCTGTGCCCCCACTAGTGCTCCTTCGTGATGCGCTGCGCGAACTCCCAGGCGTCCGCGACGATGCCCGCGAGGTCCGCGCGGGACGGGTTCCAGCCCAGCTTCTCGCGGGCCGTGGCCGCCGAGGCGACGAGGACCGCGGGGTCGCCGCCCCGGCGCGGGGCGACCACCTCGGGGACCGGGTGGCCGGTGACCCGGCGGACGGTCTCGACGACCTCGCGGACGGAGAAGCCGTTGCCGTTGCCGAGGTTGCAGATCAGGTGCTCGCCGGGCCGGGCGGCCGTCAGGGCGAGGAGGTGGGCCTCGGCCAGGTCCGCGACGTGGATGTAGTCGCGGACGCAGGTGCCGTCGGGGGTCGGGTAGTCGTCGCCGTAGACGGAGATCGCGTCGCGGCGGCCCTGGGCGACCTGGAGGACCAGCGGGATGAGGTGCGACTCGGGGTCGTGGCGCTCGCCGTGCGCGCCGTAGGCACCGGCGACGTTGAAGTAGCGCAGCGACACCGCGGCCAGGCCGTGCGCGTGCGCCTCGCTGGTGATCATGTGGTCGACGGCGAGCTTGGAGGCGCCGTAGGGGTTGGTCGGCCGGGTCGGCGCGCTCTCCGTGATCGGGACCTGCTCCGGCTCGCCGTAGGTGGCCGCCGTGGACGAGAAGACCAGCGAGCGCACGCCCGCGTCGCGCATCGCGGCGAGCAGGGACATGCTGCCGCCGACGTTGTTGTCCCAGTACTTCTCGGGCTTCACCACGGACTCGCCGACCTGCGAGGACGCGGCGAAGTGGAGCACGCCGTCGAAGGAGGGGTCGAGCCACTTGGCGGCGTCGCGGATGTCGCCCTCGACGAAGGCGGCGCCGGCGGGCACGCCCGCGCGGAAGCCGGTGGAGAGGTTGTCGAGGACGGTGACCTCGTGCCCGGCCTCCAGCAGATGCTGGGCCACGACCCCGCCGACGTATCCCGCGCCACCCGTCACCAGGTACTTCATGAACTCGCTACCTCTCGCAGTCGCTCGGCCGCGCGTTCCGGCGGCACGTCGTTGATGAACACGTTCATGCCGGACTCGGAACCCGCGAGGAACTTCAGCTTGCCGGAAGTGCGGCGGATGGTGAAAAGCTCGAGGTGGAGCGCGAAGTCGTCGCGCCTGACGCCGTCGAACTCCTCCAGCGTGCCGAACGGGGCCTGGTGCCAGGCCGCGATGTACGGCGTCGGAGGCTCACCCTCGCCGAAGATCCGGTCGAAGCGCCTCAACAGTTCCAGGTAGACCTGGGGGAACTCTGTGCGCGCCGCCTCGTCGAGCCCGAGCAGGTCCGGGACGCGCCGCTTGGGGTACAGGTGGACCTCGTACGGCCAGTGCGCCGCGTACGGCACGAAGGCCGCCCAGTGTTCACCCTCCAGGACGACCCGCTCGCCCGCGAGTTCCCGTTCCAGGACGGTGTCGAAGAGGTTCTCCCCGCCGGTCGCCTCCTTGTGCGCGGCGAGCGAGCGGAGCATCAGCGCGGTGCGCGGGGTGGTGAAGGGGTAGGCGTAGATCTGTCCGTGGGGGTGGCCGAGGGTCACGCCGATCTCGGCGCCACGGTTCTCGAAACAGAACACCTGCTCGACGGAGGGCAGATGCGACAGCTCCGCGGTGCGGTCCGTCCACGCGTCCAGCACCAGGCGCGCCTGTTCCCCGGTGAGTCCGGCGAAGGAGGCGTCGTGGTCGGAGGTGAAGCAGACGACCTCGCAGCGGCCGGAGTCGCCGGCGAGGGAGGGGAACCGGTTCTCGAAGACGACGACGTCGTAGGAGGAGTCCGGGATCTCGCTGAGCCGCTCGCCCCGGGTCGGGCACAGCGGGCACTCGTCGGCCGGCGGGTGGTAGGTGCGGCCCTGGCGGTGGGAGGCCACGGCGACCGCGTCGCCGAGCAGCGGGTCGCGGCGGATCTGGGAGGTGGTGACCGTACGGTCCAACGGGCGGCGGTCGGCCGCGTCGCGCACGGTGTCGTCCCGGAGGTCGTAGTAGATCAGCTCACGACCGTCGGCCAGCCGGGTCGAGGTCTTCTTCACGCCGGACTCCTCGCTCGACGCCCCTCGGGGGCGTACTCGCACCCAATCACTCAACACAATCAAACATAACAGATCACAACTCGACATCACCTCGCTCGATCACAATCAAACAAAGAACACCAGTCGAAGTGTTCAGATACTGAACACGGGGGCGTAGGTTCCGCTCTGGATCAGTTCGCGCAACGAAGCGAGTTCTCATGCAAACCCCCACAGAGTCCCCCACCTACCTGGCGGCGGAGCTACGGCTCCCCACCAACTGGCTGGACTACACGATCCTGGCGATCTACTTCGTCGTCGTCCTCGGCATCGGCTTCGCCGCCCGCCGGTCCGTGAAGACCAGCCTCGACTTCTTCCTCTCCGGGCGCTCACTGCCCGCCTGGATCACCGGCCTCGCCTTCATCTCGGCGAACCTGGCCGCCACCGAGATCCTCGGCATGGCCGCCAACAGCGCCCAGTACGGCGCCTACACCGTGCACTGGTACTGGATCGGCGCCATCCCCGCCATGGTCTTCCTCGGCCTGGTGATGATGCCCTTCTACTACGGCAGCAAGGTCCGCTCGGTCCCCGAGTTCCTGCTCCTGCGCTTCGACCGGGCCGCGCACCTGCTCAGCTCGATCCTGTTCGCGTTCGCCGCCATCCTCATCGCGGGCGTCAACCTCTACGCCCTCGCGATCGTCGTCGAGGCCCTGCTCGGCTGGCCGCAGTGGGTCGCGATCGTCGTCGCCGGCGCCTTCGTGCTCGCGTACATCACGCTGGGCGGCCTGTCCTCGGCGATCTACAACGAGGTGCTCCAGTTCTTCGTGATCCTGGCCGCCCTCATCCCGATCACCATCCTCGGCCTGAAGAAGGTCGGCGGCTGGGGCGGGCTCACCGACAAGCTGACCGCCACCCACGGCGGCAACTTCACCACCGCCTGGGGCGGCACCGGCATCGGCAGCGGCAACCCGCTCGGCGCCAACTGGCTGACCATCGTCCTCGGCCTCGGGTTCGTGCTGTCCTTCGGCTACTGGACCACCAACTTCGCCGAGGTCCAGCGCGCCCTGTCCGCGAAGAACCTCTCCGCCGGGCAGCGGACCCCGCTGATCGCCGCCTACCCGAAGGTCTTCATCGTCTTCCTGGTGATGATCCCGGGGCTGGTCGCCGCCGCGCTCATCCCCAACTTCGGCACCGCCGGCTCCGGTTACCAGTACAACGACGCCATCCCCTACCTGATGCAGGAGCTGCTGCCCAACGGCGTGCTCGGCATCGCCGTCACCGGTCTGCTGGCAGCCTTCATGGCCGGTATGGCCGCGAACGTGTCGTCGTTCAACACCGTGTTCACCAACGACATCTGGGGCAAGTACGTGGTGCGCGGCCGTGAGGACGCCTACTACGTCCGCTTCGGCCGGCTGATCACCGCGATCGGCGTCGCCGCGTCCGTCGGCACGGCCTTCCTCGCGTCGTCGTTCTCGAACATCATGAGCTACCTCCAGACGCTGTTCTCCTTCTTCAACGTGCCGATGTTCGTCGTCTTCATCGTCGGCATGTTCTGGAAGCGCGCGTCCGCCAAGTCCGGGTTCTGGGGGCTGCTCGCCGGCACCGTCACCGCGATGGTCAACTACTTCGTCCTCTACAAGAAGGACATCATCTCCATCCCCACCGACCAGGGTGCCAACTTCGTCTCCGCGATCGCGGGCTTCGTCGCCGGCGCGGTCGTGATGGTCGCGGTGTCCCTGTTCACCAAGCCCAAGCCGGCGGAGCAGCTCCAGGGCCTGGTCTACGGCACCCGCTCCCCCGGCATGTCCGAACCGCCCGCCGCGGGCGACGACGCCTGGTACCGCCGGCCCGCCCTGCTGGGCTGGGGCGCGGTCGTCCTGGCCGCCGCCTGCTACATCCCGTTCTCGTTCTGACGCGGGAGGATCGAGGAAACCATGACCGAGCACTCCGACCGTCAGCCCGAGCGCCACGCCTACTCGGAGGAGGACGTCCAGCGGGAGGTCACCGAGCTGGAGGCCAAGTCCGCCACGGCGGCCCGCATCTTCGACCTGCGCCGCATCATCGGCGGCCTGTTCGTGCTGTACGGCGTGATCGTCACGATCACCGGGATCACCGACTCCCAGGCCGCGATCGACAAGGCCGAGGGCGTGAACATCAACCTGTGGACCGGGATCGGGATGCTGCTGCTGGGCATCTTCTTCCTGGGCTGGCTGAAGCTGCGCCCCACGGCGCCGCCTGCTCCTCCGGAGGGGGTGGCGGAAGAGAAGCGGTAGTTGAGCGGGGTTTTCCGGTGCGGGGGGTGGGGGCTGGTCGCGCCGTTCCCCGCGCCCCTGACGGGATTTGCCCGGAGGGGGTTGTCGGCGCGGCCCCGGGTCGGGGGGGGTCGGGTTCGGGTGCCGGTGAGCGGGGGGCTGGTCGCGCCGTTCCCCGCGCCCCTGACGGGGTTCGCCCGGAGAGGGTTGTCGGCGCGGCCCCGGGTCGGGCGGTTCGCGTTCGGGTGCCGGTGAGCGGGGGCTGGTCGCGCCGTTCCCCGCGCCCCTGACGGGATTTGCCCGGAGGAGGTTGTCGGCGCGGCCCCGGGTCGGGCGTTCGGGTGCGGGTGAGTGGGGGCTGGTCGCGCCGTTCCCCGCGCCCCTGGCGGGGTTTGCCCGGAGGGGGTCCGCGGGGGGGCGCCGGTCGCCGTGTCCCTGGTGGGGGCTCCCGGAGGGGGGCGGGCGGGGTTGCTAGTGCGGGGGGTGTTGGGGGGTTGCTCGGGCCAGTAGGCCGGTGCGGGCTGCCAGGGCGGCTGCCTCCAGGCGGGAGCCGACGCCGAGCTTCATCAGCACCCGCTGGACGTGGGTGCGGGCGGTGCTCGGGGCGATGCCCATGCCCGCCGCGATCAGCCGGGTGTCCTCCCCGTCGGCGACCCTGACAAGGACCTCCACCTCCCGCGGCGTGAGCATCTCCATGAGCCGCTGCGCCTCGTCGTCGGGCTGCGCGGCCGGGTTGAGCAGCTCGCCGAAGGCCTGCTGGAGCAGTTGCGGGGCCACCGCCGCCTCACCGGTCCGGGCCTTGCCGATGGCCCGCTCGACGCCCTCGATCCGCTCGTCGTGCCGCACGTATCCCGACGCCCCCGCGGCGAAGGCCGCCGCGATGCCGCGCGGTGAGGGCACCGGGCCCAGCACCAGCACCGCGATCTGCGGCCGCTCCCGCTTGATCTTCACCACCGGGTCGAAGATCCCCGGTTCGGCCGGCGCCGCCGTACCCAGCAGGCACACCTCCGGCGCCCGCGCGATCACCAGGTCGGCCGCGCCCGCGGCCGGTGCCGCCGCGGCCAGCACCCGGTGCCCGCGCAGCTTCAGTGCCGACGCCAACGCCTCCGCGAGCAGGCGGTGGTCGTCGACGACCACGAGCCGCACTCCCATAGAGCAACCCCCCAGACCCCCAAGGCACCCCCGCCTTTCATGCCCCCGGAAGCTACACGCTTGTTCGACGTCGCGCTGCCCGTCTCACCGAGAAGTGCCCCGGATCGATGAAATCTGGGGCACTTCTCGGCAAGTCACTCATTCGGGTGACAGCGGTGGCGGGGTCCGCGCCGGATCAGCCGCCCGTGCCGAACGCCATCAGCAGGTACTCCTTGCCGTACGCCGGGTTCGTCTTGTGGGCGAAGACGGCCGACATGTACAGGCGGCCCTTGCCGAAGAGGATCTCCGCGTACTCGGGCAGCAGGCCGCTCTCGCCCTGGTGCACGCTGCGCGTCCCGGGGTTCTCCAGCAGCTTGGTGGTCTTCAGCGAGTCACCGTCGACGCTGACGATCTGGCCGCCCTTGTCCCACGGGGGCGCCATGTAGGCGAGGACGTTGTCGCCGTCCATGCGCAGCGGGGAGAGCGTGTAGCCGTCGCCGGCCTCGGCGCGTCCGCGGGCGGGCTTGCCGGTGGTGAGGTCGAAGGCGACGATCTCGTTGGTCTTGTTGTACTGGCCCGTGCCGTCGTGGACCTCGGTCGGCAGGTACAGCCTGCCGTGGCCGGCGACGATCTGCCGGCACCCCTCGATCCGGGTGATGCCGTCGCAGTGGCCGCCGTACGTGTCACCGGGCGCGGGGATGCGGGCGAGGAGCGCGCCGGTCCTGGCGTCGATGGAGAAGTAGTCCGAGACGCCGCTGCCGTCGCCCGCGCTGTCGCCGACGTCGGCCGCGATCACGAGCGGGTCGGTGGAGACGACGGAGGCGTACTCGACGCCGTCGGGCATCTTGTACTCGGAGATCACCTTGCCGGTCTTCGGGTCGACCGTCTGGATGTGCAGCTGCCGGTTGTCGTACGAGCCGCACTTGCGGACCGCGACCAGCCGGGTGCCGCCGCCGTAGCCCGCGTCGTAGCAGGTGTCGTCCGGTTTGGGCTGCCACAGGACCTTGCCGGTACCGATGTCGAACGCGGCGCCGCCGTCGGAGCTGCCGACCGCGACGGTGTGCTGGGCGACCGTCACGTTCTGGAAGGTGATCGGGAAGTCACCGGTCTTGACCGACTTGGTCCACAGCCTCTTGCCCGCGGCGAGGTCGATCGCGGCGACCTGGCTGCATCCCGCTGTCTTGTTCTTGGTGGGCATCTTCGGCTGGAACGTGATCGCCGTCAGCCCGTCGGAGGTGACGTGACCGCTGGCCGCGCAGACCGGCCCGGGCAGCTTGATCGTCCACAGCACGGTGCCCTTGGCCGGGTCGTGGCCGACGATCTCGGCGATGCCGCTCTTGGCGTACACGGTGTCGGTCAGCCAGGAGCCCGTGGTGCCGATGGTGTCGTCCGTGGACGGCATCGGGACCTGGAAGAGGACCTTGGACGCCGTGTCGGCCGGCACCTTCTCCTTGCCCCCACCGCCGGCCGAGCCCCCGGACGTGCCGGCGCCGTTCTTGCCCCCGGTGCCGCCGCCGGAGGAGGCGGTGTCGTGCTTCTTGCCGTCGTCGCCGGAGGAGCGCGCGTACCAGACGCCACCGCCGATGATCAGCGCGATGGCGACGACCGCCGCGACGACGATGAGCAGCGCGGTGTTGTTCCGTCCGCCGCCCTTGCCCGGCTGGGACTGCATCGGCACCGTCCCCGGCCCGCCGGGGTGTCCGGGCTGGGCGGGGTAGCCGTAGCCCGGCTGCGTGGGCTGGGCGTAGGGGTTGTGCGGCGGAGCGCCGGGGGCGGGGGGCTGCTGGGCGTACGGGCTCTGCTGCGGGCCCGGGTAGCCGTAACCGGGCTGGGCGGGGTACGGCGGGTAGCCGTAGCCGGGCTGGGCCGGGGGCTGCGGGGGCGCCGGCGGGGGGTAGCCGTAGCCGGGCGGCGGGGCCTGCGGGGGCTGGTTCGGCGGCTGCGGCGGCTGGTTGGGGGGCGGGGGCGGCTGACTCATGACGCGGGTACCTCGGGGACGGTCGGGCGGCCGGACGGCTCGGCGGGCGGCGGGCGGCGGGCGGCGGGCGGCGGAGGGACGGGAGAGGGGCCGGGAACGGACGCCGGGCTCAGTTGCCGAACGTCATGATCAGCTTCTCTTTCGAGGCGTCGTTGCCGGACAGCCGGCCCGAGGAGACGAAGAGCCGCCCGCCGGACCAGTCGACGACACCGTCGTAGAAGGAGTTCTCGGCGTCGGCGCCGCCCTGCGGGTTCCGCAGCAGCCTGGTCACGGGGTGGGAGGAGCCGGTGACGGGCACCGAGACCACCTGACCGCCCGCGTCGTACGACGGCCGCACGTACGCGACGAGCTTGCCGTCCTCGATCTTCACGGGGGTCATCGGCTCGTTCGCCGGGGACTTGACCCGCCACTTCGCCTTGCCGTCGGAGAGGCTGATCGCGACGATCTCGTTGGCGCTCGTGGTGGCGTCCGTGGGCAGGTAGAGCGTGTCGGCGTCGACCACGACACCCTGGCAGCCCTGGAGTTCGCGTTCGAGGATCGCCCAGCCGCAGCGGGGGGCGAACTTCTCGTCCACCTTGACCTCCGAACGGAACGCGCCGTCCTTGGTGAAGGTGGAGATGTTCCAGGCCTTCTTCTCCCGGTTGGTCAGGTAGACCACGAGCGGGTCGACGGAGTACGCCCGGGAGACCTCCCAGCCCTTCTTGACCGGGTGCGTCCAGCGGACCTTGCCGGATGCCGGGTCGAGTTCCTGGATCTCCTCGTGCTCGTCGGCGGTGCCCACCGCGCAGGAGGCCACCTGGACGAGCCGTCCGGTGCCGCCCGCGAACGCGGCCGGGAAGCAGGCCTCGCCGTACCGCTTCTTGTCGTACAGCTTCTTGCCGCTGTCGATGTCGTACGCCGTGCCCGACTGGGAGCGGCCCACCATCAGCGTCCGGCCGCTGACGCTCAGTTCGACGTTGAGCGAGCTGTCGAACAGGCCGCCGTCGGCGACCTCGGTGCTCCAACCCTTCTTGCCGGTGGCGAGGTCGATCTGCTGGAGCTGGTTGCACTTGGCCCGGTCGCTGGCGCCGCTCATGTAGGCGACGACGACCTTGTCGTCGGCCGACTTCTGCGTGGTGACCGCGCAGATCTTCTGCGGGAAGGCGATCGGCCCCCAGGCCGTCCCGCCGTCCTGCGTGCCGAAGGCGAAGACCTGCTTGTAGGCCGCCTTCACGACCGTGTCGCCGCTGACCCACAGGCCGGGCGCGTCGGCGCCCGAGGCGGGGGCGTCCGGGGCCTGCTTGTACCAGAGCACCCGCGCGTCGCCGGTCTGCCGGCCCTCGTTGAGGTTCTCCGGGTCGTCCCCGCCGGCGGACGCGGTCGGCGTGGCCGAGGCGGACCGCTTCGGGTCGTCGCTGCCCTGCGCCACGGGCTTCTTCGGTCCGTGGTCGCCGTCGCCGTCGCCGCCGGAGGTGACCGCGTACACCGTGCCGCCGATGACGAGCAGCGCCGCGACCGCCGCGCCGACGATGAGCGCCGGCTTCTTCCGCGACGCCGACTTGCCCGGACCGCCCGGGAAGGGGCCGCCGGGCGCGCCGGGGTACGGGGGCTGCTGCGGGTGGCCGTAGCCCGGCTGCGGACCGGCGTACGGACCCGGCTGCTGCGGGGGCTGCGGGTAGCCGTAGGGGCCGGGGGCGCCGGCGTACGGGCCCGGCTGCTGGGGGTAGCCGTAGCCCGGCTGGGGCTGCGGCGGGGGCCCGGCGGGCGGCGGCGGAGCCCCGAACCCGCCCTGCGGGGCCGGGACTTGAGGGGCACCGAAATCACCCTGGGCCTGCGGGGCCGGGGCTTGCGGGGCGCCGAACCCACCCGGGGCCGGCGGCGCGGGCGGCGTCCGAGGCGCTTCGGGAGCGCTCTGCGTGGGCGGCGTCCCCGGCGGCCCGAAGCCGCCGGACCGCGGCGCCTGCCCCTGCGCGGCACCGGACCCACCCGGAGTCCGGGGGTCGTCGGGGGCGCTCTGCGCGGGCGGGGTGTCCGGGGCGTCGGGAGCGGACCGGGTCTGCGGGGCGTCGGGAATGTGCTCGGCCGGCGGGGTCCGCGGCGGGCCGAAGCCGCCGGACTGCGGCGGCTGATCCTGCGGTGCTCCGAACCCGCCCTGCGGCGGCTGGTCGGGCGGCTGAGTCATCAGCGCTCTTCCCCCTGGTTCACTGATTTTTAGCCACGCCCTGAGGTTCGCGAGGCACCCAAGGTCGTACTGAAGTCGGTTCTCGGACGGCTCTTTCTATCACCCGGTACCGACGGCGCACGGGCCCGTGCCCTCCGCTGTTCCCAAGGGAGAACCGGCCCGTGATGCCGTCGTTATGCGCCTTCACGCCCTCTTCACGCCGGGCGTGCGCCGACGTCCGCGTTACGCGTCCTCCGCCAGTTCCAGCCAGCGCAGCTCCAGTTCCTCGCGCTCCCCGGCGAGGTCCCGCAGCCGGGTGTCGAGTTCGGCCACCTTCGCGAAGTCGGTGGCGTTGTCGGCGATCTGGGCGTGCAGCGTGGACTCCTTCTCGGAGATCTTGTCCAACTGGCGCTCGATCTTCTGGAGTTCCTTCTTCGCGGCGCGCTGGTCGGCGGCGCTGCGCTCCGTGGTGGCCGGCTTGGGCGCCGCGGTGGCGGTCTGCGCGGCGACCGTCTCCTCCATGCGCCGGCGCCGCTCCAGGTACTCGTCGATGCCCCGGGGCAGCATCCGCAGGGCGCCGTCGCCGAGGAGGGCGAACACCCGGTCCGTGGTGCGCTCCACGAAGAACCGGTCGTGGGAGATGACGATCATGGAGCCGGGCCAGCCGTCGAGGACGTCCTCGAGCTGGGTGAGGGTCTCGATGTCGAGGTCGTTGGTGGGCTCGTCCAGGAAGAGGACGTTGGGCTCGTCCATGAGGAGCCGCAGCAGCTGGAGCCGGCGGCGCTCACCGCCGGAGAGGTCCCCGACCGGGGTCCACTGCTTCTCCTTGTTGAAGCCGAACGTCTCGCACAGCTGGCCGGCGGTCATCTCGCGGCCCTTGCCGAGGTCGACGCGCTCGCGGACCTGCTGCACCGCTTCCAGCACCCGCAGGGCGGGGTCGAGTTCGGAGACCTCCTGGGAGAGGTAGGCCAGCTTGACGGTCCGGCCGACGGCGACACGGCCGCCGGCCGGCTGCGTCTCGCCCTCCGTGCGGGCCGCCGTCGCCATCGCGCGCAGCAGGGAGGTCTTGCCGGCGCCGTTGACGCCCACGAGGCCGACGCGGTCGCCCGGGCCGAGCTGCCACGTGACGTGCTTGAGCAGCACCTTGGGACCGGCCTGCACGGTGACGTCCTCGAGGTCGAAGACGGTCCTGCCGAGCCGGGAGGAGGCGAACTTCATCAGCTCGCTGCTGTCCCGGGGCGGGGGCACGTCCGCGATCAGCTCGTTGGCGGCCTCGACGCGGAAGCGGGGCTTGGACGTCCGCGCGGGCGCGCCGCGCCGCAGCCAGGCCAGCTCCTTGCGGACCAGGTTCTGCCGCTTGGTCTCCTCGGTCGCGGCGATCCGCTCGCGCTCCGCGCGCGCGAAGACGTAGTCGGAGTAGCCGCCCTCGTACTCGTACACGTCACCGCGCTGCACGTCCCACATGCGGGTGCAGACCTGGTCCAGGAACCACCGGTCGTGGGTCACGCAGACCAGCGCCGAACGCCGGTTGCGCAGGTGCTCGGCGAGCCAGGCGATGCCCTCGACGTCGAGGTGGTTGGTGGGCTCGTCGAGGACGACCAGGTCCTGTTCCTCGATGAGCAGCTTGGCGAGCGCGATCCGGCGCCGTTCGCCACCGGAGAGCGGGCCGATCACGGTGTCCAGACCCTTGGGGAACCCGGGCAGGTCGAGCCCGCCGAACAGTCCGGTCAGCACGTCCCTGACCTTGGCGTCGCCGGCCCACTCGTGGTCGGCCAGGTCGCCGATGACCTCGTGGCGGACGGTGGCGGCGGGATCGAGGGAGTCGTGCTGGGTGAGCACGCCGAGGCGCAGCCCGCCGGAGTGGGTGACCCGCCCGGTGTCGGCGTCCTCCAGCTTGGCGAGCATCCGGATGAGGGTGGTCTTGCCGTCGCCGTTGCGTCCGACGACCCCGATGCGGTCCCCCTCCGACACACCGAGCGAGACGCCGTCCAGCAGGGCACGGGTGCCGTACACCTTGCTGACGTTCTCGACATTGACCAGGTTGACGGCCATTTCACTCCTGTGCGCGGGGGTCGGTCAGCCTTCTAGCGTAGGCCTTCTTGGGGTGGGCGCGGGGTGCGCGGGACGGTCTTCGGGCCGCTGTCAGAGGACGGTCGCCCCCGGCACCGGCCCCGCCGCCGTCCGTACCGACCGGCACGTGCCCGACGCGCGCAGGGCTCGCGCGATCCGCTCCGCCGACCCGGTGTCACGCGCCAGGAAGGCGGTGGTCGGCCCGGATCCCGAGACCAGGGCGGTGAGGGCGCCCGCCGCGCGGCCGGTGTCCAGGGTGTCGGCGAGTTCGGGGAACAGGGACAGGGCTGCGGGCTGGAGGTCGTTGGACACGGCCGCCGCCAGCGCTTCCGGGTCGCCGTCGGCGAGGGCGCGCAGGAGGTCCGGGGAGGCGACCGGCGCGGGGATGTCCCGGCCGTGCGCCAGCCGGTCGAACTCGCGGAAGACCGCCGGCGTGGACAGGCCCCGCCCGGCCATCGCGAACACCCAGTGGAAGGTGCCGCCCGTCTCCAGCTCGGTCAGCCGCTCGCCGCGTCCGACGCCGAGGGCGGCGCCGCCGACGAGGCTGAACGGCACGTCGCTGCCGAGTTCGGCGCAGATTTCGAGGAGTTCGGCGCGGGAGGCGCCGGTGCCCCACAGGGCGTCGCAGGCGAGCAGCGCGCCCGCGCCGTCCGCGCTGCCGCCCGCCATGCCGCCGGCCACCGGGATGTCCTTGGCGATGTGGAGGTGCACGGCGGGTTCGATGCCCCGGCGTCCGGCGAGGGCGAGGGCCGCGCGCGCGGCGAGGTTGGTGCGGTCCAGCGGCACCTGGCCGGCGTCGGGGCCGGCGCAGGTGACGCGCAGCTCGTCGGCCGGGGCGACGGTGACCTCGTCGTACAGGCCGACGGCGAGGAAGACGTTGGCGAGGTCGTGGAACCCGTCGGGGCGGGCGGCGCCCACCGCGAGCTGGACGTTGACCTTGGCGGGGACACGGACCGTGACGCTCACTGCTGACCGGGCTCCTTGGGGGGCGGGCTGTACGGGCGGTGGGGCGGCGGGGCCGCCGGGTGTCGCGGAAGGGGGCCTCCGGTGCCGGGTCACCGGACGGTGCCGGTGGTCGCCGCCGCGCGCCGCCGGCTCCGGCCCCGGAGCCGGCCGGACCGGCCGGAGCTACCCGGCGCGCCGGGCGTCGTCCCCGGCGCCGTGGTGCTCGGCGATGCGGGCGAACTCCTCGACGGTCAGGGCCTCGCCGCGGGCCTGCGGGGAGACCCCGGCCGCGACCAGGGCCGCCTCGGCCGCCGCCGCGGAACCGGCCCAGCCGGCGAGCGCCGCCCGCAGCGTCTTGCGGCGCTGGGCGAAGGCCGCGTCGATCACCCGGAAGACCTGGTCCTTGGCGGCGGTGGTACGGACCGGCTCGGTCCGCCGGACGAGGGAGACCAGGCCGCTGTCCACGTTCGGCGCGGGCCAGAACACGTTCCGTCCGATGGCGCCGGCCCGCTTCACCTCGGCGTACCAGTTGGCCTTCACCGACGGCACGCCGTACACCTTGTTGCCGGGCACGGCGGCGAGCCGGTCGGCGACCTCGGACTGGACCATGACCAGGGTCCGCTCGATGCTCGGGAAGGTGTCGAGCATGTGCAGCAGCACGGGGACGGCGACGTTGTAGGGCAGGTTCGCCACCAGGGCCGTCGGCGCGGGGCCGGGCAACCCGGTGACGTGCATGGCGTCGGAGTGGACCAGGGCGAACCGGTCGGCGCGTTCCGGCATGCGGGCGGCGATGGTCGCGGGGAGCGCGGCGGCCAGCACGTCGTCGATCTCGACGGCGGTGACCCGGTCCGCGACCTCCAGCAGGGCGAGGGTGAGGGAGCCGAGTCCCGGGCCGACCTCGACGACCACGTCGTCGGGGCGGACGCCGGCGGTCCGCACGATCCGGCGGACCGTGTTGGCGTCGATCACGAAGTTCTGGCCGCGCTGCTTGGTGGGACGGACACCGAGTGCTGCGGCGAGTTCACGGATGTCGGCCGGGCCGAGGAGGGCGTCGGGGAGGGGGCTGCTCACGGGACAAGGGTACGGGGACGCCACCGGCCCTCTCACCAGCCGCCCGCGCCCACCGGTGCCTGCCGCCCCGGGGGCCCGGGGTCTCCCCCAGCGAGCCCGGCATGATCCGAACGAGAGGCCCTACGTGTGCAGGCGGGCTCCGCAGTGCGGCCAGGGGGCCGCGCCACGGCTCAGGTACAGCTTCTTGGCGCGGTACGTCTGCTCCTCCGCCGGCGCGTCCTGCGGGCGTCCGCTGCCGCCGAGGCTGTGCCAGGTGCGGGTGTCGAACTGGTACAGCCCGCCGTACGTGCCCGAGGCGTCGACCGCCTGCGGCCGGCCGCCGGACTCGCAGGCGGCGAGGCCGCGCCAGTTCAGCCCGTCGGCGCCCTCCACCGCGGTGGGCCGCGCTCTGGTGCCCACCCGCACCACCTGCCGGCGCGGCCCGCGCACCAGCTCGGTCCGCTCCAGGCGCGGCTTCTCGCGGACGCCGTTGACGGTGCGCAGCAGGTAGGTGGTCCGGCGCAGGCCGGGCTGCCCGGGCCGGGCGACGACCTCGGTGCCCCGGAACAGGGTGGGGTCCTCGACGCGCCGGACCCCGTAGGGGATCTGTTCCTCGCGGACCTCTCGGACGCCGCTGATCCGCAGCACGGTCACCGTCTGCCCGTCGCGCGGGAAGCTGTCCGGCGGGACGGAGACGGTGTCCTGGCCGCGCAGCGTGATCCCGGCCTCCTCGACCGCTTCGCGGACGGTGGCCGCGTTGGTGCGGACGGTCCGGGCCCGGCCGTCGGCGAGGACGGTGAAGGCGCGCTCGGTGCGCACGTCGAGCGCGAGCCCGGTGCGTCCGATGGGCCGGGAGCGGGAGGCGGACAGGTACGCGCCGTCGGCGCGGACCCCCAGCTCGGCCAGCGCGCCCTCCACCGTGTCGGCGGTCGTCCACACCTCGCGCCGCCGGCCGTCCAGGGTGAGCCGGACCGGGCGGCCGTAGCGCACCGCGACCTCGTCGCCGCTGTGCAGGGCCGTGCCGGGGGCCGGCGCGATCATGTCGTGCGTGCCCACGCGCACCCCCTCCTCGGCCAGGAGTTCGCCCACGTCGTCGGCGAAGGTGTGCAGGGTGCGCGGCCGGCCGTCGACGGTCAGGTCGACGGTCTTGTCCTCGGCGACGAAGGCGGTGGTGCCGCCGGCCAGGAAGGCGACGACCAGTGCCTGGGGCAGCAGGCGGCGCACGGCGGAGTCGGGGCGCTCGGCGCGGCGGGCCCGGCGCCGGCGCGCGGCCCGCCCGTCCGTACCGGCGCGCGTGCCGGGGTCCCAAGCGGGCGCCGCCACGAGCGTGGGGGTGGGGGTCGGGCTGGGGATCGCCGCGAGCGTGGGCGTGCGGACCGGCGCGGGTGACCGGCCGGGTGACCCGAGCGACGCCGATGACGCGAGGGGCGACACCGGTGACGCGGGGGCCGGGACCGTCCGCGCCTCGTACGCCGGCCGGTAGGTGTCGTCGTCCGCCGGCCCGCGCACCGCGACCCCGTACGCCACCGTCTCCGCGTCGTGCAGACCGGGCCACGCGCCGTCCGGCGCACCGGGCGGCGCGCCGCGGGAGCCGTACGTCTCTCGGGTCTCGTACTGCGATCTGCTCACGCCGACACGCTCCAGAGGGCCACGGGGGTCCGGATCGGGCCCCCAGAACCTAGCGGAGCGCCGGTCACTCTCCAAAGCGGCACGACTACACAGGGTCGCGGCCGTGAGTGGTTCAGTAACCGAAGGCGCGGGCGGTGTTCGCGGCCAGGGCCGCCGCCAGCGTGTCCTCGTCGGTGCCGCGCACGGCGGCCATCGCGCGGACCGTGACCGGGACGAGGTACGGCGCGTTGGGCCGTCCGCGGTACGGCGCCGGGGTCAGGAACGGCGCGTCGGTCTCCACGAGGACCAGCTCCTGCGGGGCGACGGCGAGCGCGTCCCGCAGGTGCTGGGCGTTCTTGAAGGTGACGTTGCCGGCGAAGGACATGTAGTAGCCCTCGCGGGCGCAGACGGCTGCCATCTCGGCGTCGCCGGAGTAGCAGTGGAAGACGGTGCGGTCGGGGGCGCCCTCCTCCTTCAGGACGCGCAGGACGTCGGCGTGGGCGTCGCGGTCGTGGATGACCAGCGCCTTGCCGTGCCGCTTGGCGATCTCGATGTGGGCGCGGAACGACCGCTCCTGCGCGGCCCTGCCCTCCGCCCCGGTGCGGAAGTGGTCCAGGCCGGTCTCGCCGACGCCCTTGACCTGGGGCAGCCCGGCGAGCCGGTCGATCTCGGCGAGGGCCTCGTCCAGCGCCGCGTCACCGCCCGGGGTGCGGGCGCCCTGCCGGGACCAGCCGTCGGGGTCGCCGTGGACGATGCGCGGCGCCTCGTTGGGGTGGAGGGCGACGGTGGCGTGGACGGCGTCGAACGCCGCCGCGGTCTCGGCGGCCCAGCGCGAGCCCTCGATGTCGCAGCCGACCTGGACGACCGTCGTGACGCCCACCGACGCGGCCTTCGCCAGCGCCTCCTCGACGGTGCCGGACTGCATGTCGAGGTGGGTGTGCGAGTCGGCGACGGGCACCTGGAGCGGTGCCGGGAGGGGTGGTGCCGCGTTGCGGTCGTCCGTGGGGCCGCGGCCGGTGTTCGAAGGCATGCCCCGATCCTACGAAAGGGGCGGCCCCGGGCGGTCCGGTGCTCCGGTCAGCTCGCCCGGCGCTGGAACGGGTGCAGGAGGTCGGACAGGTGCCAGTGGTGCGGCTCGGGCGGCTGCCCGGCCGGTCCGCCCTGCCCGGGGACCTGCGGCGCCTCGGCGGGTCCGGCCTGCGGCACCGGGTGGTGCCCGCGCTCGGCCGCGCTGCGCACCGAGGAGACCTGGCCGGCGCGCATGATCCGTACGACGTGGCCGTCGCAGTTCTGGCAGCCCGGCCGGCTCAGCGGCGACGGCACGATCCGGCCGTCGGCCACGTACCGCACGAACTTCTCCCCCTGCGCGTCCGTGTGGTGCTCTATCTCGTACGACTGTTCCCAGCCGTGCCCGCAGCGCATGCAGGCGAACGAGTACGACTCGTGAACGACCGCCGTGGCGGTGCCGTGGAGGCCGGTCTGCCCTGCGTTCTCACTCATGCCAGCTCCCTTGTGGACGGGTGCGTCCTTGGCACCAGTGGACTGCGCCGGCGGCCGGAACGCATGGGGTCTGCCGAGTGTTGGAGCCGATTTGGACCGGGCTTGCCCAAGCACCGCGAATGGGACGCGTGGGCTTTGCCTGGCTCGTCAGCCCTTTGCCGTCCTATGGGGCGTGAAGTGCGCGGACAGGCTCATTCACCGGCGCGCTTCGCGGCGACCACGGCGTCGAACACCACCCGCTTGGCCAGTCCCGCCTCCGCCGCGACGGCCGCGATGGCCTCCTTGCGGCGCTCGCCCGCCTCCTCGCGGTCCCGGACCCGGCGGACCAGCTCCTCGGGGCCGACCTCCTCGGGCCCGGTGTCCGGGGCGCCCTCGACGACGACGGTGATCTCGCCGCGCACCCCCTCCGCGGCCCACCGCGCCAGCTCCTCCAGCGGACCGCGCCGCACCTCCTCGTACGTCTTGGTCAGCTCCCGGCAGACGGCGGCGCGCCGGCCGGCGCCGAAGACCTCGGCCATGGCGGCGAGGGTGTCGTCGAGCCGGTGCGGGGCCTCGAAGTAGACCAGGGTCCGCCGTTCGGCCGCCACCTCGCGCAGCCGGGAGAGCCGCTCGCCCGCCTTGCGCGGCAGGAACCCCTCGAAGCAGAACCGGTCGACGGGCAGCCCGGACAGGGCGAGCGCGGTGAGCACGGCGGACGGGCCGGGCACGGCGGTGACCCGGACGTCCCGTTCGACGGCGGCGGCGACCAGCCGGTACCCGGGGTCGGACACCGACGGCATGCCGGCGTCGGTCACCAGCAGCACGCGCGCCCCGCCGAGCAGTTCCTCGACCAGCTCCGGTGTGCGGGCGGACTCGTTGCCCTCGAAGTAGGAGACGACGCGGCCCTTCGTCGTGACGCCCAGCGCCTGCGTGAGCCGGCGCAGCCGCCGGGTGTCCTCGGCGGCGACGACGTCGGCGCCGGCCAGTTCCGCGGCGAGCCGGGGCGGCGCGTCCGCGACGTCGCCGATGGGGGTACCTGCGAGGACAAGGGTTCCAGTCACGCCCCCATCCTCCCAGGAGTTCCGGGGCCGGCTCCGGCCGCCCGTCGGCCGGGGGGCCACGGCCGTGTCCCGACCGGTACCGCGCTTGCGCGGGACTCGCACAGCGCCGTTCCCTACGATGGCGCGGTGACCAGTACCGCGTCCTCCATGGACCTCCGGCAGGGGCAGGCGCCGCACGACCGGCGGCCGTCGTGGCAGCAGCGGCTGCGCCGCTTCGGGTACGCGCCGCCCGCGGACGCGCCCACGGGCGACGTACGCGACCGGCTGGTGCCGCCGTACGCCGAGCCGAGCCCCCGGCTGTGGCGGGTGTTCGGGGTGCCGCCGGTCCTGGCCGACCGGATCACCCGCTGGTCGGGCTGGGCCGGGCCGCTGCTGGTGACGCTGATGGCGGGCCTGACGCGGTTCTGGCACCTGGGCCGGCCGGACCAGGTGATATTCGACGAGACGTACTACGCCAAGGACGCGTGGGCGATCGTCCACCGCGGTTTCGAGGTCAGCTGGGACAAGTACGGCAAGGCCGCCAACGACCTGGTGCTGCGCCGGCACGACGGGATCCGCATCCCGACGGACCCGGCGTACGTCGTGCACCCGCCGGTCGGCAAGTACGTCATCGGGCTGGGCGAGCTGGTGTTCGGGTTCGACCCGTTCGGCTGGCGGTTCATGACGGCGCTGCTGGGGACGCTGAGCGTGCTGCTGCTGTGCCGGATCGGGCGCCGGATGTTCCGGTCCACGTTCCTCGGCTGCCTCGCGGGCGCGCTGATGGCGGTGGACGGGCTGCACTTCGTGATGAGCCGGACCTCGCTGCTCGACGGGGTGCTGATGTTCTTCGTGGTGGCCGCCTTCGGCTGCCTGGTCGTCGACCGGGACCGGGCCCGGGAGCGGCTGGCCGCCGCGCTGCCGGTGGACCCGGACGGCCGGGTCCGCCCGGACGGGCACGTCGCCGACACCTTCCGCTTCGGCCTGCGGCCCTGGCGCTGGGGGGCCGGGCTGATGCTGGGCCTGGCCGCCGGCACCAAGTGGAACGGGTTGTACGTGCTGGCCGCGTTCTGTGTGATGACCGTCCTGTGGGACGTCGGCACCCGCAGGGTCGCGGGCGCCCGCCGGCCGTACGCCGCCGTCCTCAAGTACGACACCGGTCTCGCCTTCCTGGCGACGGTCCCGGTGGCGCTCGTCGTCTACGTGGCCTCCTGGACGGGCTGGATCCTGTCCGCGACCGACGGCACCGGCGGCTACTACCGCAACTGGGCGGCCACCTCGGGCAAGGGCGGCACCTGGTCGTTCCTGCCGGACTGGCTGCGCAGCCTGTGGCACTACGAGCACGAGGTCTACGAGTTCCACCTGCACCTGTCGCAGCCCCACACCTACCAGTCCAACCCGTGGAGCTGGATCGTGCTGGGCCGCCCGGTGTCGTACTTCTACGAGTCGCCCTCGCCCGGCGCCGACGGCTGTCCCGTGGACGCGGGCCAGAAGTGCGCCCGCGAGGTCCTCGCGCTCGGCACGCCGCTGCTGTGGTGGGCGGCCTGCTTCGCGCTCGTCTACGTCCTGTGGCGGTGGGCGTTCCGCCGGGACTGGCGGGCCGGCGCCATCGCCTGCGGCATCGCGGCGGGCTACCTCCCCTGGTTCATGTACCAGGAGCGGACGATCTTCCTCTTCTACGCGGTCGTCTTCCTGCCCTTCCTCTGCCTGGCGGTGGCCATGATGACCGGCGCGCTGATCGGCCCACCGGGCTCGACCGACACCCGCCGCGTGATCGGCGCGTCGGCGGCGGGCGTACTGGTCCTGCTGATCACCTGGAACTTCATCTACTTCTGGCCCCTGTACACGGGCACCGCGATCCCCCTCGACTCCTGGCGCTCCCGGATGTGGCTGGACACCTGGGTCTGAGTCACGGTTTCGACAAGATTCGTCGCCGCGGCTTCCCCGGCGCTTAGAGTGCCTGCGGCAACCTGTTTTTGAACGCGTTCAGAACTGGACGCGTCAGGGCACGACGGGGGCACGGGGAGGAGCGCGCGATGCGCAGGGGAGTCAGGGCCGGGGTCATAGGCGGCGTGTGCGCGGTGGTGCTGGGCGGCGGCGGTTACGGCGCCTACAACCTGCTGAGCGCCCTCGACGGCGACGGCGGCGGCAGCGGCCCGGCGGTCAGGACCGGGCCGCCCGACGCCGCCGAGGTCAGGGAGGCGTCGGCGCGGTTCCTCGCCGCCTGGCAGAAGGGCGACGCCGCGACCGCCGCCTCGTACACCAACTTCCCGGAGGCGGCCCGGCAGCTGCTGACGGCCTACCGCGCCGACGCCCACATCACCGCGGTGCGCGTCACCCCCGGCACGGCCACCGGCCGGACCGTGCCCTTCACCGTCACGGCGAAGGTGTCGTACCACGGCACGTCACGACCGCTCTCCTACCGCGGCAGGCTCACCGTCGTCCGCGGGCAGACCTCGCACCGCCCACTGGTCGACTGGCTGCCGTCCGTGGTGCATCCGCGGCTGGGCAAGGGGGACACCCTCGTGACCGGCGAGTCGGCGGCCCCGCCGATCCAGGCCGTGGACCGGGACGGCCGCGTGCTGACGAAGCAGGAGTATCCCTCCCTCAGCCCCGTCCTGGACGAGCTGCGCAAGCGGTACGGCGACAGGGCGGGCGGCCGGGCCGGCGTGGAGCTGGCCGTCCGGCACTCCGGCGCGGACGGCTCCACGCCGGCCGACACACCGCTGCTCACCCTGGTCAAGGGCAGGCCGGGCAGGCTGCGTACGACGTTCAGCGGGAAGGCGCAGGCGGCGGCCGAGACCGCCGTGGGCCGGTACCCGGACGCCTCCGTGGTGGCCGTCCGGGCGAGCACCGGCGAGATACTGGCCGTCGCCGACCACCGCAACGACGGCTTCGACGCGGCCCTGCTCGGCGAGCGCGCGCCCGGCTCCACCATGAAGATCATCAGCGCGGCGGCCCTCATCGACACCGGCCGGACCACCGCGAACGGCCCGGCGCCCTGCCCGCCGTCCGCCGTCTCGATGAGCCAGACCTTCCACAACCTGCGGGGCCTGGCACCGGACGACCACGCCACCCTCTCCGACAGCTTCGCCCGCTCCTGCAACACCGCGTTCGTGAAGTTCGCGGACGAGGTGCAGCCGGACACCCTCACCCGGGAGGCCGAGGAGCGGTTCGGGCTCGGGCGGGACAACTGGCGGATCGGGGTGCCGTCCTTCGACGGCCGGGTGCCCGCCGCCGGCGGTTCCGACAAGGCGGCCGGGCTGATCGGCCAGGGGCAGGTGCAGATGAGCCCGCTGAACATGGCCTCCGTGACGGCGACCGCGATGACCGGCGCCTTCCGGCAGCCGGTGCTGGTCCCGCTCGCCCTGGACGGCCGTACGCCGGCACGCGCGCGCGGGCTGGCGCCGGGCACGGTCGCCCAGCTGCGCGCCATGATGAACCGCACCGCGCGCAGCGGCACCGCGGCGGGCGTGATGGCCGGGATCAGCGGGAACGTGGGCGCGAAGACGGGTTCGGCGGAGGTCGACGGGGAGGCCAGGTCGGACAGCTGGTTCACCGGCTACCGCGACGACGTGGCCGCGGCGGCGATGGTCGAGGACGGCGGCCACGGCATCGACGCGGCCGGTCCGATTGTCGCAAGCGTGCTACGGAACACCCGCTGATGACTTCCGCGAAAACGGGGACTCTAAGGTGAATTCCGTCGTCGGGGCGGGTGAGGGCTGTGCGCAGCCCGGTGCGGATGTGGAGGAACAGGGGCCGTGGGCAGGAGAAGGCGTGTCGCCGAGCGGCGCAGGACCCGTCCGGCGGTGCTCGGCGGGATGATCGCCGTGGTGGTCGGCG
This sequence comes from Streptomyces sp. NPDC100445, assembly GCF_044759735.1. Classification (NCBI taxonomy): domain Bacteria; kingdom Bacillati; phylum Actinomycetota; class Actinomycetes; order Kitasatosporales; family Streptomycetaceae; genus Streptomyces; species Streptomyces sp. NPDC100445. Next base: position 329,575 of record NZ_JBIVZV010000005.1, on the reverse strand, counting down.
GCGCCGGGTTCGGGGTCTACGCGCTCTACGGCGGCGGGGCCTCGGCCGAGGAGCGGCCCGCCGCGGCCGGGCACAGGGCCGTACGGACCGGTCCGCTCACCGCCGCCGAGGTCCGCTCGGCCTCCACCCGTTTCCTCACCGCCTGGCAGCGGGGCCGGGTCCCGGAGGCGGCCGCCGCGACCGACGACCCGACCGCCGCGGCCCGGCTGCTCACCGGCTACACCAAGGACGCCCACCTGACGGACCTCACGCTCACTCCGGGCCGGGCGAAGGGCGCCGCGGTGCCGTTCGCCGTCAGGGCGACCGTGGCCTACCGGCATCAGAGCAGGCCGCTGGCGTACGGCAGTTCGCTCACCGTCGTCCGCCGGGCGAGCGACGGCAGGCCGCTGGTCGACTGGCACGCCTCGGTGGTCCACCCGGACCTGCGGGACGGCGACACGCTCGTCACCGGGGCGTCCGGCACCCCGCCGGTCAAGGCGCTGGACCGCGACGGCGGCGCGGTGACGGCCGCCCGGTACCCCTCGCTGGGCACGGTGCTGGACGGGCTGCGGGAGAAGTACGGCAAGAAGGCGGGCGGCACCGCGGGCGTCGAGCTGCGCGTGGTGCGCGGCAAGGCGTCCAGGGCGGCCAAGCTGTCCGACAAGACGCTGGCGGAGCTGAGCGAGGGCACCCCGGGCACGGTGCGGACGACGCTCAGTCCGGCGCTCCAGGCGGCGGCCGAGCGGCAGGTGGCCCGGCGACCGCGTGCCTCGGTGGTCGTCCTGCGGCCCTCGACCGGTGAGATCCTCGCGGTCGCCAACAGCGGCCACGGCTTCAACACCGCTTTCCAGGGCTCCCTCGCGCCCGGCTCCACGATGAAGATCATCACCTCGTCGCTGCTGATCGACAAGGGCCTGGCGGCCGCGGACCGCACGCACCCCTGCCCGAAGACGGTCACCTACGGCGGCTGGAAGTTCCACAACGACGACGACTTCGAGATCAAGGGCGGCACGTTCAAGGCGAGCTTCGCCCGCTCCTGCAACACCGCCTTCATCAGCCAGGCCAAGAAGCTGAAGGACGGCGACCTGACCCGGCAGGCCCAGCAGGTCTTCGGCCTGTCCATGAACAACTGGGCGATCGGCGTGCCCACCTTCGACGGCTCGGTGCCGGTGCAGTCGGCGGCCCAGATGGCGGCCTCGCTGATCGGGCAGGGCGGGGTGCGCATGAACCCGTTGAACATGGCGTCGGTCGCCGCCACGGTCCGGTCGGGCGCCTTCCACCAGCCCTACCTGGTCTCCCCGGCGGTGGACCACCGCACCCTGGCCAGGGCGACGCGGCGGCTGCCGGCGCGGACCCTGTCCCAGCTGCGCGAGCTGATGCGGTACACGGCCGCCTCCGGCACCGCCGCCGAGGCCATGTCGGGGCTCGGCCCGGACTACGGCGCGAAGACCGGCTCCGCGGAGGTCGACGGGCAGAAGAAGCCGAACGGCTGGTTCACCGCCTACCGGGGCGACCTGGCCGCCGCGGGCGTGGTCCAGGCGGGCGGCCACGGCGGCGACACGGCCGGCCCGATCGTGGCGGCGCTGCTGCGCGCGGGCGGCTGAGCGGGTCCCGTCAGACCCGTACCGGCACGGCGGTGTACGTCCGGTTCAGGAACCTGATCAGGGTCTTCGACTCGAACTGCACCACCTCGACGCCGTGGTCGGTGTGGAACTCGACGATGGCCTGGACGCGTCCGCAGGGCCAGACCCGGACGTCGCCGCTCTCGGCCGGTGTCCGCAGCCCCCGTTCGAGGAGGGCGCGGGCGAAGGTCCACTCGTGCGGTCCGGGGAGGCCGACGCGGACGGAACGGGGGTCGCTGTCGGGGTCGTAGCGCAGCGTGACGGGTACGGACCCCGGCTCCTCCTCGTCCGTGACGATATGAGCGCGCGCGTACTGTTCGACTACCGACATCGGACCGCCCTCTCACGCATCGTGACGTATGCGAAAGCTGTGCATCCGCTTTCTATCCAGAATCGCACACTTCGCGGCTTCCGCCCTGGTGAGAAGCGAGACCGCGTCTCTCTTGCAAAGCATTCGCAACAAGGGCCTAAAATCGTACGGTGCACGTACCTGACGGATTCATCGACGCCCCCACCTCCGCGGTCACCGCAGTGGTCGCCGCCGGCGCCCTCGCGGTCAGCCTGCGCGGCGCCCGCCGCGAACTCGACGAGCGCACGGCACCGCTCGCCGGTCTCGTGGCGGCGTTCATCTTCGCCGTACAGATGCTCAACTTCCCGGTCGCCGGCGGCACCAGCGGCCATCTGCTCGGCGGTGCCCTGGCCGCGATACTCGTCGGCCCCTACACCGCCGTGCTGTGCGTGTCGGTGGTCCTGCTCATGCAGGGCGTGCTGTTCGCCGACGGCGGGCTGACCGCGCTCGGCGTCAACATCACCGACATGGCGATCGTCACCACCGTCGTGTCCTACGCCGTCTTCCGCGGCCTGCTCGCCGTGCTGCCCCGCAAGCGGCGCTCGGTGACGGTCGCCTCCTTCGTCGCCGCGCTGGTGTCCGTGCCGGCCGCCGCGGTCGCCTTCACCCTGATCTACGCGGTCGGCGGCACCACCGACGTCTCCCTCGGCAAGGTCGCCACCGCCATGATCGGCGTCCACGTGCTGATCGGCGTCGGGGAGGCCGTCATCACCGCGCTCACCGTCGGCGCCGTCATCGCCGTACGGCCCGACCTCGTGCACGGCGCGCGCGGCCTGCACCAGCGGCTCCGGCTGCGCGTCGACGGCGTACTGGTGGACGCACCGGCTCCCACCGCGCCCGTGGCGGCGCGCACCTCGCGGCGCACGCTGTGGGTGACCGGCCTGGTCACCTCCCTGGTCCTCGCCGGCTTCGTCAGCTTCTACGCCTCCGCCAGCCCCGACGGCCTGGAGAAGGTCGCGCACGACAAGGGCATCGACAAGAAGGCGGAGAAGCACGCCGCGTCCGACTCGCCGCTCGCCGACTACGGCGTGAAGGACGTCAAGGACGCCCGGCTCTCCGGCGGCCTCGCGGGCGTCATCGGCGTCGGCGTCACGATCGTCGCGGGCACCGCGGTGTTCTGGGCCGTGCGCAGGCGCCGCACCGACGACGTCTCCCCCGTGAACACGGCCGTCTGAGATGGGCGCCGGACACGCGCACAAGCTCTACCGGCACGGGCACTCCCCCGTGCACGCCCTGCCGCCGCACACCAAGCTCGCCGCCACCTTCCTGTTCGTCGTGGTCGTGGTGTCGACCCCGCGCGAGGCGATGTGGGCGTTCGCGGTGTACGCCGTGCTGCTCGCCGCCGTCGCCCGCCACGCGCGCGTGCCCGCCCGTTTCCTGCTCGGACGGCTGCTGATCGAGGTGCCCTTCGTCGCGTTCGCGGTGCTCATGCCGTTCGTCGCGGAGGGCGAACGGGTGCACGTCCTCGGGCTCTCGCTCAGCGTGAACGGGCTGTGGGGCGCCTGGAACGTGCTCGCCAAGGGAACCCTCGGCGTCGCCGCCTCCGTGCTGCTGGCCGCCACCACCGAGCTGCGCGAACTGCTGCTCGGCCTCCAGCGGCTGCGGCTGCCACCGCTGCTCGTGCAGATCGCCTCCTTCATGATCCGCTACGGCGACGTCATCACCGACGAGATGCGCCGGATGCGGATCGCCCGCGAGTCGCGCGGCTTCGAGGCACGGGGCGTGCGGCACTGGGGCGTGCTCGCCAAGTCCGCCGGCGCGCTGTTCATCCGCTCCTACGAGCGCGGGGAGCGCGTCCACCTGGCCATGGTGAGCCGGGGATACGCCGGCGCGATGCCGGTCATCGACGAGGTGACCGCGGACCGCGCGCAGTGGCGGCACGCCCTCACCCTCCCCTGCGCCGCCCTCGTCGTCTGTCTGCTGGGATGGGTACTGTGACTGCTTCTCTGGAGGTCTCCGGCCTCGCCTTCGCCTACCCCGACGGCCACCAGGCCCTGTTCGGCGTGGACTTCTCCCTCGCCCGCGGCGAACGCGTCGCGCTCCTCGGCCCGAACGGCGCCGGCAAGACCACGCTGGTGCTGCACCTCAACGGCATCCTCGGCGGCGGCACCGGCACGGTGACCGTGGCCGGACTGCCCGTCGGCAGGCAGCACATGGCCGCGATCCGGCAGAAGGTCGGCATCGTCTTCCAGGACCCGGACGACCAGCTGTTCATGCCGACCGTGCGCGAGGACGTCGCGTTCGGGCCGGCCGCCGCCGGGCTGAAGGGTGCCGCCCTGGAGGAGCGGGTGCGCACCGCGCTGGACCGGGTCGGCATGGGCGACTTCGCCGACCGGCCCCCGCACCACCTCTCCTTCGGCCAGCGCCGCCGTGTCGCGGTGGCCACCGTGCTCGCCATGGAACCGGAGATCCTGGTCCTGGACGAGCCGTCCTCCAACCTCGACCCGGCCTCCCGCCGCGAACTCGCCGACATCCTGCGCTCCCTGGACGTCACGGTCCTGATGGTCACGCACGACCTGCCGTACGCGCTGGAACTCTGCCCGCGCTCCCTCGTCCTGAGCGACGGCGTGATCGTGGCGGACGGCCCGACCGGCCGGCTGCTCTCCGACGACGCGCTGATGCGGGCCCACCGACTGGAGCTGCCGTTCGGCTTCGACCCGACGTCCGTGGCGACGGACGCGTGACGGCCGGGCTTCGGCGGCCGGCCTCGGTGGCCGGGCCTCGGCGGCCGGGCTCCGGCGGCCGGGCTCCGGCGGCCGGGCTTCAACGGGCGCGTGACGCCCCGGCTCTGACGGCCCGGCTCTGACGGCCGGGCTTCGACGGCCGGGCTCCGACCGGCGGGCCTCGGCGACCAGGCCCCGGCGGGCGGGCCCCGGCGGGCGGGCTTCAACGGGCGCGTGACGGCCCGGCTCCGACCGGCGGGCGGACCCCGACGGGCGGACCCCGACGGGCGGACCCCGACGGGCGGGCTCCGACGGGCGGGCTCCGGCGGGCGGGCTCCGGCGGGCGGGCTCCGGCGGGCGGGCTCCGGCGGGCGGGCTGAGAGGCACCTCACGTTCGACGCCCCGGCGCCGAGGAATCGCAGGTCCGCGGTCGATGTTGCACCCAGCGTCGCAGGCGAGGGAAGGGACGGCGGGCGTGGACGTGCACGGCACTGTGGCCGAGGGCTTCGAGCCGGTCGGGGAGGCGTTCGCCGCGAACTTCGCGCGGCTCGGCGAGCGGGGCGCGGCCGTCACCGTCTACCGCGACGGGCATCGGGTCGTCCACCTGTGGGCCGGCGACCGGGACGTCGACGCCCCGCCCGCCGCGGCCCCCTGGGAGGAGGGCACCGCGCAGATCGTGCGCTCCGCCACCAAGGGCGTCGCCGCCGCCGCGCTGCTGCTCCTGCACCAGCGCGGCGAACTCGACCTGGACGCCCCGGTCGGCACCTACTGGCCGCAGTACAAGGCGGCCGGCAAGGAGTGCACCCTCGTCCGGCACCTGCTCGCCCACCGCGCCGGCGTTCCCGTCCTGGACCGCCCGCTGACCCCCGCCGAAGCGGCCGACCCCGGGCTCGGGGCCGCGGCCGTCGCCGCCCAGGCCCCGGCGTGGGAGCCGGGCACGGACCACGGCTACCACGCCCAGACCTACAGCTGGCTCACCGGCGAACTGGTCCGCCGGGTCACCGGCCGCCCCGTGGGCGAGTGGATCGCCGACGAGATCACCGGGCCCGTCGGCGCGGACCTGTGGCTGGGGCTGCCGGAGCGGGAGCGGGCGCGCGTCGGCCGCGTGGGCCCGCTGGAGGCGCCCCCGGCACCCGGCGGTCTCAGGACGCGCCCCAAGCGGGCGGTGGCCGAGGCCTACGCCGACCCCGGCTCGCTCACCCGCCGCGCGTTCGCCGCGATCACCCCGCTGCCGGACGAGAACGACCCCGCCTACCGCGCCGCCGCGCTGCCCGCCTCCAACGGCATCGCCACCGCCGACGGACTGGCCCGCTTCTACGCCTCGCTGATCGGCGAGGTCGACGGCGGCACCCGCCTGTTCACGCCGGAGACGGTGGAACTGGCCCGCACCGAGCAGTCGGCCGGGGCGGACCGGGTCCTGGTGGTCAGCACCCGCTTCGGCCTCGGCTACATGCTGCACGGCGCCGCGTCCCCGCTGCTCTCCGCGGGCTCCTTCGGCCACCCCGGCCGGGGCGGCGCCCTCGGCTTCGCCGACCCGGACAGCGGCATCGCCTTCGGCTATGTCACCAACGGCTTCCGCAAGAGCGTGACGGCGGACCCGAGGGCCCAGGCGCTGGTCGGGGCCGTGCGCACCGCGCTGGGCTGACGCGCGGGGCGTCGGTCAGACGTTGATCGGGTGCGAGGTCCGGCCGGAGTCCGCGTCGATCTCCTCGTGTGCCTTGGCCAGCAGCAGCATGGCCAGTTCGTTCAGTGCCCGGGCGCCGGCGACCTCCTCGCCGACCCGGGGCTGGTGCGCGTCCACCCGGTGCCGGCTGGCCCGGCCGTGCGCGCGTACCTCGCTGCCGTCGGGCAGGCGCACCATGGCCGCCGCGCGCGTGTGCTGGTCGTCCTCCATGAACTCCAGCTCGACGTGCCATCCCACAGCGGTGTGCATCATGAGGACCACCTCCGAGAACCACTCCTCCCAGGGTGCGCCCGAGAACCCTGCCCCGTCATGTCGACGCCGCCCCTCCCCCCTACCCGGCGTGCACCGTCAGCCCGGTCCCGGCCCGACGAGCAGGTCGGCGACAAGCGCGAGCCAGGCGTCCGGTGAGTAGGGGGCCGGGGGGTCGACCTCCATGCCCAGCTCGGCGACGGCGACGGCATAGCCGGCCTCGTCGAGATCGAGCGCGAGGAGTTCGTGCAGTTCCCCGATCAGCCGGGCGACGAGATGCGGGTGTGTCGACACCCGGTAGTCCTCGACGGCGGAGGCGTGGTCGGTGAACTCGTCGGGCATGTCCTGCGAGAACCAGCCGCCGAGGAACTGGCCCAGTTCGGGAAAACGGGCTTGCCACTCCCAGTGGGTGGCGGGGATCGCCGGCGGTGGGACCTCGCCCGCCTCGATGCTGTGCTTGATGTGGTCGGCGAGGCAGAGGAGCCACTGTTGGGTCTCGCCCTCGGCAAGGCCTGTGTCGGGGACGGCGTAGAACTCCCCGAGCCGCAGCCGCAACCGCCCCGGCGGATTCTCCGCGTAGTCACGCAACTGTCGCTCGGCGATGGCCAGAGCCCACGGTCGGCTGTGCCAGGTCTGCCGGAGGTACGCGGTCAGGGCCGCGCCGGGCCTGTCCGGGGTGTCGTCCGCCGGATGTCCGAGGTAGGCGCGCACCTTTCCCATCTATCTGTAGCGATCACAGAGGCTGACCCCCGTGCCCCTGAGCCCCCTCGAACACGACCGCCGCTACGGCGAGCTCGACCAGGTCACTGCTCATTGACGGTGACGACCTGCTGGGTGGCCCACTGGGCGGTCTCGCGGTCGGGGTAGGTCGCGGAACGGGTGCGCATGTATGGATCGCTTTCAATCCTCGTCAAAGGCCCAGAAGACTCCCACCTCGGAGTCTGCAACGACAATCAGACCACAGTCGGTGGTGAAATCGGACAGCCGATTCCATTCCGTGTCCGGGTTCAGCAGGTCCGGATCAGAATCTCCTCGGGCCTCGGCCGCATTGGTGCAGTAGGTGGCCCGCTGCCCGAACCTGGAAAGGATGAGTTCAGCGGAATCGAAAAGCCGCTCTTTGCGGGCCTCAAAATCCGGAATGTTCGCTGCCTGATAGTGCAGGCCTTGCAGAGCGACAAGCAGTTGAGCCGCCGATCGCCTCCCGATTCCGTACAGGAGTTCATCGAATTCTTCGATGCGCAGATCGGCGAACGGTTTCCCCTCGGCCTTCTCGACGTCCGAGGTGGGGGGCGGACAGTTGATGACCCCCAAATTCCGCGGATCGAAGGCCTCCAGCGCCATGACGGCCTGCACATCGCGGCGCCAGTCCTCATTTCTCCGGGGGCCCGCAGCCGCGAAGGCGAAAGTCCCGCCGAAAAGTTCCAGCAGAGCCGACTGCCAAGAAGTCGAATCGATCACCCGATGTCCTTCCCTGAGTTGATGGTCCGTTACAGGTGCGACTGCTCACGGTGAGCAGCCTCACTGCTGAACCGTGTCGCTCGGCATGGAAGTGAGGACGACATACGGCGGATGACCCCCTGGGCGGGGTCGCAACGCCACATTGACGATATGTGAGTCGTGCGCGGAGGAGTCGCCTCGGGTCCAGGTCCTGCCGACGACATCGTTGAAGCTGAGGCCCACCGTGCGGGTGGATCGGTCCGGGTTCGGGTTGCTCGCCAGCCAGTTGGCGATCTTTTGCTGGTTGCGCGGGTCATCGAGGACGGACTGCGTGTAACGCTGCGCTGAGGCCAGGTCGGTGAATGTCGATGCGGCGATCGGGGCGACCGTACCGTCCGGGCGCATCTTTGCCTGATCGCGAAGTCTCTGCTCCAGCTGCGCATCCGTCTTTCCTACGTGTTTGTCGATCACGTGCGCGCCTGCGAGTCCCTCCTGATTGGCGAGATCCACAGGATATCGGTGATGGGACTCGTCATCTCCTGGGACCGTGTACAGCGGGTTTCCCTTGAAGGCCGTCAGAGCTCGCGCACCGAAGGCCTCGGCCCTGGCGGATTCTGCATTGAAGGTCGGCGCACTCGTATACGCCTCGTCCAGCGCCGACATCAGATCCTTGATGCCTCGTACCTGGCGATGGACCCGGTTGTTGTAGGTGGCGACGGCGTCGTTCATGGCGCCTTCGTCGATGTTGAGGACCTCCAGTCGCAGCCGTACCCGTACAACGCGAGGGACAGCCGGGACAGCACGGGACAGAGGCGGGACAAGGGACGGCCGGTGAGGGTGTCGCCCCGTTCCCACGGGGCGACACCCTCACCGGCCGCCGCCGGACGCGCCGTGTCAGGCGCGTACCAGCTCCTTCTCCGCGTCGGGGTCGGCGGCGCGCAGCGCCTCGCCCTCGACGTCCACGTTGGGCAGCGCGCGGTCCAGCCAGCGCGGCAGCCACCAGGCCCGCCGGCCGAGGAGGGCGAGGACGGCGGGGACGATGGCCATGCGGACGATGAACGCGTCGAAGAAGACGGCGATCGCGAGGCCGAAGCCGATCATCTTGACCATCGCCTCGCTGGAGCCGATGAAGCCGGAGAAGACGGCGATCATGATGACGGCGGCGGCGGTCACGACGCGCGCGCCGTGTCGGAAGCCGGTGACCACGGCCTGGCCGGGGCTCTCGCCGTGGACGTACGCCTCCCGCATGCGGGTCACGAGGAACACCTCGTAGTCCATCGCGAGGCCGAAGACGACGCCCACCATGAAGATCGGCATCATCGACATGACCGGTCCGGTCTGCTCGACGTTCATCAGGCCGGACAGCCAGCCCCACTGGAAGACGGCGACGACGGCGCCGAGGGCGGCGAGCACCGACAGCAGGAAGCCGAGGGCCGCCTTCAGCGGCACCAGGACCGAGCGGAACACCACGATGAGCAGGAGGAACGCCAGGCCGACGACCAGGGCGAGGTAGGGCAGCAGGGCGTCGTTCAGCTTCTGCGAGACGTCGATGTTCATGGCCGTCGAGCCGGTGACGAGGACCGTGGAGCCGGTGTCCCGCGCGATGTCCGTGCCCTTGTCGCGGATGGCGTGCACCAGGTCCTCGGTCGTCGCGGAGGACGGCTTGGACTTGGGGACGACGGTGATGGTGGCGGTGTCGCCGGCCTTGTTGGGCGCCGCCGGCGTGACCGTGACGACGTCCTTCAGGCCCTTGATCTCCTTGCCGACCTCGGCGAAGGCGCCCTTGGGGTCGGGGCTGCCCTTGGCGTCGACGACGACCATCAGGGGGCCGTTGAAGCCGGGGCCGAAGCCGTCGGAGAGCAGGTCGTAGGCGCGGCGCTGGGTGGTGGAGACGGGCTGGGAGCCGTCGTCGGGCAGCCCGAGTTCCAGGGAGGCGGCCGGGATCGCGGCGGCGCCGAGGCCGAGCACACCGAGCACGAGGACGGCGACCGGCCGGCGGACGACGAAGCGGGCCCAGCGGGTGCCCATGTTGGGGCGGCCGGGGTTCTTCGGGGTGCGGCCGCCGCCGAGCAGCCGGCTCTTCTCCCCGGCCGGCTTGACCCTGCGGCCGGCGTAGCCGAGCAGCGCGGGGATCAGCGTCAGGGCGATCAGGACGGCGATGGCGACGGTGCCCGCCGCGGCGACGCCCATCTTCGTCAGCATCGGGATGTTGACGACGGACAGGCCGACCAGGGCGATGACGACGGTCAGGCCGGCGAAGACCACCGCGGAGCCGGCGGTGCCGACGGCGCGGCCGGCGGCCTCCTCGCGTTCGCGGCCCTCGGCGAGTTCGGCGCGGTAGCGGGAGACGATGAACAGGGCGTAGTCGATGCCGACGGCGAGGCCGATCATCGAGGCCAGGGTGGAGGTCGTGGAGCCGAGGTCCAGGGTGGAGGCGAGCGCGGTGATGGTGGAGACGCCGATGCCGACGCCGATGAGCGCGGTCAGCAGGGGCAGCCCGGCGGCGAGCAGCGAGCCGAAGGTGATGACGAGGACGACGGCGGCGATCGCGATGCCGATGACCTCGCTGGAGCCGGTCTCGGGGGTCGTGTTCAGCGCGTCGCCGCCGACCTCGACGGTCAGTCCGGCGTCCCGCGCGTGCTGGGCGGCGGTCTTGAGGGCGTCCCGGGAGGAGTCCTCCAGTTCCATGCCGGAGACCTTGTACTTCACCGAGGCGTAGGCGACGGTGCCGTCCTTGCTGACGGCGTGGCCGCGGTAGGGGTCGGCGACGGAGGCGACCTCGGAGCCGCTTCCCAGCTCCTTGACGGTCTTCTCGACGGCCGCCTTGTTGCCGGCGTCCGTCATCCTGCCGTCGCCGGCCTTGAAGACGACGCGGGCGGTGGCGCCGTCGGCGCTCATGCCGGGGAAGCGCTGTTCCAGCAGGTCGAAGGCCTTCTGGGCTTCGGTGCCGGGGATGGAGAAGGAGGTGTTGCCGGCCGCCGGCGCGGATGCGGCGCCCACCCCCGCGAGGGTGAGCAGGGCGACCCATATGAGGGCGACGAAGTGGCGTCGCCGGAAGGCGAGCCGGCCGAGTTTGGCGAGGAACATGGCCACGGAGGCGTACTCCCGGTCAGGTCGTGGATTCAGCTGGGCAGGGGTGATCAGCCCGACGACGTGAGCGGTGACGTCAGGTGGAGGCTGGTGGGCTGGACGGGGACTGTCAGTCGGTCCGCACGCCGAGGGCGGGGAGGACCACGGCGTCGATGTACGAGGTGAGGAAGGCCCGGGTGGGCGGCTGGTCGTCCAGCAGGGCCCGGGTGGCGAAGCCCCCGACCATCATGTGCAGCAGGAACTCGATCGCGGGGCAGTCCGGGCGGACCTCGCCCCGGTCGATCGCCCGCTGCACCACCTGCCGGAAGCCGCCCATCTCGGGGGCCACCATCTGGTCCCGGAAGGCTTCCCGCAGGTCGTCGTTGTGGTGCATCGCCATGGCGACGCCCCGCATCAGCGCGGAGTTGCGTTCCATGGCGCAGTCGTCCTCGAGCGACACGACGGCGTGCAGGTCGCCGCGGAGGGAACCGGTGTCGATGTCCTCCGCGTGGATCCGCTTGCCGTGCCGCAGGGCCTTGACGACCAGCTGGGCCTTGCCGCCCCACTGGCGGTAGAGCGTGGCCTTGCTGGACCGGGTGCGGGCGGCCACGGCGTCCATGGTGAGGGCGTCGTAGCCGACCTCCCGGAGGAGGTCGAGCACGGCCTCGTACAGCTCGGCCTCGCGCTCGGGGGTGATCCGGCTGCGACGCGTCGTCGGGACCGCTTCGGTCATGCCCGTCACCTTCCCCGCTTCCGGAACTTCCGTCGTCGTACCTGCACGAAGATACCCCGCCCCCTCTACGAAACGAAACCGTTTCGTACGTGTGCTGGGTCACGAAGGTGAAGGGGCGATAAGGCCGGAGTGGGGCCGGCTCACGAGTTGCTGGTGTTCCGGGACCGGAAAAGCATGGGGAGGTGAGCTATCTGCGCAGCCCCCACCTCAGCGGCGGCCTGCTGTGTTTCGTGGCCGAGGACGACCTCTGGCTGGCCCCCCTCGACGCCCCGGGCCGCGCCTGGCGGCTCACCGTGGACCGCACCCGGACCGGGTCCCCGCGCTTCTCGCCCGACGGCCGGCACATCGCGTACACGAGCTGGCGCACCCTCGCCCCGGAGATCCACCTCGCCGCCGTCGACGGCGGTCCCACGCGACAGCTGACGTACTGGGGCGGCGCCGACACCGAGGTCCGGGGCTGGACGCCCCCCGGCCCGGACGGCACCGCCGACATCCTGGCCGTCGCCTCCCACGGCGAGCCCTTCTCGCACTTCACCTGGGCGTACAAGGTGCCCGCCGACGGTGACCCCGGCGCGCGGCTGCCCTGGGGGCCGGTCACCGACATCCAGGCCGCCGACCTCGCCGGGGAGCGCAGGACACTGCTGCTCACCGGCACCCCGCCGCACGAGCCTGCCGCCTGGAAGCGGTACCGGGGCGGTGCCACGGGCCGGCTGTGGCTGCACGGGCGGCGGCTCCTGCCGGACCTCGGCGGCCACCTGTCCTCCCCCCTGTTCGTCGCCGGCCGGATCGCCTTCCTCTCCGACCACGAGGGCGTCGGCAACCTCTACTCCTGCGCCCACGACGGCACCGACCTGCGCCGGCACACCGACCACGACACCTTCTACGCCCGGCACGCCGCCGGTGACGGTGAGCGGGTGGTCTACCAGTGCGCGGGCGACCTGTGGCTGGTGGACGACTTCTCCCCCGACGGCGTACCGCGCAGGCTCGACGTCCGGCTCGCCGGGGCGCGCGCCGGCCGCCGCCGCCACCAGGTGCCGGCCGCGCAGGAGATCGACGGCATCTCCGTGGACGAGACCGGCCGGGCCAGCGCCGTCGTCGTCCGCGGCAGCCTGTACTGGCTCACCCACCGCGACGGGCCCGCCCGCACGATCGCCGACACGCCCGGCGTCCGGGTCCGGCTGCCGGAGATGCTGGGCGCCACCGGGCAGATCGCCTACGTCACCGACGCCGAGGGCGAGGACGCCGTCGAGATCGCCCGTCTGCCCCGGGCCACCGGCGACCGCCCGCCCCACCGGCTCGCCTCCGGCGCGCTCGGCCGCGTCCGGGAGCTGGTCTGCGACCCGCTGGGCGAACGGCTGGCCGTCGCCTCGCACGACGGGCGGCTGCTGCTGCTCGACGTGCCGGCGGAGGAGGACGCGGACGCGGCGGAAGGGGCCGGTCCGCCGGCCGGCCGGGTGAGCGAGCTGGTGCGGTCCGGCAACGGGCCCGTCCGTGACCTCGCCTTCTCCCCCGACGGCGCCTGGCTCACCTGGTCCCACCCCGGCATCGGCCGCACCCTGCGCCAGATCAAGCTGGCCAGGATCCAGGACCGGTTCATCGTGGACGTCACCGACGGCCGCTTCGAGGACGAGAACCCGGTGTTCACCCGCGACGGCCGCTACCTCGCCTTCCTCTCCTGGCGCGGCTTCGACCCGGTGTACGACGTGCACACCGGCGACCTGTCCTTCCCGCTCGGCTGCCGCCCGTACCTCGTCCCGCTCTCCTCGGCGACCCCCTCGCCCTTCGCCCTGAACCCCGAGGGCCGCCCCGCCGCCGGCGGACTCGACCCGCTGGTGGACGACGAGGACACCGGCGGGTCCGGGACGGTCGCGGTCGAGGTGGACGGGCTGGAGAACAGGGTCACGCCGTTCCCCGTCATCGCCTCCAAGTACTCCTCGCTGTACCCGGTCGCCGGCGGCGGCCTGGTCTGGCTGCGCTGGCCGATCTCCGGCGCGCTCGGCGAGACCTTCGCCAACCCGGACGACACCACCGGCCGTCCGACCCTGGAACACTTCGCCATCGGCAAGGCGAAGAAGTCAGAACTCGTCGGCCACCTCGACTGGTTCGCCGTGAGCGGCGACGGCACCCGGCTGGTCGTCGTCGACGAGGGCGAGCTGCGGGCCGTGCCGTCGGTCGAGCCGGGCGACGGCGACACGACCGTCTGGATCGACTCGCGGCGCATCCTGCACGAGGCCGACCCGGCCGCCGAGTGGCGCCAGGCCTACGACGAGGCGGGGCGCCTGGTCCGCGCCCACTTCTGGGACCCGGGCATGTGCGGCATCGACTGGGAGGCGGTCCTCGGCCAGTACCGTCCGCTGGTCGAACGGGTCGCCTCCCCCGACGAGTTCGCGGACCTGCTCCGCGAGGTGCTCGGTGAACTGGGCACCTCCCACGCCTACGTCACCGCCGCCCGGCGCAACGAGGGGCCGCCCCACTACCAGCGCAGGCAGGGCCTCCTCGGCGCCGACCTCGTCCGCCGCGACGGCCGCTGGCTGGTCGGCCGCGTCCTGCCGGGCGACTCCTCCGACTCCAAGGCCCGCTCACCGCTGGCCGGCACGGGCATCCGTGAGGGCGCCGCCCTCACACACGTCGACGGCCGCCCGGTCGACCCGATCACCGGCCCCTACCCGCTGCTCGCCGGCTCCGGCGGGACGACCGTGGAGCTGACGTTCGCCCCCGCCGCGGGCGAGCCGGGACGGGCCCGGCGGGTCGCCGTGGTCCCGCTCGTCGACGAACGGCCGCTGCGCTACCAGGACTGGGTGACCAAGCGTCGCCGGGTGGTCCGGGAGCTGAGCGACGGCAAGTGCGGCTACCTGCACATCCCCGACATGGGCGGCTCCGGCTGGGCCCAGTTCAACCGTGACCTGCGCATGGAGGTCTCCCGGCCCGCGCTGATCGTGGACGTGCGGGGCAACGCCGGCGGCCACATCAGCGAACTCGTCATCGAGAAGCTGACCCGTACGATCCTCGGCTGGGACCTGACCCGGGACGCGCAGCCGGTGTCGTACACCTCGAACGCCCCCCGGGGTCCGGTGGTGGCCCTGGCCGACGAGTCGACATCCTCCGACGGGGACATGATCACGGCGGCCTTCAAGCTGCTGGGGCTCGGCCCGGTGGTCGGCAAGCGCACCTGGGGCGGGGTAGTCGGCATGACCGGCCGGCACCGGCTGGGCGACGGCACGGTCATCACCGTCCCGATGAACGCGGCCTGGTTCGACGCCTACGGCTGGTCCGTCGAGAACCACGGCGTCGCCCCGGACCTCGACATCACCCGCACCCCGCTGGACTGGGCCGAGGGCCGCCACGCCCAGCTCGCCGACGCCGTCGCACTGGCGCTGGACCTGCTGGCGGCCTCCCCCGCGGCGACACCGCCGGGCCTGCGCGACGTCCCCGACCGGTCCCGCCCCGAACTGCCGCCCCGGACGGCACCCTGACGAACCCTCTCCCCGCACAGCGGCGCGGGGCGCCCCTCCGGAGAGGGACACCCCACGTCGGTCCGGCCGGGGCCGGACTCGTCGACTAGGCGTCGTAGTCCTGGTCGAAACGGTCCTGCTGCTCCGTGTCGGGGATGTCACGGTGCTCGCGGCCGGTCCGCTCGGGCTGCTGTCCCGGGCGCTCCTGCGGACCGCGCCGGCCGGTCCTCTCACGGGGCTGACCGGCCTTCTCCTCGGTCTGCCCCGGCCGCCGGCCCGACTTCTCCTGGAACTGGTCCTTCATACCCATGTGGGTTCACTCCCGTGGTGGGTGGGGATTCGGCCCCTCGGTGGGGCCTCGACCAGATTCACACGGGCGAACACGGAGTGCATGTCGATCAGTTACGGTGCGTGGCGCGCGCCGTCTCGTCGGCCGCCCCACCTGCGCCGACGAGCCCGGAACGCATGCCCTGGAGCCGCGGCCCGAACCGCTTCATCTCGCGCTGGCCGACCGTGCCGATGAGCGCCGGCAGGTAGCCGCGCACGCCCTGCATGCCGCGCAGCCACCACTGTCCGTACACGTGCGCCGAGCGCCGCTCGATCCCGGCGACCAGCCGGTCCACGGCGGGGCCCAGCGGGTAGGTCTTGTTCGACGGCCACGGCAGCCGCTGGCGCAACTCGCGCATCACGTCGTCCTGGTCCGCGCCGCGGACCATGTCGGTGTCGGTCCAGGACAGGTAGGCGACGCCCACCCGCACGCCCTGGTGGCCCACCTCGGCGCGCAGGCTGTGCGCGTACGCCTCCACGCCCGACTTGGACGCGCAGTACGCCGTCATCATCGGCGCCGGCGTGATCGCGGCGAGCGAGGCGATCTGGAGCAGGTAGCCGCGGCTCTCGGCCAGCACCGGCAGGAACGCCCGGGCGGTCACCGCCGACCCGATGAGGTTCACCTCGATGACCCGCCGCCACGCCTGGGGGTCGGAGTCGGCGAACGGACCGCCGGTCGCCACACCGGCGTTGGCGACCACGATGTCGACCTTCCCGAAGCGCTCCTTCACCTCCCGCGCCACCCGGCTCATCGCCTCGTGGTCGGTGACGTCGGCGTACCAGTGGCCGCTCTCGCCGTGCATGCGCCCGGCGACCTCCTTGAGCACCTCCTCCTCCAGCCCGACCAGCGCGACCTTCGCCCCGCGGGCGGAGAGCCTGCGCGCCAGCAGCTCACCGACGCCGCGCGCCGCTCCGGTGACGACCGCGACCTGTCCTTCGAGGCTGACCCTGCTCATGCGCCCTCCTTGACCTGCTGCACGGATGTGGCAGGGGAACCTGCCGGGGACTGCGGGGAGTCGGTGCCGGTGACGTACGCGCCGACCAGTTCCCGGATGCGGCCGGTCACCGCTCCGGGCGCCTCGATCGGGGTCATGTGGCCGATGCCGGGCAGCTCGGTGAGGCCGGCGCAGTGCGGCAGCGCGGCGACCAGCGCGCGGGCGTGCGACGGCGGCGTGAGCCGGTCGGACCCGCCGTGCAGGACGGCGGTCGGCACGCGCAACTCCCGTACGCCGTGGTCGAGGTCGAGGGCGCCCAGCACCCCGGCCCAGGCGTGGCGCACGGCGCGCGGGCAGCCGTGCACGATGTGCGCGCACGCCTCCACCATGTGCCGGGCCGCGCCGGCGCCCATGGTCCCGTACTTGAGGACGCGCAGGGCGAGAGGGGTGACCGGCCCGAGGGGCGCGCGCGAGCCGAGGACGCGCCCGGTGAGCCAGGTGCGCACGCGTCCGGCGCGCATCGGCACCACCCGCGACTCGGCGATCAGGCGTGAACTGCCGGTGCTGCACAGCAGGACGGCGGCGGCGTGTTCGTGGAAGCGGGGGCGTCCGGCGGCGGCCATGACGGTCATGCCGCCCATGGAGTGGCCGACGACGAGCGCCCGTTCGCCGCGGGCGAGGGTCCGCGCGAGCACCGCCTCCAGGTCGTCCGCGAGCGCGTCGGTGGTGCAGGCGGGGCTCGACGGACTGCGCCCGTGGCCCCGCTGGTCGTAGGCGATGACCCGGTGGTCGGCCGCCAGGTCGCGTATCTGGGCCGCCCAGAACGCTGTCGAGCAGGTCCAGCCGTGGGAGAGGACGACCGGGGGCGCGTCCTGCGGGCCGTGCACCTCGACGTGCAGCCGGGCGCCGTCGGCGGAGGTGACGGTGAGGGTGCGGGCGGGGACCGGCGGGGCGTACGGGCCGGAGGTCACGGAGGTGACCCGGGCGCGGCGGCTCATGCGGCGGCCTCGCTGCGCCGGGTCCCGTCGGTGTGCGCCGGCGCGGGCCCGTCGGTGGCACGCGCGGCGCGGACCACCTCGTACTCCGCGAGGTCCACCCGCCGGGTCGCGCGCCGGAACTCGGTGGTGGTGCCGGGCCAGATGGTGGTGTTGCGGCCGCTCGCGTCCAGGTACCAGCTGGTGCAACCGCCCGTGTTCCACACCGTCCGCCTCATGCGCTCCTGCACCCGCTCGTTCCAGGCCTCGACGGCGGCGGGCCGGGCGTCCAGGGCGGTGCCGTCGCCGAGGACGTCGAGCTGGCGCAGGTAGTCGGCCAGGTAGTTCAGCTGCGACTCGATCATGAGGATCATCGAGGAGTTGCCGAGCCCGGTGTTGGGACCGATCACCGTCAGGAAGTTGGGGAACCCGGCTGCCGCCGCGCCGCGCAGTGCCCGCATGCCGTTCTTCCAGGACTCGGCGAGCGTGCTGCCGTCGGCGCCGACCACCCGCTCGGCGATGGGCATGTCCGTGACGTGGAAGCCGGTGCCGAAGATGATCGCGTCGACCTCGGCCTCGGTGCCGTCGGCCGCGACGACCGTGGAGCCGCGGACCTCGTCCAGCCCGCTGGCGACGACGTCCACATTGGGCCGGGCGAGCGCCGGGTAGTACGTGCTGGAGAGCAGGATGCGCTTGCAGCCGATGCGGTAGTCGGGGGTGAGCCGGGCGCGCAGGGCCGGGTCCTTGACGGCGCGGGCCATGTTGCGCTTGGCGAGCTGCTCGACGAGGCCGAGTTCGTCGGGGCGCTTGGTGAACGCCTGGACCTGGAGCTCGCGGATGCCCCACAGCAGCCCGCGGCGGACCTGGGCGGTGACGGGCAGCCGGCGGTGCAGCCAGCGCTCGGGGCCGCTGATGGCCCGGTCGACGCGGGGCATCACCCACGGCGGGGTGCGCTGGAAGAGGGTGAGCCGGCCGACCTGGGGCTGGATGGCGGGCACGATCTGGATGGCGGAGGCGCCGGTGCCGACCATGGCGACCCGCTTGCCGCGCAGGTCGTAGTCGTGGTCCCAGCGCGCGGAGTGGAAGACCTTGCCCGGGAAGGACTCCAGGCCCGGGATCCGGGGGATCTTGGGGTCGGACAGGGGGCCGGTGGCGGAGACGACGACGTCGGCGGTGAGCGTGCCGCGGGTCGTCTCGACGGTCCACCGCAGCTTCTCGGTGTCCCAGGTCATCAGCTTCACCTCGGAGCCGAGGCGCAGGTGCGGGCGCAGTCCGAACAGGTCGGTGACGTGCTCCAGGTAGGCGCGGATGTGCCGCTGCCCGGAGAAGGTGCGCGGCCAGTCGGGGTGCGGCGCGAAGGAGAAGGAGTACAGGTGGGAGGGCACGTCGCAGGCGCACCCGGGGTAACTGTTGTCCCGCCAGGTGCCACCGACGCTGTCGGCCCGTTCCAGGACGACGAAGTCGGTGATCCCTTCGCGGCGCAGCCGCACGGCGGCCCCGAGACCGCCGAAGCCGGACCCGATCACCGCCACCCGTACATGCTCGTGCTCGGCCATCCCGAAGCCTCCACGCATCACCTAGGAACTCTGCCAGTGAACACTGGCGCAATGGGACTGTAGAACAGCTCCGTACCGAGCGGTAGGGGGCGGAGGAAGGAAGTTACCGGCGGTACGCCATAGGCTGCGGTCGTGGCTGAGGACGCAGAGCACTTCGAGGCCGGCCCCGGGGCGGCACACCCGCCGGCGCCGCGCGAGTACCGCACGCAGGAGCTGGCCGGGCTGGCCGGCATCACCGTGCGCACCCTGCGCTTCTACCGCGAGCGCAGACTGCTGCCACCGCCCCGCCGCGAGGGCCGCATCGCCTGGTACGACGACCACCACCTGGCCCGGCTGCGCACCATCGCGGCCCTCCTGGAGCGCGGCCACACCCTGAACGGCATCGCGGAGCTGGCCGAGGCCTTCGACCACGGACGCGACGTCGCCGACCTGCTCGGCGTCGGCACCCCCAGCGAGGAGGAGCCGGTCCGCCTCACCCCCGAGGAACTCGCCGCCCGCTTCGAGGGCGAGGTCACCCCCGACAACCTCGCCGCCGCCATGGAACTGGGCTACCTCGGCACCGACGGCGACGAGATCGTGCACATCAGCCGGCGCCTGCTCGACGTCTCCTCCGCCCTGGTCCGCGAGGGCATACCCCTCGCCGAGGTGCTGGCGGCCGGCGCCCGCGTCCGCGAACACGCCGACACCCTGGCCGCCCTCTTCACCGACCTGATCCTGCGCCACGCCCCCGAGGAGGACCTCCAGCGCCTGCGCCCGCTGGCCCGCAGCGTCGTGGAGGCGGAACTCTCCCTGGCCCTGGACCGCCGCATCGACCAGCGGACCGAGGACGGCGGACAGTCTTCCTAGAGGTCGTACACCACGGTGACCGGCGCGTGGTCCGACCACCGCTCGGCGTGCGTGGCGGCGCGCTCGACGAAGCCCTTGACCGCCCGTCCGGCCAGCCCCGGGGTGGCGACGTGGTAGTCGATGCGCCAGCCCGTGTCGTTGTCGAAGGCGCGCCCCCGGTACGACCACCAGGAGTAGGGGCCCTCGGTGTCCGGGTGGAGGGCGCGGACGACGTCGACGTAACCGCCGTCCGCCGGCTCCAGGACCCGGCCGAGCCACTCCCGCTCCTCGGGCAGGAAGCCGGAGTTCTTGGTGTTGCCGCGCCAGTTCCGCAGGTCGGCCGGGTGGTGGGCGATGTTCCAGTCGCCGCAGACCAGCACCTCGCGCCCGTCGGCGGCGGCCCGCACCCGCAGCTCCTTCAGGTGGGCGAGGAACGCGTCCATGAAGCGGACCTTCTCGTCCTGCCGTTCGGTGCCGGCCTCGCCGGAGGGCAGGTAGAGGGAGGCGACGGTGACGCCGGGCAGGTCCGCCTCGACGTAGCGGCCGGAGCCGTCGAACTCGGCCGAGCCGAAGCCGACCCGGACCCGGTCGGGTTCGCGGCGCGTGTAGAGGGAGACGCCCGCGCGGCCCTTGGCGGCGGCCGGGGCGTGGGTGACGTGCCAGCCGTCGGGGCCGCGGACCTCCTCGGGCAGCTGGTGCGGCTCGGCGCGGACCTCCTGGAGGCAGACGACGTCCGCCCCGGTTCCGGCGAGCCACTCCACGAAGCCCTTCTTGGCGGCGGCACGCAGCCCGTTCACGTTCACGGAGGTCACAGTCAGCACCCGGGCACCTTACCGGCACACTGGTCGGGGTCCGCAAAACCCGGGCCCCTGCCGCCGACCGCACAGAATCCGATACCCAGAATGAATCTAAGACGCGTACGGTTCGACCACCCCGACGCCACCAAGCTCAACGACGAGGTCCAGGCCGAGTACCACCTGCGCTACGGCGACGGCGGCGACGCCACCACCCTCGACCCCGCCGACTTCGACCCGCCCCGGGGCCTGTACCTGATCGCGTACGACGAGCACGACCGCCCCGTGGCCACCGGCGGCTGGCGCAGCCAGGACCGCAACGAGGAGGGCAACGAGGACGGCGACGCCGAACTCAAGCGGATGTACGTCGTCGAGGACATGCGGGGCCGGGGTCTGGCCCGACGCATCCTCGCCGACCTGGAGGCGGACGCCCGCGCGGCCGGCCGGCTGCGCATGGTCCTGGAGACGGGCACCAAGCAGCCCGAGGCCATCGGCCTGTACACCTCCACCGGCTACGCGCCGTGCGTGAAGTTCGGCTACTACCGCGACTACGAGGACAGCCGCTGCTACGCCAAGCGGCTCTGAGACCACGCGCCGGGTCCCGCCCCGCGCCGCTCCCCCGGCGGCGCGCACACCCCGGGAACGACGAAGATCCCGTCCGATCGAGATGATCGGACAGGATCTCCGTCACCGGCCCCGAGCTGACTCGGGGACAGTTGTGCGGGTCTGCGGGGCAGGTGAACCCGTCAGCCACTTCAGTCCGAGGTGACCGAGCAGTTCTGGGACGGGATCATGAGGAGTTCACAGGCGGCGGCATCCTCCTCCGCCTCAGCACCCTCCGCGTCCGTGGACCGGGGTCTTTGTGGATACGCCGCTGCCGCACGAACCGCGCCACCGAAACAGGTCGGATTCTGCGCGACGATCAAGCCGACGATGTGCACCTGCGCCGACTCCGCATGCCAGTTCATGGAGTTGGTGTAGTCCTCGCCGTGGGCTTCGCGCTCCTTCTGCTTCCGGAGCCGACTGGCTCGCTTCCCGAAGTCGTTGCCGGCCTGCCTGCACACGGCGGACTGCTCGGACGCGCTGTCGTGCCGCGTCGCCCCGACGGCGTACCCGCCTGCGGCGAGGGTGACTGCACCTGCGCCGACCAGCGCGATCATGGATCGTTTCCTGGCTGGGGATCGTATAAGTGCGCGTGAAACTGCACTTCGCTGCTGTACAACACGTCAGAGCCCCTGTCAGTGATCACTGACAGGGGCTCTGAGCTGCGTGGACCTGAGGGGATTCGAACCCCTGGCCCCCTCGATGCGAACGAGGTGCGCTACCGGACTGCGCCACAGGCCCTTGCAACGAGTGAAACTCTAGCATCCCGATCGCGGTGCCCGGAAATCCGCTCCCTGACTGGTCAGGACGGCCCTCAGGGGGGTGCGGGCGGGCGGGGTCACTCGTTGGCCGCGCGCGGGCGCCCGCCCTCCTCGTACTGGTCGAAGAGCGGGGTGCGGCCGCGTTCGCGCGCCCGGCGCGCGGAGGCCGCACGGCGTGCGTCGCTGCGGCCGGCCACCGGCTTCTCCTCCGGCTCGGCGGCCTCCTCCTCCGGCTCCTCCGGCGGCGCGGGGTCCGCCGCGCGCTGCGGGGCGACCGTGCTGGACCGTGCCGAGCTCCAGGTGTCCGGCGCTCCCAGGTCCACGTCGGAGGTGGCGCGGGGAGCGACCGGCGCGGTCACGTACGTCGGCAGGGGCACCGGCACCGGGTCCCAGCTGTCCCCGTGGCCGGGCCTGCGCTGCCGTTCCCGCTGCTGGTCGACCCACTCGGCGTGGTCGGTCTGCTCGACCAGGGCGCGCCGGTCCGCGGCGAGCGCGGACAGGCCGGTGTCCGTGCCGCCGTCCGGGCCCTCCTCGGGGTCGTCCGCGCCGGGGTCCGCGTCGGACGGGGTCCGGCGGCGCGGCTGACGCTCGCGCAGCCGCTGGGCGGCGACCTCGGCCCGCCGGCGGTCCATCTGGTAGGCGAACCGGCGGCGTTCCTGCGTGCGCAGGTAGGCGATGTAGCCGCTGAGCGTCAGGGCCGGCACGGCGGGCACCCACAGGAAGGCCAGTCCGCCGACGGCGGCGACGATCGCGCCGAGGCTGAAGGCGAGGAAGAGCATCACGGTGGTGCGCCGCCGGCGCGCGAGCACCTTCGAGCGCCGGGCACGTGCCTCGGCCGCCTGGGCGGCCTGGGCCGCCTGGGCGGCCTGGGCCGCCTGCGCCGGGGTCTCGCGGCGCGGGGCCGGTTCGCGCTGGGGCGGGAGCGTCACCCCGGGCGGGTGGCCGGCTCCCGGCCCGGCCGCCTGCCCGGCGGCCCGGTCGCGTTCCGGTCCGGCGTCGGCGGGTGCCCCGGGCTCGGCGGCGGGGGTGGCCTGCCGGCGGGTCGGAGGCACGGCGAAGGCCCGGACGTCCACCGAGTCGGTGACCGCGTCCGGATCGCCGGCGTCGGGCTCCCCCTCCTCGGTGGAGCGCGCCCGCAGGTCCCTGGCGTACCGGCGCTCCATCCCCGCCCGTCCGGACAGCAGCCGGATGGCGGTGCTGAAGCGTTCCGTCGGACGGGCCTCGTTCAGCTCGTCCTGCCTACGGAGCCACATCGGCACCAAGTAGGCGGCCCAGGCCCCGACAATGACTGCGTAGATGAGGCCGCTGCTGCTCACGCCTCACACGGTAGAGGGGTTTGCGTGAGGCCATCCGCCAATTGGGCCGGTGTGTCGCACGATCCGGCTGATATTTCCAGCTTTTTTTGGGACCGATGCGATCACCGGACCGACGTAGGCGCGAAATATGCGCTTCCCGAACGGTCGCCATCCGATCAATTTCGAACACTTATTCAATTTCCGGGACGCTCGGCCGGATTCGCCGGGGCCCCGGCCGGCCCGCCGGCGCGCCGGGCCTCGCGGGAGCGCGCCCGGTGCCAGCGCGCGAGCAGCCCGTCGGGCGCCTCCTCCGCGGTGAGCGCGAAGACGAGGTGGTCGCGCCAGGCGCCGTCGATGTGCAGATAACGCGGCCGGATCCCCTCCTCGCGGAATCCGAGTTTCTCCACGACCCGGCGGCTCGGCCGGTTCTCGGGGCGAATGCAGACCTCGACGCGGTGCAGTCCGACGGTGCGGAAACAGTGGTCCACCGCGAGCGCGACGGCCGTCGGCATCACCCCGCGGCCGGCCACCCCCTCGTCCACCCAGTAGCCGACGTGGCCGGAACACATCGATCCCCAGGTGATCCCGGCGACCGTCAGCTGGCCGACGAGCCGCCCCTGGTACTCGATGACGAACGGCAGCATCCGGCCCGCGCCGGCCTCCGCCCGCAGGTGGCGGACCATCTGCCGGTAGGTCGGCCGGTGTGCGACCGGACCGCTCGGCGTGGGCGGCGGGATCGTCGCCTCCCAGGGGCGCAGCCAGTCACGGTTGCGCCGGTTCACCTCGCGCCAGGCCCGCTGGTCGCGCAGCTTTATCGGCCGGAGGACGACCTCGCCGTCCGCCAGCACGACGGGCCAGGAGGGGCTGTTCAGCTCGCACCCCCACCGCTGCCGGGCCGGGGGTGGTCACCGCCGCGGATCTGGTCGACGGCGTGGACCAGGAGCGGTTCGAGCACCGCGAGGCCGTCCCGCACCCCTCCGGTGGACCCGGGCAGGTTGACGATCAGCGTGCCGCCGGCCACCCCCGCCAGCCCCCGGGACAGCGCCGCGGTCGGCACCTTGTCCCGCCCGTACGCGCGGATGGCCTCCGCGATGCCCGGCACCTCGCGGTCGAGGACCGCGCGGGTCGCCTCGGGGGTGCGGTCGGTGGGCGAGACGCCCGTGCCGCCGGTGGTGACGACCAGGTCGTAGCCGGCCGCCACGGCCTCCCGCAGCGCCTCCTCGACCGGGGCGCCGTCGGGCACCACGCGCGGCCCGTCCACGGCGAAGCCGCAGCTCTCCAGGCCGCGCACGACCAGCGGGCCGCCCCGGTCCTCGTAGACCCCGGCGGCCGCCCGGTTGGACGCCGTGACGACCAGCGCCGCGTACGGTGCCGGGAGCGCGCCGCCGGTCGTGCCGTCGTCGCTCATGCCCGGCTCCAGTCGCCCGACGCCCCGCCCGTCTTCTCGTCCACCCGTACGTCCGTGATGACCGCTCCCTTGTCGACCGCCTTGACCATGTCGATCACGGTGAGCGCGGCGACCGTCACCGCGGTGAGGGCCTCCATCTCGACGCCCGTGCGGTCCGTCGTCCTCACGGCGGCCCGGATCTCGACGGCGTCGTCCGCGACCGACAGATCCAGTCTCACACCGGACACCGACAACGGGTGGCACAGCGGGATGAGATCCGGGGTGCGCTTGGCGCCCATGATTCCCGCGATGCGGGCGGTGGCGAGGGCGTCCCCCTTGGGCATCCCCTCACCGCGCAGCAGTTCCACCACGCGCGGTGAGACGAGGACCCGGCCGCTGGCGCGGGCGGTGCGCGCGGTCACGTCCTTCCCGGAGACGTCGACCATGCGGGCGGCGCCCGCCTCGTCGATGTGCGTCAGTCGGTCCTGCGCAGGGCGTCCGGGGGTGTCCCCCCGGGAAGGCACGGTCATGGTGTGGCGCTCCCGGTCCGGGCCCGGCGCGGTGCGGTGCGCGGGCCTGCTGTGCGCGACACGCTACCGCCAAGCGTGAGCGCGCAGCGGAGGAGGACCGCCCCGCGGACGGGACGCGCGCGCGTCAGCCGAGGAGCACGACCTCCACCTCGGTGCCGGGCTCCACCGACTCCACGTCCTCGGGGACGACGATCAGCGCGTTCGCCCGCGCGAGCGCCGCGATCAGGTGGGAGCCCGCGCCGCCCACCGGGGTGACCTTCCCGTCGGCGTGGACGCCGCGCAGGAACTGGCGGCGCCCGCCGGGCGAGCGCAGCGCCGCGTCCGCCGCGAGGGCGGCCCGCGCGCGGGGCCGGTGGACGTCCGTGAGGCCCGACAGGGTGCGGATGGCGGGGCGGACGAACAGCTCGAAGGAGACGTACGAGGACACCGGGTTGCCGGGCAGGGCCAGCAGCGGGATGTGGTCGGGGCCGATGGAGCCGAAGCCCTGGGGCTTGCCCGGCTGCATGGCGATCCGGCGGAACTCCACGCCGCTGCCCGCCTCGTCCGCGTCACCGGCGTACGACAGCGCCTCCTTGACGACGTCGTACGCCCCGACGCTCACCCCGCCCGTCGTCACCAGCAGGTCCGCGCGGATGAGCTGGTCCTCGATGGTGGAGCGGAGGGTCTCGGCGTCGTCGGCGACGGCACCGACCCGGTAGGCGATGGCGCCCGCGTCCCGCGCGGCGGCGGTGAGCGCGAAGCTGTTGGAGTCGTGGATCTGGCCCGGGCCCAGCTCCTCGCCGGGCTGGACGAGTTCGCTGCCGGTGGACAGGACGACCACGCGCGGGCGCGGGCGCACCCGGACGGTGCCGCGTCCGATCGCGGCGAGCAGCGCGAGCTGCGGCGGACCGAGGACCGTGCCGGCCTCCAGGGCCAGGTCGCCGGCCTTCACGTCGCTGCCCCTGGCGCGCACGTGCGCGCGTGCCTCGGCGGACCGGTACACGCGCACCTGTCCCTCGGCGCCCTGCGGGGCGAGACCGCGGGCGCGCATCCCGCTCACCGGGCCCTCGCCGAGCCCCCCGTCGGTCCACTCGACGGGGACGACGGTCTCGGCGCCGGGCGGCAGCGGCGCGCCGGTCATGATGCGCGCGGCCTGCCCGGGGCCGACCCGGACCGGGTCGGCCGCGCCCGCCGCGACGTCCCCGACGACCTCCAGGGCGGCGGGGAACTCCTCGCTCGCGCCCGCGACGTCCGCGACCCGCACCGCGTAACCGTCCATGGAGCTGTTGTCGAACGGCGGCAGGGACACCGGCACCATGACGTCCTCGACCAGCACGCAGCCCTGGGCGTCGAGCAGTTGGAGCTCGATGGGTTCCAGGGGGCGGACGGTCGAGAGGATGTCCTCCAGGTGCTCGTCCACCGACCACAGGTCGTCCGGGCCGGCGGGGCGGGTCGCGGCACTGGTCAAGGCTGGTGCATCTCCTCGGCTACGTAACTGCGGAGCCAGGTCCGGAAGTCCGGGCCCAGGTCCTCACGTTCGCACGCCAGCCGGACAATGGCACGCAGGTAGTCGCCCCGGTCGCCGGTGTCATAGCGGCGGCCCTGGAAGACGACGCCGTGCACGGGGCCGCCGGTCTTCTCGTCCTGGGCGAGCTGCTGGAGGGCGTCGGTCAGCTGGATCTCGCCGCCGCGGCCCGGCTCGGTGGTGCGCAGTATGCCGAAGATGTGCGGGTCGAGCACGTAGCGGCCGATGACCGCGTAGTTCGAGGGGGCGTCCGCCGGGTCGGGCTTCTCCACCAGGCCGGTCACCTTGACCACGTCGCCGTCGGCGGTGGCCTCCACGGCCGCGCAGCCGTAGAGGTGCATCTGCTCGGGCGCGACCTCCATGAGGGCGATCACACTGCCGCCGTGCCGTTCCTGGATCTCGATCATGCGCTGGAGCAGCGGATCGCGCGGGTCGATGAGGTCGTCGCCGAGGAGGACGGCGAACGGCTCGTTGCCCACGTGCGGGGCGGCGCAGAGCACGGCGTGGCCGAGCCCCCGGGGGTCGCCCTGGCGCACGTAGTGCATGGTGGCCAGGTCGCTGGACTCCTGCACCTTCGCGAGCCGCTCGGCGTCGCCCTTCTTGCCGAGCGCCGACTCCAGCTCGTAGTTGCGGTCGAAGTGGTCCTCCAGGGGACGCTTGTTGCGTCCGGTGACCATGAGGACGTCGTCGAGCCCCGCCGCCACGGCCTCCTCGACCACGTACTGGATCGCGGGCTTGTCCACGACCGGCAGCATCTCCTTGGGAGTGGCCTTGGTCGCCGGCAGGAACCGGGTGCCGAGGCCTGCCGCGGGGATGACAGCCTTACTGATCCTGGGGTGGGACTGAGTCATGCCCGCAACCATATCCGGTGCCTTTGTGGGAGATCTGTGGCTCCGGTTGGTTGACCCTTATATCGCCTGCATTAAGAGAACGGTGCGAGGACGACCGGTGGAACACGGTGGACGTACGGACGAGCCTGACAAGGGCACCTTGCGGCGAGGGATCCTCGCGGTGAGGAACAGGTTGACTGCGAACGACGTCCGGGAGGCGGGCCGCGCGCTGGCCGAACGGGCGCTGGAGCTGCCCGAGCTGGCGGGCGGGCGCACGGTGGCGGCGTACGTCTCCATGGGCGGCGAACCGGGCACGTCGGCGCTGCTGGACGCGCTGCGCGCCCGGGGGGTGCGGGTGCTGCTGCCCGTGCTGCTGCCCGACAACGACCTGGACTGGGGCGAGTACACCGGCCCGGAGTCCCTGGCGCGGGTCCGGCACGGCGGCAGGATGACGCTGGCCGAGCCGTCCGGCGCGCGGCTCGGCCCGGGCGCCGTGACGGGCGCGGACGTCGTCCTGCTGCCGGGGCTCGCGGTGGACGGGCGCGGGATGCGCCTGGGGCGCGGCGGAGGCTCCTACGACCGGGTGCTGGCCCGGCTGGAGCGGGCGGGCGCGCGCCCCCGGCTGGTGGTGCTGCTGTACGACGCGGAGGTGGTCGGGCGGGTGCCGGCCGAGGCGCACGACAGACCGGTGCACGCGGCGGTGACGCCGGGCGGCGTGCACCGTTTCGGGCCCGCCTGACCGGCGCCCGGGCTTCCACTGGGCCGGGGACGCGTGAGAAGGCCCTCCACGCGCGCGTGGAGGGCCTTCTCACGGATGGTGCGCCGTCAGTGGCTCACGGCTTGAGGACGAGGGTGTCGCTCGTGCTCCTGCCGACCGCCTTGTCCGAGAACGACCAGGGCAGCAGCTCGCCCTTGGCCCACAGGCCCGTCTGGTCCGTGTAGTGCGCGCTGAAGGCGTGCCCGGAGGCGCCCGTCAGGTTGATCCACCTGGACTTGTCGAGGTCGGCGAGGTTGACCACCATCCGCATGGACGGCACCCACACGACGTTGTAGCCGCCGGCGGCGTTCCAGCCGGACGCGTTGACCGCCGCCTCGCCGCCGCTGAGCTTCCAGGGGCCGCGGTTCAGGAGGTACTGGACGACGTCGGGGCCCTCGGTGCCCAGCGTCTGGTTCTTCAGGAACAGGCGGTGCAGCCGGCCCCAGCTCCAGGTGTCGATGTCCTTGCCCAGCTTGGCGGTCAGCTCCCAGCGGGCGTCGATCATCGCGCGGGCGAACAGCTGGTCGCGGTCGGAGGCGCTCGGCCGGGTGCCCGACTTGGGCGTCTTCCACCAGTCGCTGTGCGGCTTGTCCATCAGGGTGCGCACGACCTCGAACCAGCGGTCGCCGCCGTCCGGCTGGGCCTGGTCGGCGTCGCGCTCGCCGCACTCGCGGACCTTGGTGTCGTCGTCCACCGGGCCGGTGCTGTCGATCTTGTCGACCCACAGGCACTGTCCCTTGACGCGCAGCTCCTTGGGAAGCTTGTTGCCGAAGGCCAGCTTGAGGATGTTGCGCCACACCGAGTTGAAGTAGGCGGCCGCGGCGGAGTCGGCGTCCTGGGTGTAGTCCCAGCCCTCCAGCAGCTTCTGGGCCTCGCGGACGTCCGGGTCGTCCAGGTCGATCTTCAGCAGCTTGGGCACCAGGAGCTTGGCGATCTCGCTGCTGTTGTCCAGCTGCATCTGCCGCATGTCCTCGGTGGAGATCTTGCCGCCGTCCTTGATCTTGGACTCGATCAGGTCGGTGATGCGCTGGCTGCGGGCGCCGTAGCCCCAATCGGTGGTGAGCGTGTACGGGTACGCGTCCTTGCCGACGACGGCCTGGTTGGCGGTGACGATGTAGCCGCGCGCCGGGTCGTACTCGTAGGGCAGCTCGTCCTGCTTGATGAAGCCGGTCCAGCGGTACTTCGACTCCCAGCCCGGCGCCGGGACGGAACCGTCGTCCGCGGCGGAGCGCGTGGGGATCTTGCCGGGCAGCGTGTAGCCGATGTGGTCGTCCGTGTCGGCGTAGACCAGGTTCTGCGAGGGCACGTCGAACAGGGCCGCCGCCGAGCGGAACTCGGTGAAGTCCGAGGCCCGGTCGAGGGCGAACACCGCGTCCATGGTGGTGCCCGCGTCGAGCGCGGTCCACCTCAGAGCGATGCCGTAGCCGTCGCCGCGGTCGGGGGCGGCGGTGTCGACGGCGGCCTTCCGGCCGACCTGGACGAGTTCGTCGTCCCGGTCGGACAGCAGCGGCATGCCGTCCTGGGTCTGCCGGACGACGATCTTCTTGGACTCGCCGCCGGCGACCTCGATGGTCTCCTCGCGGGTCTTGAAGGGCCGTACCTTGCCGTCGTACAGGTAACCGTTGGCGGTGACCTTCTCCAGATACAGGTCGGTGACGTCGACACCGGAGTTGGTCAGGCCCCAGGCGATCTTCGCGTTGTGGCCGATGACCACACCGGGCATGCCGGCGAACGTGTAGCCGGCGACGTCGTAACCGCACTTGGCGGACACGGTCCGGCAGTGCAGGCCCATCTGGTACCAGACCGAGGGCAGGGACGCCGACAGGTGCGGGTCGTTGGCGAGGAGCGGCTTCTTGCTGACGGTGTACTTCCCGGAGACGACCCAGGAGTTCGAGCCGATGCCCTGGCCGTTCACGCCGACGGCCGTGGGGACGTCGTCCAGGACGTTGTAGAGGCCGCCGAGCTGGCTCGTGAGGCCGGAACCGCTCGCGCCGGCGGTGGTGCCGCCGGTGGTGCCGGTGGTGGTGCCGGTGGTGCCCGTGGTGCCGGTGGTGCCCGTGGTTCCCGTCGTACCCGTGGTGCCGGTGGTTCCCGTCGTACCCGTGGTGCCCGTCGTCCCGGTCGTGCCGCTCGTCCCGGTCGTGCCCGTGCCGCCGGTGGTGCCAGTCGTGCCAGTCGTGCCCGAGGTGCCCGTGCCGCCGCTCTGCCGGAAGCTCTTGCCCAGCTCGTCGTACTGGCCCTCCTGCACGATCGGCTTGTGCCGGCCGTACGGGTACTGCGGGTAGAGGTCCTGGATCTGCTGCGGGCCGAGGCGGCTGGTCATCAGGGCGCGGTCGATCTCGTCCTGCATGTTGCCGCGCAGGTCCCACGCCATGGCCTTCAGCCAGGCCACGGAGTCGACCGGGGTCCACTTCTCCGGCTTGTAGTCGTTGGTCAGGCCCAGGGCCGCGTACTCCAGGGAGAGGTCCGCGCCGTCCTTGCCCTTCAGGTAGGCGTTGACTCCCTCGGCGTAGGCCCGCAGGTACTTCTTCGTGGCGGGCGACAGCTTCGTGTCGTACTCCCGCTGGGCGATCCGGTGCCAGCCGAGGGTGCGCAGGAACTCGTCGTTCTTGACCTGGCCCTTGCCGAACATCTCCGACAGGCGGCCGGCGGTCATGTGCCGGCGCACATCCATCTCGTAGAACCGGTCCTGCGCCTGGACGTAGCCCTGCGCCATGAACAGGTCCTCGTCGGAGGAGGCGTAGACCTGCGGGATGCCGTTGCCGTCCCGCTTGACGTCGACCGGCCCGGACAGGCCGTCGAGCCTTATGGAACCGGTGGTCTGCGGGAAGGAGGCGCGGACGGTGCTGATCGTCCAGTACGCCCCGTAGGCGATGCCTCCGATGAGGGCCAGAACCAGCACGAGCACGACGAGTCGGGCTTTGCGCCCCTTCTTCCTGCCGGACTTGGCGGGCTTGTCACCCGTTGTGGCGGTGGTGTTGGGGGGCATCGCTGTCCTTGCTGTCCTAACGCGAGCGGCAGGTCGGGCTGTGACTTTGAATGAGCGCTGGAGCAACCATAGGCGCAGGGTCCCGCGCCGCTTGACGCGGAGTGGGGAACCAGCCTGCACGAGCGTTCGATCTTGCCCTGCGAAACGTCAAGAAAGCGTCAAGAGTTAGGTAAGGTAACGAAGTAACCGGCCATTCCGGAGGAGGAACGCCCGCTGACTGTTCACCACCTCAACCAGCTCCTGCTCGTCTGCTCCGTCGTCCTGCTGGTCGCCGTCGCGGCTGTCCGGATCTCGTCGCGCAGCGGGCTCCCCAGCCTGCTCGTCTACCTGGGCATCGGCGTCCTCATGGGCCAGGACGGCATCGGCGACATCCACTTCAACAGCGCCGAGGTCACCCAGGTCATGGGGTACGCGGCCCTGGTCGTGATCCTCGCCGAGGGCGGCCTGGGCACGAAGTGGAAGGAGGTCCGGCCCGTCCTCCCGTCCGCCTCCGTCCTGGCCACGGTCGGGGTCGCGATCAGCGTGGGGGTCACCGCGGCGGGCGCGCACTACCTGGTCGGGCTGGAATGGCGGCAGGCGCTCATCATCGGAGCGGTGGTGTCGTCGACGGACGCGGCGGCGGTCTTCTCGGTGCTGCGGCGCATCCCGCTCCCCGCGCGCGTGACCGGCACGCTGGAGGCGGAGTCCGGCTTCAACGACGCCCCGGTGGTCATCCTGGTCGTCGCCTTCTCCACCGCCGGCCCGGTCGACCACTGGTACGTGCTGCTGGCCGAGATCGTCCTGGAGCTGGCCATCGGCGCGGCCCTGGGGCTCGCGGTCGGCTGGTTCGGCTCCTGGGGACTCAAGCACGTGGCCCTGCCCGCCTCCGGCCTCTACCCGATCGCCGTGCTGGCGATCGCCGTCACCGCGTACGCCGCCGGCGCCCTGGCGCACGGCAGTGGCTTCCTCGCCGTCTACCTGGCCTCCATGGTGCTCGGCAACGCCAAGCTCCCCCACTGGCCCGCCACCCGGGGCTTCGCCGAGGGGCTCGGCTGGATCGCCCAGATCGGCATGTTCGTCGTGCTCGGCCTGCTGGTCACCCCGCACGAGCTGGGCGACGACGTCTGGCCGGCGCTGGTCATCGGGCTGGCCCTGACCATGGTGGCCCGGCCGCTGAGCGTGGTGGCCAGCCTCGCCCCGTTCCGGGTGCCGTGGCAGGAGCAGGTACTGATGTCGTGGGCCGGACTGCGCGGCGCCGTGCCCATCATCCTGGCGACCATCCCCATGGTGAACGGGGTCACCGGCAGCCGCCGCATCTTCAACATCGTCTTCGTGCTGGTCGTCGTCTACACCCTCGTCCAGGGACCGACCCTGCCGTGGCTGGCGCGCACCCTGCGCCTGGGCGAGCAGGGCGAGGCGTCCGACCTCGGCATCGAGTCGGCTCCGCTGGAGCGGCTGCGCGGGCACCTGCTGTCCGTCTCCATCCCCGCGGGCTCGCGGATGCACGGCGTGGAGGTCAACGAGCTGCGGCTGCCGGCCGGTGCCGCGGTCACGCTGGTGGTCCGCGCGGACGAGTCGTTCGTGCCGCTGCCCACGACGGTGCTGAGACGGGGCGACGAACTGCTGGTCGTCGCCACCGACCCGGTCCGCGACGCGGCGGAACGCCGGCTGCGCGCGGTCGCCCGCGGCGGCAAGCTGGCCAGCTGGCTGGGCACCGGCGGGGCGGACGGCGGACGGTGAGGAAGCCGTGACGCGTGGGCGGCGCCGCCGCGCGTCACGGCCGTGTTCCCCAGGCCTCACACCGGCGCGGATCGCAGGCGGACACGCCCGGCGGTGCTCATCTTCACAGGGGCGCACCGGCGTGATCCCTGTAGGATAAAGGCGCACTAGATCGAACCAACTCTGCCTGATGCAGAGCTGGCGCGACCGTATGGCGGCCGGAAACGCCCTTTCGCTGAGGCCCCGGTATCTACCGCAGTTCCGCGCAAGAGGACAGCTCTCGGCGCCCCCGCACGGGCGCGCTACCAGGCGGAAGAAAGGCACGGGCCGTGGCGTCCACGGTCACCAACGAGCCGGCGGAGACCCCGCAGGCGTCGTCCCGCCCGGGATACGGACAGCTGCTGCGCACCCGCGGCGCCTGGACGTTCCTGGCCCCCGGCTTCGCGGCGCGTCAGCCGTTCGCGATGCTCACCATCTCCATCGTGCTGCTCGTGCAGCACACCACCGGCTCGTACGGCGCGGCGGGCGCCGTCGCGGCCGCCACCGGCGTCTCCATGGCCCTGTTCGCGCCCTACAGCGGCCGGCTGGCCGACCGCCACGGGCAGCGCGCCGTACTGGTCCCCGGCGTCCTGGTGCACACCGTCGCCGGCCTGACGCTGACGGCGCTCGCCCTCGGGCACGCGCCGCTGTGGGCCCTGTTCCTCGCGGCCGTCCCGACGGGCGCCTCGGTGCCGCAGGTCGGCCCGATGGTGCGGGCCCGCTGGGGCGTCAAGCTCCAGGGCTCGCCCCTGATGACCACCGCCGCGGCGTTCGAGTCGGTCACCGACGAGCTGACCTTCGTCTTCGGCCCCCTGCTGGCGACCGCGCTGTGCACCGCCGTGGCACCGGCGGCGGGCCTGGTCACCGAGGCCGCGCTGACCCTCGTCGGCGGCCTGCTGTTCGCCGCGAGCAAGAGCACCCAGCCGCCGGTGACCGGCGACGACGGGCACGCGCACGAACGGCACGCCTCCGCCCTGCGCGTCCCCGGCGTGCGGGTGCTGGTGGTGACCTTCCTCGGCATCGGCTCGGTCTTCGGCGGCATGCAGGTGTCGCTCGCGGCGTTCACCGAGTCGATCGGCGAGCCCGGGCTGAACGGCGTCCTCTACGGCACCTTCGCCGCCGGCAACATGCTGTCCGGCATCGTCTGCGGCGCGATCGCCTGGAAGGTGGCCCCCCACAGGCGCCTGGTCGTCGGTTACACCGCGCTCGCGCTGGCCGCGTCCGCCCTGTGGACGGCACACTCGGTACTGCTGCTCGCCGCGCTCGGCCTGCTGGTCGGCATGTGCATCGCGCCCGCGCTGATCACGGGCTACACGCTGGTCGAGGGCCTGGTCCCGGCCGGTGCCCGCACGGAGGCCTTCACCTGGCTGACCGGTGCGGTCGCGCTCGGCCAGGCAGCCGCCGTGACGGTCGCCGGACAGCTGGAGGACCGGCTGTGGGACGGCGCGGGATTCCTGGTCCCGATGGGCGGCACCGTGCTCGCGCTGCTCACCCTGCTGGCGCTGCGTTCGCGGCTGGTGGTGCGGCCCCGCAACCGCACGGTCGCGCGTGGCGTCGGTCACCGCGTGCCGGTCACGGTGGACTGATCCCCGGGAATGCGTCACTATGGACCGTCGTTAGCACTCAATGAGTGAGAGTGCCAGGAGGAAGACAGTGCCGACCTACCAGTACCAGTGCACCGAGTGCGGCGAGGGCCTCGAGGCGGTGCAGAAGTTCACGGATGACGCTCTGACCGAGTGCCCCAACTGCAAGGGCCGCCTGAAGAAGGTGTTCTCCGCGGTCGGCATCGTCTTCAAGGGCTCCGGCTTCTACCGCAACGACTCGCGCGGCTCCTCGTCGAGCAGCGCGCCGGCGTCCAAGCCGTCGTCGGGCTCTACGTCGGGTTCGTCCTCGACGTCGTCGTCCGACTCGAAGGCGTCCTCGTCCACGACCTCGTCGTCGGGCACCTCCGCCTCGGGCTCCGGCTCCGCCAGCTCCGCCGCCTGACACCTCTCACCCCGGACCCCGCCGTCGTACGAAGGCGGGGTCCTCGGCGCTCTCCGGCACCCGCCGCCCCCCGCGATCGCCGCCCGCTAGTGTGCTGGTCATGGCGAACGCAGAGATCGGTGTAATCGGCGGCTCGGGCTTCTACTCGTTCCTCGACGACGTGACCGAGGTCCGGGTCGACACCCCCTACGGGGCGCCCAGCGACTCCCTCTTCCTCGGCGAGATCGACGGCCGGCGGGTCGCCTTCCTGCCCCGGCACGGCCGGGGCCACCACCTGCCGCCGCACCGCATCAACTACCGCGCCAACCTGTGGGCCCTGCGCTCGGTGGGTGTCCGGCAGGTCCTCGCCCCCTGCGCGGTGGGCGGCCTGCGCCCCGAGTACGGCCCCGGCACCCTGCTGGTGCCGGACCAGTTCGTGGACCGTACGAAGTCCAGGGCGCAGACGTACTTCGACGGGCTGCCGCTGCCCGACGGCACCGTGCCGAACGTCGTGCACGTCTCCATGGCCGACCCGTACTGCCCGACCGGGCGCGCGGCCGCGCTGAAGGCGGCCCGCGGCCGCGACTGGGAGGCGGTGGACGGCGGCACGCTGGTGGTGGTCGAGGGGCCGCGCTTCTCCTCACGTGCGGAATCGTTGTGGCACCGGGCGCAGGGCTGGTCGGTGGTGGGCATGACGGGGCACCCCGAGGCGGCGCTCGCCCGGGAACTGGAGCTGTGCTACGCGTCGCTGACCCTGGTCACCGACCTCGACGCGGGCGCCGAGAGCGGCGAGGGCGTCTCCCACGAGGAGGTGCTGCGGGTGTTCGCGGCCAACGTCGACCGGTTGCGCGGTGTCCTGTTCGACGCGGTGGCGGCGCTGCCGGAGACCGGGGCGCGGGACTGCCTGTGCGGGAACGCGCTCGGGGGGATGGACCCGGGGTTCGAACTGCCGTGACGGTGACCGGCCCGGCGGCCGGCGGCCCGGCGGCTCGCGGCTCGGCGGCTCGGCGGCTCGGCGGCTCGGCGGCTCGGCGGCTCGGCGGAACTGTCCGTTCGGGTGAGTGAGTTGTCCACAGTCGGCCGGTGATCCACCGGCTCCGACGGGATCCGCCGCGAGACGCCATCGTGGCAGGGCAGGCCGAATCCCTCGTCGCAGGCGGTGACCCCATGCCCTCGCCCACCCCGTACCCATCGACCCCGTCCACCGCGTACCCGCCGGTCCCGTCCAAGCCGTACCCGCCGGTCCGGTCCGTGCCGTGCGCGCCGAATTCCTCCACGCCATGGGCGCCCACCCCGTACCCGCCGCCCGCGTCCATCCGGCTTCCGCCGGCGAGGCAGGGTCCGCCGGCCTCGCTGCGGCCTCCGCGTCCGCTCGGCACGGACGCCCCGGCGCCCCGTGGGGTGCCGTCGTTCGATCCGGTGCGCGTGCGCGGCGGCCGGTACCGGCTGGAGCGGCTCGTGCGGCACCGCAGGCGGGCGGTCGCGGCCGGCCTCGCGGTCACCGCGGCGGCACTCGTGGCCGCCGGGGGCCGGGCGGGGCCGGAACCGCACGGCGCCGACCGCGCCCACGGTCACCGACTGGCGCGACCCGTTCGACCGCACCCGGTGGTGGACATGGTGGCGGCACCGGTGCGGATCGCCGACGCCGCCACGGTGCGGCTCCTGCGGCCCGGTGACCGCGTCGACGTCATCGCCGCGCAGGACCCGTCGGCCGGGAGCGGCGCGCGGGTGCTCGCCCGCGCCGTGCGGGTGAGGGAGGTGCCGGAACCGCTGGACGGTACGGCCGGGAGCGGGGCCCTGGTCGTACTGACGGCGCCGCGGGCCACGGCGGCACGGCTGGTCGGCGCGAGCCCCACGGCCCGGCTTGCGGTGACGCTGTGCTGACCCGGCTCGTCCGCGTGCTGAGCGCCCTCCTGCCGAGGACGGTGGGCGGCCTCCTGCCGAGGACTTCGGACCGGCCGCCGAACTGGACACCATGGCCACAGCGTGCCGTAGGTTGCGGAGCGTTTTGTTCCACACCCTCTGCACGCGAGGAGAGTCCCCGAGGTGAGCGCGAAGAAGGAACCGAGCGTCTGGAACGGCTTCAAGGCATTCCTGATGCGCGGCAACGTCGTCGATCTGGCGGTGGCGGTGGTGATCGGCGCGGCCTTCACCAACATCGTCAACGCGGTGGTGAAGGGCATCATCAACCCTCTGGTCGGAGCGATCGGCACCCAGAACCTCGACAACTACAGCTCCTGCCTGAAAGACCCCTGCGAGGTCAGCGCCAACGGCACGGTCAAGAGCGGCGTGCCGATCCTGTGGGGTTCGGTCCTCGGGGCCACGCTCACCTTCGTGATCACCGCCGCGGTCGTCTACTTCCTGATGGTGCTGCCCATGTCGAAGTACCTCGCGCGCCAGGCGGCCCGCAAGGCGGCGCGGGAGGGCACGAAGGAGGTCGTGCAGGTGACCGAGCTGGAGGTGCTCAAGGAGATCCGCGACGCGCTGGTCGCGCAACGCGGCTCCGGCGGCTACCAGCGCTAGCGGCGCCGCCGGGTCGGCTCAGAGGTGGTGGGGCGGCTTCTCGTCGAGGAAGCGCCTCAGGTCGGCGGCGCTGTCACCGTCCGCGCGCTCGCCCCAACCGCGGTCGGTGTCGTCCGAGGACTGCTGCTCCAGCGGGTCGTCGAAGACCAGGGCGGGCTTCGGGTCGCGCGGCGCGGGTTCGGGGGCGGTGCTCATGCCACCAGGGTACGGCTCCCGCCGTCGGGACCGACCGGACCGCTGCTCGGCCCGGCCGGGCGGTTGCTCGGGACCGGCCGGGCGCTGCCGGCGCCGCCCGCGTGACCGCTGTGGCCCACTGGATCTTTCGCGGGTCGCGCTGGGCCAGACTGGCGTCCATGACAGTTGACGCACTGACCGACGTCGCCGGGCTGCGGGTCGGGCACACGACCCGCACCGGTGACGGCTGGCTCACCGGCACCACGGTCGTCCTCGCACCCGAGGGCGGTGCCGTCGCCGCCGTGGACGTACGCGGCGGTGGCCCCGGCACCAAGGAGACCGACGCGCTGGACCCGCGCAACGTGGTGCGGACGGTCGACGCCGTCGTGCTGACCGGAGGCAGCGCGTACGGGCTGGACGCGGCGTCCGGGGTGATGGCCTGGCTGGAGGAGCGGCGGCGCGGGGTGCCGGTGGGGACGGATCCCGCGCACGTCGTGCCGGTGGTGCCCGCCGCGTGCGTCTTCGACCTGGGACGCGGCGGGGACTTCCGGGCGCGTCCGGACGCGGCGACCGGGCGCGCGGCGGTGGAGGCCGCGGCGGCGTGTCCGCCCGGTGCCCGGGTCCCGGAGGGATGCGTGGGCGCCGGCACGGGCGCCGTGGCAGGACGGTTCAAGGGCGGGGTGGGCACCACGAGCACGGTGCTCGGCTCGGGCATCACCGTGGCGGCCCTGGTGGTCGTGAACGCGGCCGGATCGGTCGCGGACCCCGACACGGGCGTGCTGTACGGGGAGATGTTCCAGGGCCGGGTGCGGTATCCGGAGCGGCGTGTGCACGAGGCGGCGTGCCGGCGTCTCGACGCGGTCGCCGACCGGAACGCGCCACCGCCGCTCAACACGACGCTGGCGGTGGTCGCGACGGACGCGGACCTCTCCAAGGCGCAGGCGCAGAAGCTCGCGGGCACGGCGCACGACGGGATCGCGCGCGCGGTGCGGCCGGTGCACCTCCTGCACGACGGGGACACGGTGTTCGCGCTGGCGACCGGCGTCCGCGAGCTGGGCACGCACCCCCTGGCGCTCAACGACATCTTGGCCGCCGGCGCCGACCTGGTGACGCGCGCGATCGTACGGGCGGTGCGCGCCGCCGGGTCGGTCGACGGGCCGGGCGGGGTGTGGCCGTCGTACGGGGAGTTGTACGGGCAGGGGTGAGGCACGGGGGTCCACCGGCACCTGCGGTCGCCCCGGCGGGACCGGCCGTCCCGGTGCCGGGCTGGTTTGTCGCGGTTCTGTCACGTGATGGCCTTCCGACGGAGACGGAGGGAACCTCGACCGGCGCCGGTTCCCTCTTTCTCCACGCACTGGAACGGACCACGCACATCACATGAACTGGAGCAGCCCGTGACAACGCCGGACATTGCAGCGCGGCGCGTACTCGGGGCCTGTGCCGCCCTCATGGTCGGCGCCCTGACCCTGACCGCCTGCGGGGGCGGCTCGGACGACGGCCACGACGACGGCAAGGGGAGCGGCAAGGGCTCGTCCACGACGTCGTCGGCGGAGATAGCGATATCGGCCAAGGACGGCTCGACCGGCGCGTCCATCAACGCCACCGGAGTGAAGGTCAGCGACGGCAGGCTGACCGACGTGAAGATGACCGTGGCCGGGTCGGGGCGGACCGTGCCGGGGGCGATATCGACGGACGGCGGGAGCTGGAAGCCGAAGGAGCGCCTGGAGCGCGGGACCAAGTACGAGATAGCGGCGACCGCGAAGGACACGCGGGGCCGCACGGCGGCGGCGAACTCCATCTTCACCACCGTCAGCACGTCGAACAGCTTCATCGGCACCTACACGCCGGACGACGGCACGACGGTCGGTGTGGGCATGCCGGTGTCGTTCACCTTCGACAAGGCGATCACGGACAAGAAGGCCGTGCAGTCGCACATCACGGTGAACTCCAGCAGCGGCCGGCAGGTGGTCGGGCACTGGTTCGGGAACCAGCGGCTGGACTTCCGGCCGCAGGAGTACTGGAAGGCCGGCTCCAAGGTCACCATGAAGGTCGACCTGGACGGCGTCGAGGGCGCCAAGGGCGTCTACGGGGTGCAGAAGAAGAACGTCTCCTTCACGGTCGGACGGTCGCAGGTCTCCACGGTCGACGCGCACACGCAGACCATGACGGTGGTGCGGGACGGCCACACCCTCAAGTCGGTGCCGATCTCGGCGGGCAGCGCGCAGCACACGACGTACAACGGGCAGATGGTGGTCTCCGAGAAGTTCGTGCAGACCCGTATGAACGGCTCGACGGTCGGGTTCGGCGGGGAGTACGACATCGCGGACGTGCCGCACGCGATGCGGCTGACGTCGTCGGGGACGTTCATCCACGGCAACTACTGGTACAACCGGGGCAACCCGCCCTTCGGCCGGGAGGGCACCAGCCACGGCTGCGTGGGGCTCGCGGACGTGCAGGGGGCGCAGGGCGCCACGTCGGCCAAGTGGTTCTACGACAACACGCTCGTCGGGGACGTGGTGATCGTCAAGAACTCCCCCGACTCCACGGTCGCCCCCGACAACGGCCTCAACGGCTGGAACATGTCATGGAGCGCCTGGACCGCCGGAAGTGCGGTCTGACCGGCGGGTTTTGACGGTACGACGGGCCGCGCGGGAACATTTCGCGCGGCCCGCGCGTTTTCCGGGCGTACGTTTTCCCGGTTCCCGGGCATGATGTCCGAGCGAGGGGCTACGGTATGCACCCACAAGGTGACATGCAGCAACGCCGGGAGATGCCTTGAGCGTTCCGTACGAGACCGCAGCGTACGAACCAGCCGAGTCGCCCGAGTCTCCTGAGGAGCATCTCGAGCGACTCCTCGGCCGTGCCCTGAACTCCTTCGAGCTGCCGGACAAGGTGATCAGACGGCTGGACTGCGCGCTGGCGTACGACAGTTCGCTGCACTCCGCGTACCACAGCGCCGGGTTGCACCGGGAGACGTACCGGCACACCTGGCTGCTCGCCGACGGGGCGGCGGTGACGCTGTGGGAGCTGGTGCACAACCCCATGCCCGGCAGCCCCGCCGAGCACGAGGTGTACGCCGACGAGGAGGAGCTTCAGACCGCCACGGCACGGCTCGGGCTGCCGCCGGACACCCGGGAGTTCGAGCTGCCCGCGCTGATGCGGCTGTGGGCGGTTCCCGAGCCCCGGCACGTGTTCGCCTCCGGTGACTCGGCGGACCACGTGCGCCGGCTCCTGCGCCGCGCGGAGAACGCCGACCGGCCCGGTGCTAAGACCGCGGCGCTGCTGGCGACCGCGACCGCGCACGAGATCACCCAGGCCCTCGGGCGCCCCGGACGGGCCGGACGCGCCGGGCTGAACTACACGCTGTACGAGCACGCCTTCCTGCTGCCGGACGGCACCGAGACGTCCCTGTGGGAGGTCGAGCACACGGCGACCCCCGACGGACGGCACATGTGCGAGGTGTACATGTCGGAGGACGCGGCCCGCGAGGCCATGGAGAGGCGCGCGGCTCGGCAGGGCTGACGGCGGGACGGGGCGAGCCGCCGGGGTCAGCCTCCGGCGAGCTGCCGCACCAGGCCGGCGAACGCGTCCTGTTCGGCGGGCGTCAGCTCGACGGCCTCCAGCGGGGGTCCGACCCGGTTCTGCCGCGGCAGCGCCGGGAGCCGCGCGGCGGGGCGCCGGACATTGCGCCCACGCCCGGTGCCCGCGCGGCCGGTGCGGCGCAACAGGCGGAGCAGACGCACGAGGACGACGGTCCAGGCGACGGCCGCCACCGCGAGGGCGGCCACGCCGATCAGCTGGAGGGTCGGGGCGTGGTCGGGCATGCGCTCCAGTACACACCACGGTCCGGGACTTCGGCCCCGGACCGTGACGTATCTCGCAGGTGCCGTGAACAACTCACAGCGAACTAAAGGGACAAGGCGCCGCCGTGCGAGCCGGCACGCCGGGCGATGCGTCGGGAGGCGCGCCCGGATGGTGTGCCCGGGTGGTGTGCGGCGGTCAGGCCGCTATCGGCTGCCTGGTGCCCTCCGGCTCGATGGCCGCGTCCTTCGCGGCGGGGTCACCGGCCGGGGACTCGGGAGCCTGCTTGCGCATGCCCTTGAGGAGGACCACCAGCCCCGTGGAGACACAGACGCCGGCCGCGATGGCCACCAGGTACAGGAACGGGTTGCCGATCAGCGGGACGACGAAGATGCCACCGTGCGGGGCGCGCAGCGTCGCGCCGAAGGCCATCGACAGGGCGCCGGTGAGCGCGCCACCCACCATGGCGGACGGGATGACCCGCAGCGGGTCGGCCGCCGCGAACGGGATCGCGCCCTCGGAGATGAACGAGGCGCCCAGCACCCAGGCGGCCTTGCCGTTCTCGCGTTCGGTCCTGGTGAACAGGCTGCCGCGCACGGTGGTGGCCAGGGCCATCGCCAGCGGCGGGACCATGCCGGCCGCCATCACCGCGGCCATGATCTGCATGGCGGAGCCGCTGGGGTTGGCGACGGCGATACCGGCGGTGGCGAAGGTGTAGGCGACCTTGTTGACAGGGCCGCCCAGGTCGAAGCACATCATCAGACCGAGCAGGGCGCCGAGCAGGATGGCGTTGGTGCCGGTGAGACCGCTCAGCCAGTCGGTCATGGCCTTCTGGGCCGACGCGATGGGCTTGCCGATCACGACGAACATCAGGAAGCCGACGATCGCCGTGGAGATCAGCGGGATCACCACCACCGGCATGATGCCGCGCAACGCCGCCGGCACGTCGAACCGCTGGATCGCCATCACCACGCCGCCGGCGAGGAGACCGGCCGCCAGGCCGCCCAGGAAACCGGCGTTGATGGTCGAGGCGATCATGCCGCCGACGAAGCCGGGGACCAGGCCGGGGCGGTCCGCCATGCCGTAGGCGATGTAGCCCGCGAGCACCGGGACCAGGAAGCCGAAGGCCACACCGCCGATCTGGAACAACAGCGCGCCCCAGCTGTCCGCCTGGCCCCACACGAAGTGGTCCATGACCGAGGGCGCGTTCTTGATGTCGTAGCCGCCGATCGCGAAGCCCAGGGCGATGAGGAGACCGCCCGCCGCGACGAACGGCACCATGTAGCTGACGCCGGACATCAGCCACTTGCGGAGCTTGGTGCCGTATCCCTCGGTGGAGTCGCCGGCGCGCTCGACCGGCGTGCCGGCCGACCCGTGCGCCGGGGCACCGACGACCTCACCGCGCGCCGCCTTCTCGCGGGCCTCGGCGATGAGTGCGTCCGGGCGGTTGATGCCCGCCTTCACGCCCACGTCGACGGTCGGCTTGCCCGCGAAGCGGTCCT
Organism: Streptomyces sp. NPDC100445; assembly: GCF_044759735.1. NCBI lineage: Bacteria > Bacillati > Actinomycetota > Actinomycetes > Kitasatosporales > Streptomycetaceae > Streptomyces > Streptomyces sp. NPDC100445. The sequence goes on along the minus strand of NZ_JBIVZV010000005.1, from coordinate 286,569 downwards.
TGTCGCGTACGGGGACGTCGTGGGCGAAGATCACGCCGTCGGCCGCCGCGATCACCGCCGGGTCCAGCCGGGTGAAGCCGGCCGAGCCCTGCGTCTCCACGACCAGTTCCACGCCGGCCGCACGGCCCGCGTTCTCCAGCGATTCGGCCGCCATGTAGGTGTGGGCGATGCCGGTGGGGCAGGAGGTGACGGCGACGATACGGAAGGGACGCCCGGCGTCGGGGCCGGCGGAAGGGGCGGCCGGCGTGTCGCTGCCCGCCACGGCGTCGGCGGAGGCCGCCGCCGACGCCGCGGCGGTGTCTGTGGAGGCGCCCCCGGCGTCCTGACCGGCGGTGCTCTCGGTGCCCTTGGTGCTCGCGGTGCTTTCGGTGCCCTCGGTGCTGTCGGTGCCCTGGGGGTCCTTCTCCGCCTCCGCCGACGGCGCTTCGTCCCCCCGGATCAGCGCGGCGGCCGTCTCCGCGTCGTCCGCCGTCCGCAGGGCGCCGGTGAACTCGGCGTTCATCAGCTGGCGGGCGAGGGAGGAGAGGATCGTCAGGTGGGCGTCGTCGGCCCCGGCGGGCGCCGCGATCAGGAAGATGAGGTCGGCGGGGCCGTCCGCGGCACCGAAGTCGACGCCGGCGGCGCTGCGGCCGAAGGCGAGGGACGGCTCGGTGACGTGGCTGCTGCGGCAGTGCGGGATGCCGATGCCGCCGTCGAGGCCGGTCGGCATCTGGGCCTCACGGGCGGCGACGTCGGCGAGGAAGCCCTCCAGGTCGGTCACCCGGCCCTGGGCGACCATGCGCTCGGCGAGGGCACGGGCCGCCGCTTCCTTGGTGTCGGCGGACAGGTCGAGGTCGACCAGGTCCGCGGTGATCATGTCGCTCATCGCGGGCTCCTCTGCACGCGTACCGCCCGGGGAGCGGGTGGGCGGTGGTGGGGACGGGGGTGGTGTGGGGGGAGCGGGGCGGGCCGGCCGCGGGGAGGGCGGTCATGGCACCGGCTCCGTCAGTTCACGGTCGAGGGGCAGGTCGGCCGTGACCGTGACGGCCGTCGGGTCCAGGTCGGCGGGGCCCGGCATCACGCTGCCGGGGAGCCGGACCGCGGCGGCGCCGTGGGCGACGGCGGAGGCGAGGGCGCGGGGCCCGATGCCGCCGGCGATGAGGAAACCGGCGAGGGAGGCGTCGCCGGCGCCGACGTTGCTGCGGACGGCGGCCACACGCGCGCTGCCGAACCAGGCTCCGTCGTCGGACACCAGGAGCTGGCCGTCGGCGCCCAGGCTCGCGAGGACGGCGCCCGCGCCCATCGCGCGCACCTCCTCGGCGGCCTTGAGGGCGTCACCCACGGTCGCGAGGGGGCGTGCGACCGCTTCCGCGAGTTCCTCGGCGTTCGGCTTCACCACGTCGGGCCGCGCGCGCAGCGCCTCCAGCAGCGCGCGCCCGGAGGTGTCCAGGGCGATCCGCGCGCCACCTGCGTGCGCCCGCGTGACGACGTCGGCGTACCAGGCGGGGGTGAGCCCCCGCGGCAGGCTGCCGCAGCAGGCGATCCAGTCGGCGTCGCGCGACTGGGCGCGGACGGTGTCCAGGAGCAGTTCCTGCTCCGCCGCCGACAGCTCCGGGCCCGGCGCGTTGATCTTCGTGAGGACGCCGTTGTCCTCGGCAAGCGCGATGTTGGAGCGGGTGGCGCCGGCGACCGGGACCGGCGCGACCTCGATGCCCTGCGCGTCGAGCAGTTCCGCGACGAGCGCGCCGGGCGCGCCTCCCAGGGGCAGGACCGCGACGGTGCGCCGGCCGGCCGCGGCGACGGCGCGCGAGACGTTCACGCCCTTGCCGCCGGGGTCCATGCGTTCGCCGGTGGCCCGGATGACCTCGCCGCGTTCCAGGGAGGGCACCTCGTAGGTGCGGTCGAGGGACGGGTTGGGGGTGACGGTGAGGATCATGCGCGCACCACTTCCGTGCCGCCGCGCTCGACGACGGCGGTGTCCTCGGGGCTCAGCCCGCTGTCGGTGATCAACAGGTCCACGTCGTCCAGGCCCCCGAAGCGGGCGAAGTGCTCCTGGCCGTGCTTGGCGGAGTCGGCGAGCAGCACCACGCGCCGGGCGGCGGCGATCGCGGCGCGCTTGACGGCGGCCTCGGCGAGGTCGGGGGTGGTCAGGCCGTGTTCGGCGGAGAAGCCGTTGGCGGCGACGAACAGCACGTCGGCGCGGATCTCGCCGTACGCGCGCAGCGCCCAGGCGTCCACGGCGGCGCGCGTACGGTGCCGCACGCGCCCCCCGATGAGATGCAGCTGGAGGCCGGGGTGGTCGGCGAGGCGCGCCGCGATGGGCAGGGAGTGGGTGACGACGGTGAGGTCGGCCTCCAGCGGGAGGGCGGCGGCCAGGCGGGCGACCGTCGTCCCCGCGTCGAGGATCACCGTGCCCGCGGCCGGCAGTTCGGCGAGGGCGGCCTTGGCGATGCGGTCCTTCTCGTCGGCGGCGGTGGTCTCGCGCTCGGCGAGGTCCGGCTCGAAGTCGAGACGCCCGGCCGGGATGGCACCGCCGTGCACCCGGCGGACGAGGCCGGCGCGGTCGAGGGCCTTCAGGTCACGGCGGATGGTCTCCGCGGTCACCTGGAACTCCTCGGCCAGCGACAGCACGTCGACCCGGCCGCCGTCACGGGCGAGCCGCAGGATCTCCTGCTGCCGCTCCGGTGCGTACATCTCCGTATGCCTCCGCCTCGATGTCCGGCCACTTCCGATGCATGCCCGAACGTGTGGTTTCAAGGCGAGGTTACGCCCGGGAACCCGGGATGTAAACAGATTCGGGCATGACTCGGACGCGGACGGACATCAGCGGGGCACCCTGGCGGAGGTACGGCGGACACCACGAAGCCCGGCACCTGTCGGTACCGGGCCCGCGATCGGTCGTACAGCGAATGAGCGTGCACCTCACCGGGCTGGCGGAGGAGGCCCGGCGCGCCCGGCTCGCACGGTGCGCGTGCTCACGGCACCAGTTCGGGCTCCGTCACCGGCGCCTGTCCCGCGCCGCCCTCGACGGCGTCCTCCTCGGCACCCTCCAGGTGCTGCGCCGGGCGCTTGGGGAGGGCGGACATCAGCAGGAAGATCGCGCCCATGATCCCGGCGACCCACCACAGGGCATGCTGGAAGGCGTGGACGAAGGCCGGGCCGACCTGGTCCAGGGGCAACCGGTCGCCGATCTCCCCGAAGAAGACGACCGACACGAGACCCAGTCCGAGCGCGTTGCCCATCTGCTGCACGGTGTTGATCAGCCCGGACGCGGAACCGGCGTGCTCACGCGGCACCTCCGAGAGCACCGCGTCGGTCAGCGGGGCGACGATCAGCCCCATGCCGGCGCCCATCACGACCAGCGGCAGGGCCATCTGCCAGGACGCGATGGCCAGGCCGTAGTGGTGGGCCTCCCACAGGTAGAGCAGCACGCCCGCGCCCATCAGCAGCGCGCCGGCCTGGAGGACCCCCCGTCCGAACCGCGGGACGAGCTGCTGCACCGACAGCCCGGCCGCCACCGACACGGCGATGGAGAACGGCACCCCGGTCAACCCGGCCCGCAGCGGGCTCCAGCCCAGGCCGATCTGCATGTAGAGCGTCCAGACCAGGAAGAAGATGCCGAGCGCGACACCGAAGACGGTCTGCACGGCGATGCCGGCGGCGAAGCTCTTCACGCGGAACAGCGACAGCTCGATCAGCGGGGAACCGTCCCGGGCCGCCTTGCGCCGCTCGTAGGCCACCAGACCGGCGAAGACGACGAGCGCGCCCGCCATGCACAGGTACCCCCACAGCGGCCAGCCCAGCTCGCGCCCGCGGGTGAGCGGATAGAGCAGCATCAGCAGGCCCAGGGTGACCAGGGCGACACCGACGAGGTCGACTTTCAGGGCCTTCGGGGCGCGCGACTCGGTGATGAAGCGGCGGCCGAGGAGGAAGGAGACGATGCCGACCGGCAGGTTGATGAGGAAGATGGGCCGCCACTCCAGGCCGAACAGGTTCCATTCCGTCAGCAGCGCGCCCAGCAGCGGACCGGAGACCGCGCCGAGACCGACGATCGCGCCGAACAGGCCGAAGACCTTGCCGCGTTCGTGGGCCGGGAAGGTGGCGTGCACGATCGACAGCACCTGCGGCACCATCAGCGCCGCCATGCCGCCCTGGAGGATCCGGGAGGCGACCAGCATCTCCGGGTTCGCGGCGAAGCCGCACAGGGCGGAGGCGAGGGTGAAGCCGCCGACGCCGATCAGGAACAGCCGCTTGCGGCCGTGGATGTCGCCGAGCCGGCCGCCGGTGATCAGGCCGGCGGCGAACGCGAGGGCGTAGCCGGCGGTTATCCACTGGATCTGGCTGACCGAGGCGTGGGCGGTGCGCTGGATGGACGGGATGGCGATGTTGACGATCGTCACGTCGACCAGGTCCATGAAGGCCGCGGTCATGACGATGGCCAGGGCCAGCCAGCGGGTCCTGTCACCGGCCACCGCGGGCGTGCGTGGGAGCGGGCCGGTGCCGGGGCCGGTTGCGGTACCGGTGCCGCGGGTCTTGTCGGCGTTGCGGTCGATCGAGGTCATGCGAGCAGGCTAGAGCCCCAGTAGGTCAGATCGTGTCCTATATCCACGGCATCCTGTTCCCATGACGACCGACACCCCGGCCCGCCTGCTCCAGCTCCTCTCCCTCCTCCAGACGCCCCGCGAGTGGCCCGGCGGTGAGCTGGCCGAGCGGCTCGGGGTGTCCCGGCGCACCGTGCGGCGGGACGTCGACCGGCTGCGCGAACTGGGGTACCCGGTACAGGCCACCAAGGGCGCGGACGGGGGGTACCGGCTGGTCGCGGGCAAGGCCATGCCGCCGCTGGTGCTGGACGACGAGGAGGCGGTCGCCATCGCCGTGGGCCTGCGGGCGGGCGCCGGGCACGCCGTGGAAGGGGTGGACGAGGCGTCGGTACGGGCCATGGCCAAGCTCGAACAGGTGCTGCCGGCCCGGCTGCGCCACCGGGTGTCCACGCTCCAGGCCGCGACGACGCTGCTGACCAGCGGGGACGGGCCGAGCATCGCGCCGGAGACGCTCACCGCGCTGGCGTCGACCGTGGCGGGCCGGGAACGACTGCGGTTCGCCTACCGCGACAAGGACGGCAGCGCCTCCCATCGGCTGACCGAGCCGCACCGGCTGGTGTCCACCGGGCGCCGCTGGTACCTGGTCGCCTACGACCTCGACCGGGGCGACTGGCGGACGTTCCGCGTCGACCGGGTCAGCCGGCCGTTCTCGACCGGGGCCCGGTTCGCGCCCAGGGAGTTGCCGGCGGGGAGTGCCGCCGAGTATCTGCGGCAGTCCATCCACGGGCACCAGGAGACGTACGCGTTCGACGTGCGGTTCGCCGCCCCGGCGGAGCTGGTCGGCGCGCGGATCCCGGCGTGGGCCGGGACGCCCGAGGACGACGGCGCGGGCGGCTGCGTCCTGCGCGGCACCACCGGCGGCCCGGTCGAGTGGCTGGCGGTGCGGCTGGCCATGGTCGGGTGCGAGTTCACGGTGCGGGGCCCGGCGGAACTGGTGGAGCGGACACGTGAGCTGGCCGGACGCCTCAGCCGGGCCACGGACGGAACCCCGCACGAGACTCCGGGCGAAACCCCGAGCGGAACCCTGAACGGTCCCTGAGGCACCGCCCCTCCGCCCCCACCTCAGCCGGCCGCCCCCGCGTCGCCGCCGCGATCCCCGGCCCCCTCCTCCCCGCCCCAGCCGAAGCCCCGTACCGCCGCCAGGTGGCGCAGGGCCAGGGCTGCCGGGCCCTGCGGGCCGCCGGGTCCGGCACCCGTGGCCGCCCAGCACTCCACGGCGACGCGGACGGCGGAACCGGCCACGGCCGCGGCGAACCGGAGGTCCGGGGTGACCGCCACCGGACCCTCCGCATCCGGCGCCGGTTCGGCGGGTGTCCCCCGGGCCGGTGCGCGGCAGGTGAGGATCTCGGCCAGCGCCCGCTCCGACGCCTGGCAGACCTCGGCCCAGACCTTGCGCAGGGCCGGGCTGGTGTCGGCCAGGCGGATGAGGGTGCGGACCCATTCCCAGGACGCGGCCGAGACGCCGGCGCCGGGGGTGAGGGTGTGCCGGACGGCGTGTTCCAGGGCGTCCGGGAGGCCGAGGTCGGCCGGGGCCGTGCGGACCGCCTCGGTCCAGCGCTGGGCGCCGGCCGCGTACAGCGGGGCCACCGCCTCCTCCTTGGTGGCGAAGTAGCGGTAGAACGTACGCGGTGCGACACCGGCGGCCTGGGCGATGTCCTCGGCGCGGGTCGCGCGCAGACCCCGCTGGACGAAGAGGGCCGCCGCCGCCCGGGCGATCTCCATCCGGGTCTCGGCCTTGCGGCGTTCGACGAGCGACACCGGCGGGGAGGCGGAAAACGGCTGGTGGGCGGGGGTGGGGGTGGTGCTCATCCCGGCAGGCTATGCCCGTGTGACAGAATCTGCCATCCGGCGGTCCACCCCGGTGTTCAGGTACGGGGTGGGCCGCCGTTCCAGTGCCCGGGCGCCCGGTACGGCAGTCGACGGGCGCGGCGACGAGGCGTTCCGACCGCCGTCGTACGGCACCCGTCCGGCGCCTGTCCGGCACCCCGCGCGGCATCCGCCCGGTACGAGCACGGCACCCCGCGCGACATCCCAGGGCGCCCGTCGGATCACGGTAGAGAGGCGCGAAAAAGCCGGGCTCCGGACGCCCGGGGGGGGAGGGCGCCGGAGCCCGGCGGGGAAGTCCCGGCGCCGGGGGGGGATTGCGTCGGGACGTGGTTCACGTGGCGCCGGCCGGGATCAGCCGGGCGAGCGGTGCCGTGGGGGTGGGGAGTGCGGTCCTGAGGCCCGTTGGAGGGCCCGCATGGGTTGTTCCCTCGGGCTCCGTGGTTGAAGCGATCGGACTACGCCATGTTTGCGCCGTCTTTCGCCACGGGCGTGCGCGCCGCGCGGGAGGCGTACGTCCGGTACGCCGTTTTCGCCGTGTCGGCGTACGCCCGGGCACGCACCCCACCGCACCCGGCCGTACCCGGCACCTCACCGCGCCGTACGTCCGGCGGACCCCGTCCCCGCCTCCGGCCGCGCTACGCCGCCGCGTCGAAGCCCGTGTCGCGGGCCAACTTCTTCAGTTCGAGGAGAGCGTGCTTCTCGATCTGGCGGATCCGCTCGCGGGTCAGGCCGTGCTCCTTGCCGACCTCGGTCAGGGTGCGCTCGCGGCCGTCCTCGATGCCGTACCGCATCTTGATGATGGAGGCCGTGCGCTGGTCGAGGCGGCCGATCAGGTCGTCGAGCTCCTCGCTGCGCAGCAGGGTCATGACGGACTGCTCGGGGGAGACCGCCGAGGTGTCCTCCAGCAGGTCGCCGAACTGGGTCTCACCCTCGTCGTCCACCGACATGTTCAGCGAGACCGGGTCGCGGGCCCAGTCGAGGACGTCGATGACGCGCTCGGGCGTCGAGCCCAGCTCCGCGGCGATCTCGGCCGGCTCCGGGTCACGGCCGTTCTCGCGGTTGAACTCGCGCTGGACGCGGCGGATGCGGCCCAGCTCCTCCACGAGGTGGACGGGGAGCCGGATCGTGCGGGACTGGTCGGCTATCGAGCGGGTGATCGCCTGGCGGATCCACCAGGTGGCGTACGTCGAGAACTTGAAACCCTTGCGGTAGTCGAACTTCTCCACGGCGCGCACCAGGCCGGCGTTGCCCTCCTGGACCAGGTCCAGCAGGGGCAGGCCGCTGCGCGGGTAGCGCCGGGCGACGGCGACGACCAGCCGAAGGTTGGAACGGATGAAGACGTCCTTGGCCCGCTCGCCCTCGGCGACCAGCGTCTCCAGCTCCTCGCGGCTGGCTTTCGCCTTCGTCTGCTCGTAGCCGTCGAGGACCTGCCTCGCGAACACACCCGCCTCGATGGTCTGCGAGAGATCGACTTCCTTGGCGGCGTCGAGCAGCGGTGTGCGCGCGATCTCGTCGAGGTACATGCCGACCAGGTCGCGGTCTGCGATCTCGCCGCCATGAGCGCGAACACTGCTTGCCGAGTCGGCCGTCTCGCCGGTGGCGGACTTACGACGGGCGACGGCACGGGTTGCCATGCGTGCTCCCTTGCGGTGGTGGGCTGGCGGGTGGTCCTGGTGAACGCTCAGCACTCCGGGGACTGTCTCTGGGACTCTCTCCGAGTGCCCTGCATCCGTGGGAAACAACGACTGGAATCCGGACAGAATTCCCAACCCGCCCCCCGATTTTTCTGATCATGCAGTACCCTGTGCCACCACGCGAGGAGGCGAGATGCCGTCGGAGTCCGCCGAGGTGCAGGTCAGGACGGGGATCGAGAGGGATCTCGAGAGCCTCACGGCGATCTACAACCACTACGTGCGTGAGACGGCGATCACATTCGACACCGTGCCCCTCACGCCCAAGGAGCGCCTCCCCTGGCTGCTCTCCCACCCGGAAGACGGCCCGCACCGGCTGATGGTTGCCACGGACGCGGACTCGCGGCGGGTCCTGGGGTACGCCACGTCCGGCCCGCACCGGCCCAAGCCGGCCTACGCGACGTCCGTGGAGACCTCGGTGTACCTCGCCCCCGACGCCGTCAAGGGGGGCTCCCTGGGCCGGCGCGGGATCGGCACCCTGCTCTACGACGCCCTGTTCGCGGCCCTCGCCGGGCAGGACGTGCACCGCGCCTACGCGGGCATCGCCCAGCCCAACGAGGCGTCCACCCGGCTCCACGAGCGCTTCGGTTTCCGGCGCGTCGGGACCTTCCATGAGGTCGGGCGCAAGTTCGGCCGCTACTGGGACGTGGCCTGGTACGAGAAACGGCTGTAGCCGGGCCGGGGGAACCGGCCGCCCCGCCGTCCCCCTCAGCCGAACTGCACGGACCGCTTCGCCATTCCCATCCAGAACCCGTCGATCACCGACCGCTGCGTGTCCAGCTCGCCGTCCGCCTCCGCCGCGCCCATGGTGACGAAGAGCGGGGCGAAGTGTTCGGTGCGCGGGTGGGCGTAACGGCCGGCCGGGGCCTTGTCCAGGAAGTCGAGGAGGGCGTCCCAGTCGCGGGCCTCCAGGGCACGCCGGCCCCAGTCGTCGAACTCGGACGACCAGCTCGGCACGCCCGGGCCGGTGTGGCGCAGGGCGGCGAGGTTGTGGGTGAAGAACCCGGAGCCGACGATCAGCACGCCCTCGTCGCGCAGCGGGGCGAGCCGGCGGCCGATGTCCATCAGGCGGACCGGGTCCAGGGTGGGCAGGGAGATCTGGAGGACGGGCACGTCGGCGTCCGGGAACATCTCGACCAGGGGGACGTAGGCGCCGTGGTCGAGGCCGCGGTCGGGGACGTCCTGCACCGGGATGCCGGGGGCGCGCAGCAGCTTGCGGACGGAGTCGGCGAGCGCGGGGGCGCCCGGGGCGTCGTACCGCACCCGGTAGTAGTGCTCCGGGAAGCCCCAGAAGTCGTGGACGAGGGGGACGGTCTCGACGGCGCCGAGGGCGAGCGGGGCCTCCTCCCAGTGGGCGGAGACCATGAGGACGGCCCGGGGGCGCGGGAGGGCGGCGGACCATGCGGCGAGCTGGCCGGGCCAGACGGGGTCGTCGGCGAGCGGCGGGGCGCCGTGGCTGAGGTACAGGGCGGGCATGCGCCCCGGGGCGGTGACGGACATGTCGGCGGCTCCGGTCGGTCCAGGGGCTGCGGGTGCGGAAGCCGGACGCGGCCGCGGACCCCCGAGCCCAGTTACTTTAACTCTCAAGCTCTAGGGCCGACCATACGCCCGACTTGTTTAAGTTTCAAGAAGCCGACTCGTACAGTGGACCCATGAACACGGCACCGGACACCGCCGCACCGACCCGCTGGCTCACCGACGAGGAACAGCGCGTCTGGCGCGCGTACCTGCACGCCACCACCCTGCTGGAGGACCACCTCGACCGGCAGCTCCAGCGCGACGCGGGCATGCCGCACATCTACTACGGCCTCCTCGTCGGCCTCGCCGAGGCCCCGCGCCGCCGGCTGCGGATGACCGAGCTGGCCATGCAGGCCAAGATCACCCGTTCCCGCCTCTCGCACGCCATCGCCCGGCTGGAGAAGAACGGCTGGGTCCGGCGCGAGGACTGCCCCTCCGACAAGCGCGGCCAGTTCGCCGTGCTCACCGACGAGGGCCAGGAAGTGCTGCGGCGCACCGCGCCGGGCCATGTGGCCGCCGTACGGCAGGCGTTGTTCGAGCGGCTCTCGCCGGCACAGCAGAAGGCCCTCGGCGAGATCATGGAGATCGTCGCCGAGGGCCTCCAGCCCGACGAGGCGGGTGCGGACCTGCCCTGGCTCCGCTGACCCGACCCCCCGGTCGGCGGGGCGCAGCGAGCGCGGGCCCGCCCCGCCCCGCCGGCACGCGTACCGGAGCGGGGCGGGCGGCGGGACCGTCAGTGGGCGATCACCGGCACCGGCAGCTCGTCCTCGACGCCCTCACCGGAGGCCACCGTGGTGGTACCCGGACGACCCGCGTTGACGAAGGTGAACGCGATCAGGGACGCCAGGCCCAGGATGCCGACGGCGAACCAGATCGCCGTGCTGTAGCCGTGCACCATGCCCTGGAGCTTCACCAGCTCGACCTGCGGCTTGGCGGAGGCACCGGCGATGTGGTCCCTGACGTACGAGGTGGTCGCCGAGGCGGCGATCGTGTTCAGCAGGGCGGTGCCGATCGCGCCGCCCACCTGCTGCGAGGTGTTGACCATCGCGGAGGCCACACCGGCGTCCCGGGGCTGGACGCCCTGGGTGGCCAGGGACATCGCCGGCATGAACGCCGTACCCATGCCGAGACCGAGCAGCGCGATCGCCGGCAGCAGCAGACCGGCGTACGAGGAACCGATCTCCAGCTGGGTCAGCAGCAGCATGCCGAGACCGGCGACCAGGAAGCCCGGGCCCATCAGCAGGCGGGCCGGGACGCGGGTCATCAGCCGGGTGCCGATCTGCGTCGAGCCGGTGATCATGCCGGCGACCATCGGCAGGAACGCGAAGCCCGTCTTGACCGGCGAGTAGCCCTTCACGATCTGGAGGTAGTAGGTCAGGAAGAGGAACAGGCCGAACATGCCGATGATGGCCAGGCCGAGGGAGAGGTAGATGCCGCCGCGGTTGCGGTCGGTCACCACGCGCAGCGGCAGCAGCGGGGCCTTGACCCGGGCCTCGACGATCACGAACGTCACCAGCAGCACCGCGGACGCCACGAACATGGCGACGGTCACGCTGTCGCCCCAGCCGTCGGAGGCGGCGCGGGTGAAGCCGTAGACCAGGGCGACCAGGCCGAGCGTGGACAGGATCACGCCGGGGATGTCGAGCGGGGAGCGGTTGCGGCCGCCCTCCGGCTCACGGATCACGAAGTAGGCGCCGGCCGCGGCCACGACGGCGAACGGGACGTTCACGAAGAAGGTCCAGCGCCAGTCCAGGTACTCGGTGAGGAAACCGCCGAGGATCAGGCCGACGGCACCGCCGCCGCCCGCGATGGCGCCGTAGATGCCGAACGCCTTGGCGCGCTCCTTGGCGTCGGTGAACATCACCGCCAGCAGGGAGAGCGCGGCCGGGGCGAGCAGCGCGCCGAACGCACCCTGGAGGGCGCGGGCGCCGAACATCATGGCGCCGGTGGTGGCGGCGCCGCCCAGCGCGGAGGCGGCGGCGAACCCGCCCAGCCCGAGCACGAACGCGCGCTTGCGGCCCCACAGGTCGGCGATGCGGCCGCCGAAGAGCAGCAGACCGCCGAAGGCGAGCGCGTACGCCGTGACGACCCACTGCCGGTTGCCGTCGGATATGCCGAGGTCCTGCTGGGCGGAGGGCAGCGCGATGTTCACGATGGTGGCGTCCAGGACGACCATCAGCTGGGCGAGCGCGATGAACACGAGCGCCTTCCAGCGGTTGGCATCACCGTGTGGCACGGCGATGCCGGGAGCCTTGAGGGCTGTTTCTGACATGGGGATACCCACTTCGGTACTTCGTGACGGAAAAAGACGGGTCCAACGGAAAAATGGCGAGAAAACGTGACCAGGAGGAGAAAAACGGGAGTCGGCGGCGGAGGCGTCGGCTGAACGGTGGCAGCGCTGCCACCGTCGGGAAGCTGCTTCAGTCCGGCCGGGCGGCCGGGTGGAGCGGCGGCGGCGTCAGCAGCCGCGCAGTTCGGTGATGCTCACGACCGGGCCGGGCAGGACGGAGTGGGCGGGGGCCCGAAGGCCGTCCAGGAACAGTTGCAGGTGACGGTGGACGAAGCGGTCGCCACGGACGCAGTCCGTGCCGGCCGGGGGCCGGCTCAGCTGGGCCACGACGATCAGCAGGTCCCCCACCCCCACGTCGGACCGGAGCTGCCCGGCCGCCACGGCCCGGCCCATGACCTCCTCGACGAGCTGCTCGATGCGCTTGCGGGAGGCCTCCAGGTCGGGATGGTGCTGGTCGAAGGTGCTGGACACCATGGGGCACAGCGCACTGATCCGCTCGTCGGCGGCGGTGTGCACGAAGTGCTCCAGGGCGGCGAAGGCGTCCCCCGACTCCGCGAGGGCCCGCTCGGCCGCCTCGGCCGTACGGTCCATCACGGTGCAGACGACCTCGCGGACGAGGGCGTCCCGGTCGGGGAAGTTCCGGTACACCGTGGCGTTGCCGACGCCGGCCCGGCGGGCGATCTCGTCGAGCGGCACGTCCGGCCCGTGCTCGACGAACATCTCCTGGGCGGCGGTGACGATCCGCTCCCGGTTGCGCAGGGCGTCGGCCCGGGGCCGGGTCACCTTGCGCGCGGTGGAGGCGGTCGTGGCCGTCACGGTGTATTCCTCTGGGTCCATGGGGCGCGGGGCCCGATCGGTGGTACTGCGATGGTGCGGTGCTGTTGCTGCTGTCGTGCCGTGCCGTACGGGCGGTCATGCCGTGCCGTGCTGTCGGTCTCACGGGCCGTGCTGTTGCTCTCGCAGGGCCGTGGCGGCCGATCCGGGGAGCCGCTCCCCGTTTCGCTCAGACACAGGACTAAACGGGGAGGGCCTCCCCGGTTATTTCCCGCCTTCCCGAAAATTCCTGTGACCTGAGCCACACTCACCCTCCGCCCGGGTTTCACCCCTCCGCGGCCCGGCATTCCCCCGCTCGGCTCCTCCAACGCGCGCCCGGCCCACCACCGCCCCAGGGTGATCGCAAGGGAGCAGCCGGAGACCGGGGCTGCCGTGGAGCGGAGGTCCCTGTATGCAGCCGCAGCCACCCCGCCGGCGCATACGCCGGCGCCGTACGGCCGCCCTCGCCGTGGTGACCGTGCTGACCCTCGCGGTCAGCACCTCGGCGGGGACCGGACACCTGACGGCGCCCACCACCGCCGGACCGATCGGCCTGGCCCGCACCTCCGCGCTCCTGCCGTGCATGGTCCACGGCGGCCTGGGGGTGCAGATGACCGAGGGCCTGCCCACCCCGCCCGGCTACTCCCGCTCCACCGGCACGGTCCGCGCCCTGACCCTGATGATCGACTTCCCCGACGCACCCGGCCAGGGCAGCGCCATGGACCGCTACCACGAGTTCTTCCCGCAGACCCAGGAGTGGTTCCGCACCTCCTCGTACGGCCGCCTCGACTACCGCCCCGAGACCCCCGTCACCGGCTGGCTGAGGATGCCGAAGACCTTCCGGGCGTACGGCATAGAGCGCGGCGCCCCCTTCGACCCCGGCTACCGGCGCCTGGTCCAGGACATCGTGGCCGCCGCCGACCCCACGGTCGACTTCCGCGACTACGACCTCCTCAACGTGCTCGTCACCCCGAACGCCGGCCCCTCCGCCCTGGACACCGTGCTGTCCGTGACCTTCGCCGGGAACAGCGACGCCCCGATCGCCGACGGCGTCCGCGTCGCCAACGCGTCCTTCGTCTACTCCCGCCAGGACGACGGCTCCGGCTCCTACGGCCGCACCGGCTTCCGGGTGCTCCCGCACGAGAACGGCCACACCTTCGGCCTGCCCGACCTGTACACCCAGGAGGGCGGCGGCGCGGTCGGCCACTGGGACATCATGAGCGAGGACTGGGGCGCCGACAACGACCTGCTCGGCTGGCACAAGTGGAAACTCGGCTGGCTCGACGGCGGCCAGGTCGGCTGCGCGGCGGCCCGAGGCAGCGTCGACTACACCCTGTCCCCGCTCTACAAGACCGGCGGCGGCAAACTCATCCTGGTCCCCGTCACCGCGCGCAGCGCCTACGCCCTGGAGATACGCGCCCAGGGCGGCAACGACGAGGTGGTGTGCCGCCCGGGCCTGCTGATCTACAAGGTCGACGCGACGGTCGACACCGGCCGCGGCCCGGTCACCGTCTACGACAGCCACCGTGCCAGCGGCGGCTGCACCCGCAGCCCCAACGTCCACGCGGAACTCTCCGACGCCCCCTTCGCCCCGGGCGAGACCTTCAAGGACCCCCGCCACCGGATAACCGTCCAGGTCCTGAACAGGGACGAGGAGGGCGACTACCGGATACGGATAACCCGGGGGTGAGCGCATGTCCTTCCGGACGCATGCCGGCGCCGGACGCGGATCATCCGGAACCCCGCCCCACCGATCAACCACCCCCACCCCAACCGGCCCCGATCCGGTACCCTGTGGACCGAGCGCCCACCAGGACGCCCACCCACGCCTTCGTAGCTCAGGGGATAGAGCACCGCTCTCCTAAAGCGGGTGTCGCAGGTTCGAATCCTGCCGGGGGCACGAACGAAAAGGCCGGCCCGGAAGAGCTTCTCTCCGGAGTCGGCCCTTCGTCATTTCGGGCGCCGTGCCGGACGACTGTCGCCACGTCGTCCACGGGTACGCGCCCGAGCGTCAGGAGTGGAGCAGGGGCCGGCCTTCATCGGATCACCCGGAGTACCGGATACCTCTGACCGCCTGGCGATGACCGAAGCCGGTGGCCCTGGACGAGGACGCCGACGGACTTCCGGTCCGGGTCGCGGAGGAAGCCGGGCCGCGCCATCCGGAACCCGGCATACTCAAAGTATGGCAACTCGGAAGATCACCATCACCGTGCCGGAAGAACTCGTCGAATCGATCAAGGAGCGTGTCGACTCGCGAGGGGTGTCCGGCTACATCGCGGCCGCCGCCGCCCACCAGGACGCCATGGACAGGCTGCGCGAGTTGGCCGAACGCCTTGAGGAAGAGCACGGGCCGGTGACGGACGACGAGCAGCAGGCAGCGCTGGACCGCATCGCCGCCATCGACGGCTGGCACGACGAGCACCGATCGCGTCCCGGTGCGGCCGCGTGAGCCGCACCGCCCGAGCAAAGCTGCACCAGCCGCGACAACGTGTCTTCGTCTTCGGCTCCGAAGCCCTTTCCAAGGCGGTTCAGGGGGATCGGGAGATGGCCTCGCTGGTCAAAACGGCTCCACGGCTCGACATCCCCATCGTCACCTCGGCGCTCGCCACCTTGGAGGCATGGGATCCCCGCGACACGTCGAGGCAGGCACTGTGGAACTGGACGCTGTCCCGGATCCGCATCGTGCACACGGATGACCAGGTGATCGCCACCGCACGGGAGATGCTGAAGACCGCCGGCCTGCACGGGCACAAGTACGCCATCGACGCCGTTCTGGCGGCCGTGGCCGCACGGGAAGCCGCGCAGGGAGCCCAGGCAACCGTCTTCACCTCGGACACCGACGACCTGCATCGACTTCTCACGGGCCGCTCCGTGCGAGTCGAGAAGGTCTGACGAGACGCGCACCCGGCACCCCGCTCCGCACCGCTCTTGTTCGCCATAGGCCTCCCCACCCATGAGCCCGAGTCCGAGGCACCACGTACGGCCGTGCCGCTTTCGTGCCAGAACGGAGGGGACTCACGGGGAACCCTGGCCCGCGGGGGAGAGCCCGCCAGGCTCTGTCCAAGCCAGGGCATCCGGAGGTCACGCCTATGATCGGCCATCCTCGCCCCTGAAGCGGTGATCACGTGTCGCGTGTGGCGGGCATGGGACGGGGCGCCTCAAGGTGTAGCACGAGTGCGCTTAGGGCACGGAGTTCGGCGTCCAAGGCTTGCGCGCCTTCGCGGGTGAGGGTTACCCACGTTCGGGGGCGACGACCGGCGTAGCCCTTCTCCACGATGATCATTCTTCCCAAGCTGAGGTACCAGGCGCGTGGGCGAAGGGGGGCCGTAGGGTGCCGTCTATGGTGACTGCCACTGTCCGCGAGTGGGACGACGAGGAAGGGTGGGGCGTTCTCGACTCCCCCGATACCCCCGGCGGCTGCTTCGGCCATTACTCCGACATCCAGGCGGCCGGCTTCCGCACGCTGTCGCCCGGACAGCAGGTCGACCTCACGTGGGAAGCCCCTGGCTTCAAGCAGGACGGGTACGACTACCGCGCGGTGAGCATCGTGCCTCGCCCTGCGTGACATCCACAGCTGACATCAACGACGGCGTACGCCCACGGTCCCCAGCGGCCCGCTACGCCACCGCACCCTTTACCGCAGCACGCTGTAGCGCCCGGTTGATCGAACTCCTCATGCGGGTGGCGCAGGTTCGAATCCTGCCGGGGGCACAGAGAAACACCTCTTCAGAGGCCCTTCCCTCCGGTGGACGGGAAGGCCTTCGCCATCGCAGCACGCATATGGCACACACGGGCGACGGGCACAGTGGGGAGCTGTGTGATGTGCCCACGAAGGACGAGCCGGCCCGGCGCCGGTACGAGAGGGCTGTTGCTCGGCACCACCTCGCCCATCAGGGCTATGGGTGTTCGCCGAGTTGGAGGAGGCCGCCGAGGGAGAAACACAGGGCGCCGGTGAGAGTGCCGCAGTCGGCAATGCCGGCGTTGACCAGGCTGCCGGTGGCGGGGCGGGTGAAGGCGGCGAGCGCTGAGATCATGAACAGGACGGAGCCGAGCTGGTTGACGGCGACGATCCACCAGCCGAGGTTGCGCGGGCGGACGCAGGGCCGGCCGTGGCAGATCTCGACGACGGCCAGGTGGCCGGAGACCAGGAAGAGGACGCAGCCGATCACGTCGGGCGCCCAGACCAGCCGGTTGACCTGCTGGACGGTCAAACCCCGCAGGAAGGAGTCCAGCAGGTTGACGGCGAAGACCAGCGTGCCCGTGAAGAGGACGAACGTACTCAGCCAGTCCAGTCGCGTCGGCTCGTAGGCCCACCATCGCCATCGGCGGGTGACCAGCCGACCCTCGCCGCCGGTGACGTGACGGGGTGCGTTGATCACCTGGAGCAGCGAGACGTACCCGCCGGTGTTGAAGAACAGGCCGCCCGCGAAGTAGATCGAGGCGCACTCGGTGGCGTCGCCGGAGCCGAACTGGGCGACGGCTGCGCCGGCTGCGAAGAGGGCCCCGCCGAAGACGAAGGCGGTCGCGGCGATGACGTTGAGTCTGCGCAGCCGGGTGAGGGCAACGGCGTCCGCACGGGTGTGCCGGGTGGCCGTCGCACCGAGGGGACGGACGGCGAGCACTCCGCGCCGCCGGGCGAGCCGGGACTCCCACACGGCGGTGCCGCCGCCGGGAAGGCGCCAGGTGAGCCGGGTGGTGAACGGTCCCGCGCCCTCGGCGCGCTGCTCGGGCTGCTCCACGGACCGAGCCTAGAGCCCGGGCAGGAACGGAATGCGGACGCGCCGTCCTGCCGAGCCGTTGCCTCAGCCTGGATGGAGTACGCCGGCTGTCGGGCGCCGGCGCCCACCCGTAGCCTCCGAGCGCCACACGACGCGGGGCCGCCGTCTGATGGACATGTACCTCGACAGGCGGGACCGAGACGCCGTGGGCTGCGATACCGACGGCTCCAGCGAGGCCGCCATGCTCTGTGGCCACGCATTGAGGTGCAGGTGGCGCCACCGCCGACGCGCCGCCGGACTGCCGACCGGCCGGCAGAACCAGGTGTGCGGGCCAGTGCGGGTGCGCTGGATGACACCGAACCGAGCGGGGCCCCAGGAGCGTCGTCGTCTTGGTCGTGGTGGGTGCCGCAGCGGCAGAGGCGGCCGTCGGTATTGCGGGGCCGAAGCCAGAGCGCTGAAGGTAGCGAAGACGCGGGGGTGTGCGGCGACGCGTCCGGGAGTGCCTCTGCTGCCGCGCGATCCGGTGGTGATCAAGTGCGGTGTCGGTGCCTCTGGTGGGCGGATCGCGGGGTGATCGTGCGTCGCCGGGGGGGCCGGTCGCGGGGAGTGTGGGGGCTCCTGGCCATTGGGTCGGGGGCGGGGTGGGGCTATCGTCGGAATCATGGGCCAGGGCGAGGAGGACGGCCGGTGATGCCGCAGGACGAGGCCGTGATCGGCTGCACGGGCAAGGTGCTCATCGGGACGCGCGGGTCCGCGGGTCCCGGCGAGGTCCTGGTGCGGGTCCGGGGTGGGTCCGAGACTTTCCTCGCCTGGTCGGAGGACCCCCTGGCGGTGGGCGCGACGGTGCTCGTGATCGAATCGCGTGGATGCCGTGAGGTAGGCGTCATCGAGTGGGTGGATCCATTGGACGCGCTCGGCGAGAACACCGCCGGCGCCGGCTGAGGAGTACAGGCATGTTCGGATACCGCGTCCCCGCCCCCGACGAGGCGATGTTGATCTCGGGAGGCAGGCGGGGTCTGGGGGGTGCGCCGTTCCGGGTGGTGACGGGGCACGGGAAGTTCGTGCTCCCGGTCTTCCGCAAGGTTCGTTTCCTCACCCTGTCCATGTGTGAGTCCGAGGTCACCGAGACGTGTGTGACCAGACAGGGCATCGCGTTGCACGTCCGCGCGGTCATCGCCTTCAAGGTCGGCAACGACCACGAGAGCATCATCAACGCCGGCCAGCGGTTCCTCTCCGACCAGGAGCAGATGTCCGTGCTCACCGGCCGGATCTTCGCCGGTCATCTGCGGGCCATCATCGGCTCGATGACCGTCGAGGAGATCGTCACCGAGCGGCAGAAGCTCGCCGCGGAGGTGCTCGACACCTCGAAGACGGAGATGGCGAAGATCGGTCTGACCGTCGACTCCCTCCAGATCCAGTCGATCGACGACGGCGACACCGGTTACATCGACGCCATGTCCGCGCCGCACAAGGCCGCCATCCAGCGGCAGGCCCAGATCGCGCAGGCGCAGGCCACCCAGGCCGCGGCCCAGGCGGAGCAGGCGGCGGCGCGCGAGCAGGCCGAGTACGCCCGGCAGACCGCCATCGTCAAGGCCGAGTACTCGGCCGAGGTGGACCGCGCCCAGGCGAAGGCCTCGCAGGCCGGACCGCTGGCCCAGGCGGACGCCCAGCAGGAGGTGCTCGCCGCCCAGACGGAGCTCGCCCAGCGCCAGGCCCAGCTGCGTCAGCAGCAGTTGGTGGCGGAGATCGTGAAGCCCGCCGAGGCCGAGGCCGAGCGGGTCAGGATCCTCGCGGCCGCCGAGGCGCAGCGGATGAAGATCCAGGCGGAGGCGGCGGCCTCGTACGACCGGGTCGCGCTCGACCGGATGCTGATCGACCAGCTCCCGCAGATCGTCAAGGAGGCCGCCGGCGGCCTCGCCGGCGCCAACGTCAACGTCCTGAACGGCGCGGACGGCCTCGGTGAGATCGCCGCCGGTCTGGTCTCCCAGGGGCTGACCATCCTCGACTCGGTCCGGCAGAACCTGAACGGTCCGGGCTCCGAGGGCCGTCGCGGCGAGGCCAACCAGGACGGCGGCCTGCTCCAGCTGGCTTCCAACAAGCAGCAGAAGCCGAAGGACGGCCGGGTCGACGTCGACTGACGGTGATCCTGGCTCCGCACCGGGAGCAGCGGGCGAGGTGAGTCAGGGCCGGTTCCAGGAGGGGTTTCCTCCCGGGACCGGCCCTTCGGCGTTCCCGGTGCCGTGCCGTTCGTGTGTGCCTGGCCCGGCGAGCCGGGTCGTGTCACGGCGCGCTCACGCCTGCGGGTGGAGAACGACCTTGGTGTAGCCCTCGACCCTCTTGTCGAACTTCTCGTACGCCGTCGGTGCCTCTTCGAGTGGCAGTTCGTGGGAGACGACGAAGCTGGGCCGTGCGCGGTCCTCGATGATCAGGTCGCGCAGTTGCCGGTTGTAGCGCTTGACGTTGCACTGGCCGGTGCCCACGCGCAGGCCCTTCTCGAAGAGCCGCCCGATGGCGACCATCAGCATGCCCTGCTTGGACTGCTCGTCCGGTCCGCCCGGGTCACGCGGGACGTACAGGCCCGGCACGCCCAGGGCGCCCGTCGGCCGGACCGTCTCCACCAGCGAGTTCAGTACGGTCGCCGGCTCCTCGCGTCCTTCGCCGCCCGCCTGGGCCTGGTAGCCGACGGCGTCGATGCCCTTGTCCGTGCCCTCGCCGCCGGTCTGTTCCCGGATCTGCTCGACCGGGTTCGCCTGCGTGAAGTCGACCGGTACGGCGCCGATCTCCTCGGCCTTCTGGAGCCGCTCGGCCACCCGGTCGACGACGAACACCTTGCCGGCGCCTCGCAGGATCGCCGAGTACGCGGCCATCAGGCCGACCGGGCCGCCGCCGTAGACGGCGACGCTCTCGCCGGGGCGCACGTCGGCCAGTTCGTTGCCGTGGTAGCCGGTGGGGAAGATGTCGGCGAGCAGGACGAAGTCGGTCTCCTTCCCGGTGCCCTCGGGCAGCTTCAGGCAGTTGAAGTCGGCGTAGGGCACCCGCACGTACTCCGCTTGTCCGCCCACGTAGGGGCCCATGGCCACGTAGCCGTAGGCGCCACCGGCGAAGCCCGGGTTCACGGTCAGGCAGAAGCCGGTGAGGCCCGCCACGCAGTTCTTGCAGAAGCCGCAGGCGACGTTGAACGGCATGACGACCCGGTCGCCGCGGCTGAGCGCCGTCACCCCCTCGCCGACCTCCTCGACGACCCCGAGGTTCTCGTGGCCGAAGACGATCCCGGCCTCGGCGGCGGTACGCCCCTCGTACATGTGCAGGTCCGAGCCGCAGATGGCGGTCGACGTGACGCGCACGATCACGTCGTTCGGATGCTGTATGCGGGGGTCTTCCACTTGTTCGACCGCTACTTCGAACGGTCCCTTGTACACGACAGCCCTCATCGTCGAGCGCCTCCACTGAGTGTGTCTGCTCGATCACGCCTGGGAACGGTGGCTGCGGAAAGCTCGCCCTCCATCGCGGAAACGGGCTCGGTGGGCGCAGCGCGACCGACCTTCTGTGCGTTTCCTCATATTCCAGACTGGCGCATGATGAAATGATTTGCACCTAAGGGCTGCGAAGTCCTGTTTCCCTACCCTTCGGAAAGGATCAAGGACCTTGACTCGACGTCTCGGCAAGCTGCTCGTCCCGGTGTCAGGACTGTCCGGCACCAGCTATCCGGTGGGCACCGCGGTGACCATACGGGGCACCGGAGGCTCCGTCGACGGTTTCGTCGACGGGGACTGGCTGCCGCTGGCCTGGTGGGAGTTCGCCGACACCGAGCCGGAGGACACCTCCCGGACGTGAGGACCCGTCCGGCCTTCTTGACGATTCCCTGACGCGTGGGCCGCATCCACCGGCCCCGTCACGGTGTCCTCCCTGTTGTCAGGGACGCGTCGGAGAGGGGAGTGCCATGGACGGCACCGTCGTGGCAGTGGTGGCCGTGGTCGGGATTCTGCTGCTCGTGCTGAAGGGCGGGATGCGGGTCGTCAACCAGGTGGAGCGCGGGGTGGTGTTCCGGTGGGGGAAGGCGCTGCCGAGCCACCGGCAGCCGGGCATCACCTTCCTGATCCCGTTCGCCGACCGGATGCGCAAGGTGAACGTGCAGATCGTGACGATGCCGGTGCCGACGCAGGAGGGCATCACCCGGGACAACGTGTCGGTGAAGGTCGACGCCGTCGTCTACTTCCGGGTCACCGATCCGGTGCGCGCGGCGATCGAGGTGCAGGACTACGTCTTCGCGGTGGGACAGGTGGCGCAGTCCTCCCTGCGGTCCATCATCGGCAAGAGCGACCTGGACGACCTGCTCAGCGACCGGGAGCGGCTGCACGAGGGGCTGGCCCTGATGATCGACAGTCCGGCCGCGGGCTGGGGTGTCCACATCGACCGCGTCGAGATCAAGGACGTACAGCTGCCCGAGTCGCTCAAGCGGTCCATGTCGCGGCAGGCCGAGGCCGAACGGGAGCGGCGGGCCCGGGTCATCACGGCGGACGGCGAGTTCCAGGCGGCGCAGCAGCTCGCCAACGCCTCCCGGATCATGTCGGACACTCCGGAGGCGATGCAGCTGCGGCTGCTCCAGACCGTCGTCGAGGTGGCCGCCGAGAAGAACTCGACGCTCGTGATGCCGTTCCCGGTTGAACTGCTGCGGTACTTCGACCGGGCCGCACAGAAGATGGGCGGCGCCGGTCACGAGGTGCCGGCGCAGTCCGGGGAGGAGCGTCCCCCGGCCCCGGGGCCGGTCCCGACCGCGGCCACGCCCTCGGCTTCTGCCGAAGTCCCGGCTCCCGCGCCGGTGCCCGACGGTGAGGGGCGGTTGTAGGGCAGGGGCTAGCATCCGCTCATGACGACTACTGACCACAACGGTTCCGTGCTGGATGTCGAGATCGGGGCCCTCCAGGGTGCCTCCGCCGAGTTGCCGCGGTTCGAGGGCAAGGCCGTGCTCATCGTGAACGTGGCCTCGAAGTGCGGGCTGACCCCGCAGTACACGGGGCTGGAGAAGCTCCACGAGCGGTATGCCGAGCGGGGCTTCACCGTGCTGGGCGTGCCCTGCAACCAGTTCCTCGGGCAGGAGCCCGGCAGCGCCGAGGAGATCGCGGAGTTCTGCTCGGCGACGTACGGCGTGACGTTCCCGCTGACCGAGAAGGTGGAGGTGAACGGCGCGGGCCGGCACCCGCTGTACGAGCGGCTGGTCGGTTTCGCCGACGCCGAAGGGCACAGCGGGGACATCCGCTGGAACTTCGAGAAGTTCCTGGTCGGGCGGGACGGACAGGTCGTCGCGCGGTTCTCGCCGCAGACCGAGCCGGAGTCGGACGAGGTGACCGCCGCCATCGAGGCGCAGCTCGGCTGAGCCGAGCGTGTGACGGCCGCTGGGCCCCGGCACCGGTCCCGGTGCCCTGCCGGTGAGCCGGTGAGTCGGTGACCGAGGGGGCCGCGCCGTGAGTGAGGGACTGCCCGGCATCGGCGCGTTCGCCGCTCGGGCCCGGCTGTCGCGCGAGGCGCTGTGGCTGTACGACCGGCTGGGAGCGGGGCTTCCGTATCGGCTGCCGCGCTCCGCGGGGAACGGGGGTGGGGCGTGAGCCCTCTCGGCTAGGACGGCGACTGGTCGAGAGGGCTCTTCCGGTGGTGCGTGTGCGGTGGTCGGACAAGGGTCAGGGGGAGCCCCTCACGCCTTGACGGAGGCCACGAAGGCGTTCCACGCGGTGGCGGGGAAGGCCAGGACCGGGCCCTGGAGGTCCTTGGAGTCGCGGACGGCGAGTTCGGCGGCGGTGGGCGACTTGACCTCGACGCAGGCGCCGTTGCCCGCGGAATAGGAGGACTTCATCCACGTCTCCGAAGCGCCCTGAATCAGTGCCATGTCCACTCCTGTTGTTGCGAGTTGCGGTAGTGCGGTTCACGCCAACCATGTCGGCTGCTTGGCGTGATCGACGCTACCGGGCAACTGCCGCCGCTGGAGGAGCCGTTCACTCGACCGGATGGCATATTCCGGTTGAGTCTTCCACTGGAGTGGACCAGCGGTGTACGATCCGGCGCCCTCACCGCGACCGACTCAGTCGGCGTACGTTTTCGCCACATCCGCGATGTACTGCCGGGAAGCTTCCACATTGAGGGACTGTGCCCGCAGATGTTCGTACATCACGGCGTACTTCTGCACGTCGGGCGCCTTCTCCAGGTACAGGTCGCTGGTGACGCCCTCCAGGTAGACCACGCTGGAGTCGGCCGTGTCGGCGAACTCCAGGATGGCGTACTGGCCGTTGAGGCCCGGATGGGCGCCCACCTCGAAGGGCAGCACCTGCACGGTGACGTGCGGCAGCTGGGACATCTCCATGAGATGCTCCAGCTGCTCCCGCATCACCAGCTTGCTGCCCACGACCCGGCGCAGGGCGGCCTCGTCCAGCACCACCCACAACCGGAGCGGGTTGTTCTCGGCGGTGATGCGTTCCTGTCGCCGCATCCGCACCTCGACGCGCTTCTCGATCTCCGCCGTCGACGTCTCCGGCAACGCGCCCTGCACCAGCGCCTCCGCGTAGGCCCGGGTCTGCAACAGGCCCGTCACCAGCTGGGGTTCGTACACCCGTAGCGACTCCGCGTCGGTCTCCAGGCCGATGTACACGCTGTACGGGATGTCCCCGAAGGTGTGCCACCACCCCTGCTGCCGCGAGTCCCGGGCCATCTCCATCAGCGAGTCGACGATCCGCTGGTCCTCGACCTCGTACACCCCGCACAGATCGCGTACGTCGCGCTGGCTGATGCTCCTGCGGCCGTTCTCCAGCCGACTGATCTTCGACTGCGACACCAGCAGCCGCTCCGCCACCTCTTCGGCCGTCATGCCCTTGAGCTCGCGGAGCCTGCGCAGCTCCTGGCCCAGCCGGCGCCGCCTGACGGTGGGATTGACATTGGACGCCACGGGACGTGCACCTCCGGCTGCGTGCCTGTTGCCTGACTTTCCGTATCTGCTGTTCAGCAGACTGCCACCAAGGCGCTTTCCACCGCTGGGAAACGGTGGATATGCGGCGCGGGGGGTGCCGCCGGGGCACCCGGACGCAGCCGAGCGGGGCGGCGGACCACAAGGGTCTCACCGCCCCGCTCGGACCAGCGGTTCCCGAACCGGGTCCGGGGCAACCGGTGTTGCGGCTCAGTGGGCCACGGCACGCGCCATGGAACCGTGGTGCGGCTGCATCGGAACCCCGTTCGCGGGTTCCGGCGCGGACCGGACGCCGGGCGCGGTCTGTCGGCCGGCCGGGGCCGGGCCTCGGCGTGGCTGCGCGCCCGCACCGTTCTGCACGTCCATCACGGCGTGCGCGACCAGTCCGCCCATGGGGTCGTGGCGGATCAGGTCCCGTAGCCGGGAGCGGGACGAGCGTCCCTCGTTCCCCGGATACAAGTGCTTGCCGAGCCCGACGGCGTGCGCCAGCGCGGCGAGCGCCGCGGTCCGCGGGTCCGGCGGTACGCCGGTGCGGATCGCGGAGTCCAGCCGGGCCCGGATCTCCCGGCTGATCTCGTTGTCGGTCGCCTGATAACGCGTCGTCGGCAGCACCCCGCACATCTGGCCGGCCACGGCATGCACCATGCCGCACCTCTCCAGATGCGAGAGGTAGGTCTGGCGGAGCCCCAGGCGCGGCCCGCCGATCCAGTGGACGGCACGTACCGGAGCGCCACGCCTTCGCAGCAACTCCAACGCGCAGTCCAGAGTCGGATCTCCTGTCGGCCGTGGCACCACCACGGCGATACGATCCCCGTCTGGGGCTATCCGTCCGGCCAGCGCCAGCTCCACTAGCTGTGCACCGGCCAGACCGAGGTCGAGCGACTGCGGCTGCGCAGTGGTACCCGTGGCCGGGTCCAAAGCGAGCAACAGAAGCTCCTCCGGAAGTGTTCTGCGGCTCCTGCCCATCCATGCCTCCCCGCGTGGATGAATGACAGGGTGACCCCTCTCACATTGGTCTGTCGAGGGCGCGTGACCGGTTGGTGAGGGAACCGGCAGGTATGTCGTTCTCGTCTACCGCAGGGGCCAAGCCCTCACACAGGACACTGGTACATGGTTCGGACAGGGCGCGCCCACGGCGCGCGGCGCATGGAGGAGGCATCGGTGGCGGGCGAGTCCCCCGACAGGTCGAAGCAGCGCGAGTCGTCGGCGGAACCGACGTCGGGGAGCACGGGTCCGGTTCCCGAGGCGCGCGATCCGCGCGTGCCGGCCTCCCGGGAAAAGGATTCCTCGGGCGGCGGCCGCGTGGACACGGCGACGAGGGTCCTGTCGGTACGGGGTGCACGGGCCGGCGCGGCCACCGAGCCGGCGGAACCGGCGGAACCGGCGTCCGGGGCCTCCGCGGCCCCGGAGGAGGACACCGAGCTGCGTACGGCGGTGTCGTCCTGGGTGCGCGGGGCCAAGACCCCGAAGCCCGGCCCTGACACGCAGGACGCCCCCGCCTCGCGCGGTGCGGAGGCGAAGGCCGACGCTGGCGCCGACGCGGATGCCGGGACGGACGCGGCGGGTGCGCCGGACGCCGAGGCCGGTGCTGCGGCGGGGACTGCGGCCGGTACTGCGGCGAAGGCCACCCCGAAGCGTGGGGCGGGCGCTCGGCCCGCCTCCAGGGGCCGGGGAGGCGCGCGGACCGGCGCGAAGGCCCGGCCCGGCGCCAAGACGCCGGCCGGCGGGCGCAAGGACGCCCCGACGGGCGAGGCCGGGGGTGCCGGCGCGGCCGACGACGTGGCCGTGGCGGGCAGGCCGGGTACCGAGTCGGTGACCGAGCGGGCAGCCGGCGTCGCCGAGGGCACGTCGAAGGCGGCCGACGGTGCGCAGGACGCCACCGGGACCGCCGACGGCGGGAAGGGCAGCACTTCGAAGGCCACCGGCGCCACGGGCGAGCCCGGGGCCACGGGCGCCCCCAAGGGCGCTGCCGCGGCGGCCGCCACCGACGAGCCCAAGGCCCGCGCCACCAAGGACGCCCCGGTAGCCGGCGCTGCCGAGGACGAGCCCAGCGCCACCGCCGACGAGGACGCCCCGGCTGCCTCCGCCGAGGACGAGCCCGAGGTCGTCACGGCCGAGGACGCCCCGGCGGCCAACCCCGCCGAGGGGCGGGCCGAGGCCGGCGCTCCCAAGAGCGGCCCCAAGGCCACCGCGGCCGCCGCCACGACCGAGGCCACCCCCGCCGAGGACGAGCCCGCAGCCGTCACAGCCGAAGGCACCCCGGCGGCCGACCCCGCCGAGGGGCGGACCGAGGCCGGCGCTCCCAAGAGCGGCCCCAAGGCCACCGCGGCCGCCGCCACGACCGAGGCCACCCCCGCCGAGGACGAGCCCGCAGCCGTCACAGCCGAAGGCACCCCGGCTGCCGACCCCG
>NZ_JBIVZV010000005.1:0-259676 GCF_044759735.1 Streptomyces sp. NPDC100445 | reverse complement strand
CCAAGAGCGGCCCCAAGGCCACCGCGGCCGCCGCCACGACCGAGGCCACCCCCGCCGAGGACGAGCCCGCAGCCGTCACAGCCGAAGGCACCCCGGCTGCCGACCCGGTCGAGGACGACCCCAAGACCGGCGACCCCAAGGCCACCCCCGCGACCACCGACACCGCCGCCACGGGCACCCCCGCCAAGGCCGCCGCCGGCCCCAAGGACGCCCCCAAGGCCACGCCCGCCAAGAGCCGGCCGAAGGCTGCCGACGGGGAGGCCGGGGTCGATCAGGCGACCGCTGTCTTCAAGGCCGTACGGCCGAAGAAGCCGGAGGTCGATCAGCCGACGACCATGCTCAAGCTCGGCGGCAAGCCGAAGCCCCCGGAGTCGGAGGCCGAGCGCACCAGCAAGTTCGTCGCGCTGAGGGACGACATGCGCCCGGCCGGCAAGGCCAGCGCGCCCACGTCCCCCGCCGCCCCCGCCGGCAAGGCCACCGCGCCCACGTCCACGTCCCCCGCCGCCGAGGTCACCGCCGAGGCCACCGCCCTCGTCCCCCAGGTCGGTCCGGAGCGGACCACCCAGCAGCCGCTTCCGCCGAAGCCGCCGCTGGACCTGTTGGCGGAGCTGACGAACACGCCGCCGCCCCCGGAGACCCCGGTCCGCACCCTGGTCCGCCGGGTCAAGATCTGGACGCCCCTGGTCCTGCTGCTGATCGTTCTCCTGGGCGTGGCACAGGCGTTCCGTCCGCTGCCGCCCCCCTCGCTCACGCTGACCGCGAAGGACGCCTACACGTTCGACGGCGGCGCCCTGCGGCTGCCCTGGCCCGGCGAGGGCCAGGGCTGGGTGGACGTGGACGGCGTCGGCACGATGGGCCACTTCGGCAAGCAGACGCCCGTGGCCATCGGGTCGGTCGCCAAGACCATGACCGCCTACATCGTGCTCAGGGACCACCCGCTGAAGCGGGGGCAGGAGGGCCCGAAGATCAAGGTGGACGCCAAGGCGGAGAAGGAGGGCGGCTACGACAAGGACGGCGAGTCGACGCTGAACACCGTCAAGGCCGGCGACCACCTCACCGAGAAGCAGGCCCTGTCGGCCGTCATGATCCCGTCCGCCAACAACATCGCCCGGCTGCTCGCGCGCTGGGACGCGGGCTCGGAGGCGGCGTTCGTGAAGAAGATGAACGCCACCGCCAAGCGGCTGGGGATGACCGGTACGACGTACACCGACCCCTCGGGGCTGAAGGAGACCACCGTCTCGACGGCCGAGGACCAGGTGAAGCTGGGCCGCGCGGTCGTGAAGGTGCCGGCGCTGGTCGACATCACCAGCGCGGCCAGCTGGACGGACCCCTCGGGCCGCAACTGGCCGAACTACAACGAGCTGCCGTACCGGATCGGCGCGCTCGGCATCAAGACGGGCACCACCACCGCGGCCGGCGGCAACCTGCTGTTCGCCTCCCGCAAGCAGGTCGGCGGGCAGCCGGTCACCGTCGTCGGCGCGATCCTGGACCAGCAGAAGGCGCCGATCCTCACCACGGCCAACGAGGTCAGCAAGACCGCGCTGCTCGCCGCCGAGAAGGCGCTGACCCCGTCGAAGATCCTGAAGAAGGGCGACGTGGTCGGCTACGTGGACGACGGGCTCGGGGGCCGTACCCCGGTGGTGGTCACCAAGGACGTGTCCGCCGTCGGCTGGTCCGGTCTGAAGGTGGGGCTGTCCTTCACCTCGGGTACCGTGCCGCACACCGCGAAGGCCGGCACCCGGGTCGGTTCGCTCACCGTGGGTGACGGATCGGCGGGCGGGGTGAGGGTTCCGGTGGCGCTGGCGAGGAATCTGGCCGAGCCGGGGCTCGGCGCGCGGCTGACCCGTATCGGCTGACCCCGCGCCGGCCGCCCGGCCCTGGCCCGCACCCCGTCGACGGAGCCCCACCCGGGAGCCCCGTGGCGGGGTGCGTGCTAGCGTCACGAATCGGGGCAGGTCGCCGGTCGCGGGACGCGGCGGCGCACTGGACGGGAAGCGGCCGGGACCACCGGGGGATGCGGCCGAGAACAGAAGACGGGACACGGGGAGTGCCTTCAGGTGGCCACAGTGGAGCCGACACGCGCCGACGACACCGATCCGGGCCCGGGACCCGGGCCGCGAATACGCCGGTCGGCGACTGACACGAGGACGACCGGCCCGCAACCGGCTCCGGCGGAGACGCCCGACGCGGGCGGGTCCGCCGGGACGCGGACCGGCGGAGCCGTGTCCGGGGCCGTCGAGGCCCTGCGGCGGCGGATGCTGCTGCACCCGGTGCTGTCGCTGACCGCGCTGTCGGGTGTGCTGCACATCATCTGGTTCTTCACCTTCGCGAACAGCGGCGGCGATCTCGCGGCGCAGGACGCCTGGGCGGAGTTCGTCGGCCGGCACCCGGACTCGGCGTACAACCTCGCCTGGTACGGGGGCATGCACCCGGTGTCGTACAGCGTGGTGTCGCCGTACCTGATGTCGGTCCTCGGTGTGCGTACGACGATGATGATCGCCGGGACGGTGTCGGCGGGTCTGCTGACGCTGGTCCTGATCCGCAGCCGGGGGGTGCGCAACCCGCTGTGGGCGTCGCTCGCCGGGGTCGCCGCGTTCCTGTGCAACGCGATCTCCGGGCGGGTCACCTTCGGGCTCGGCATGATGTTCGCACTCGGGGCGGTGGCGGCGGTGTTCTGCTGGCCGCACCGGTGGCGGTACAAACGGTGGGCGAAGGCGCTGGTCGCCGCCCCGCTGGCGGCGCTCGCCACGATGGCGTCGCCGGTCGCGGGGTTGTTCGTGGGGCTGGTCGCGGCGGCGCTGTTCCTCCAGAAGCGGCGGCCGGGCGCGTGGGCGCTGGGGCTGGCGCCGACGGCTGTGGTCGCGGTGTCGGCCTGGCTGTTCCCGTTCTCCGGCACCCAGCCGATGGGCATCGGCTCGGTGATCCTGCCGCTGCTGTACGGCCTGCTGTGCCTGTTCCTGGCGCCCAGGGAGTGGGTGACCGTCCGGCTGACGGCCGGGGTGTACAGCCTCGGTGTCGTCCTGGTGTGGCTGATCAGCTCGCAGATCGGGTCGAACATCTCCCGGCTGCCGATGCTGTTCGCGGGCGCGACGCTGCTCGCGATACTGCCGTACACGGTGCGGAGGTCCCGCCGCTGGTACGTGACCGTGCTGGCGCTGCTCGGCTTCACCGGCTGGCTCGGTTTCAAGACGGTGGACGACATCATCCACACGACCCCGGCGGCGTCCTGGGCGCGGGAGCTGGCGCCGCTGGTCCACGAGCTGGAGAAGGCCGGCGCCGAGAAGGGCCGTGTGGAGGTGGTCCCGGCCCGCTCGCACCGTGAGGCCTCGGCGCTCGCCCCGTACGTGAACCTGGCCCGGGGCTGGAACCGGCAGGCCGACATGGAGCGCAACCCGCTCTTCTACGACGACACGCTCAACTCGGCGAACTACCACGAGTGGCTCCAGCGGTGGGCGGTCCACTTCGTGGTGCTGCCCCGGGACAACCCGGACGGGGACGGCGGTCAGCGTGAGCGGGAGTTGCTGCGGCGCGGGATGCCGTACCTGGAGCAGGTGTGGGGCGACTCCAACTGGCAGTTGTTCAAGGTGACCGACCCGGCGCCGCTCGCCGAGCCGAACGCGGTGGTGGACCGGGCGGAGCAGGGGGAGATGACGCTGGAGGTGCGCAGGGCGGGGCGGATCCTGATCCGGATCCCGTACTCGCCGTGGCTGAGCGTCGTCGACGAGCACGGCAAGAGCGTGCGGCCGCCGCAGCCGTCCCCCGACGCTCCGAAGACGTACCGCAACGTCGACGGGTGTCTGATGCAGACGCCGGAGGACGCCAACGGGGACCGGTGGACGGTGTTGCTGGCGCCGCACACGGGAACGTACCGGCTGGCCGCGCCCTACCAGCTGCCGCGCGGCACGCCGTGCCCGGACGAGCTGAAGGCGCCGTGAGGCCGAAGGCGCCGTGAGGGCCGGGGCGGCGGTCGGTGTGCCGGTCCGGCCGCCCGTCCGACGCGGGTCTCGTGGGTCTCGCGGTCGCTTCGGGAGCGGCCCGGTTCCACCGCCGTGCGCGGTGGGACCGGGCCGTTCGCGTTTCCGCGCAGCCTTCCGGATCGTTCATGTGGCTGAACGCAGGTCACCACGTCGGACGATTTTGCCTTGCCTTGACTTACCGCTCGCTTGTCGTGTTCATGTGCGCGGACCCACGATCGGGCACATGAACAGTCTCGACTGGGCCGTGCTCATCGGCTACTTCGGCGTGATGGTCGCGATCGGTGTCTGGTCGCACAAGCGCGTGGACAACGTCTCGGACTTCTTCACGGCCGGCGGCCGGATGCCCTGGTGGCTGTCCGGCATCTCGCACCACATGTCGGGCTACAGCGCGGTGATGTTCACCGGGTACGCGGGCATCGCCTACACCTACGGCGTCACCTCGTTCGTCACCTGGTCCTTCCCCATCGCCTTCGGCATCGCCATCGGGTCGAGGCTGTTCGCGCCGCGCGTCAACCGGCTGCGCTCCCGGCTCCACGTGGCGTCCCCGCTGGAGTACCTGAAGAACCGCTACGACCTGCGCACCCAGCAGGCACTGGCCTGGTCCGGGATGCTGCTGAAGATCGTGGACGTCGGCGCGAAGTGGGCGGCGATCTCCACCCTGTTGTCGGTGTTCACGGGGGTGTCGCTGAACCAGGGCATCCTGATCACCGGCGCCATCACGGCGGTCTACTGCACGATCGGCGGCCTGTGGGCGGACGCGCTGACCGAACTCGGCCAGTTCGTCATCCAGTTGCTGGCCGGTGTCTCCATGTTCGTCGCGGTCGTGCTGAAGCTCGGCGACCGGCACATCGGCTTCCTCGACGCCTGGGACGAGCCGGCCCTGCACGGCCACGGCAAGGCGCTGGTCGGCCCGTACACCACGGTGTTCCTGCTGGCGTTCCTGTTCATCAAGCTCTTCGAGTACAACGGCGGCATGCTCAACCAGGCCCAGCGCTACATGGCGACGGGCAGCGCGCACGAGGCCGAGCGCTCGGCCCGGCTGTCGGCGGCCCTGTGGCTGGTGTGGCCGGTGGTCCTGTTCTTCCCGATGTGGATGTCGCCGCTGCTGGTCCACGCGCAGAAGCCGGACGGCTCCGACTCCTACGCCCTGATGACCGAACAGCTGCTGCCGCACGGTCTGCTGGGGCTGGTCATCGTCGGCTTCTTCTCGCACACCATGGCCATGTGCTCCTCCGACGCGAACGCGATCGCGGCCGTCTTCACCCGGGACGTGGCGCCGGCGCTGTCGGCGCGGGCGCGGGCCTGGGGCGAGCGGTCGGGGCTGGTCGCGGCCCGGGTGACCACGGTCGTCTTCCTCGGCCTGTCCATGGCGGTGGCGACGCAGGTGAACTCGCCCGCGTTCAAGGACATCATCACCGTCGTCATCAAGTGGGTGGCGGGTCTGATGGGGCCGATCGCGATCCCGATGATGCTGGGCCTGCTGCGTCCGTTCCGCCGCTCGGGCCCGACGGCGGCCCTCACCAGCTGGGCGGCGGGCCTGCTGGCCTTCTGGCTGGTCAACTACCCCATCAGCTGGAACATCGACGGCGGTGTCCCGCTCCAGTACCAGGTCTCCGTGCCGCTCGCGGTCTCTCTGGTCCTGTACGTCCTGATCGGCTACCTGAAGCCGGAGGAGACACCGGAGCGGCTCGCGGTCATCGAGAAGGTCAACACGGACGGGGACGCGGTGACGGCGGTCCCGGTGCCGGCCGCGGCCGGGGACGACGTGGTGGGGGCGCCGTAGGGCAGCCGCCGCGTCGGGGAGCGGCGGCGCGGGTCACGCCCTGGGGTAGCGGGCCAGCCAGCCCGGTGACGAGCCGGCGGGGCCGTGCAGGGCGGGGCCCTGGGTCATCTCCATCGCGAAGTCGTCGGCGAGTTCCAGCATCGTCGGCCGGCCCTCCAGCTCGGCCAGCCAGGCCGGGGGGAGGGCCGTCTCGCCGTGCAGGGCGCCGAGCAGCCCGCCGGTCAGGGCGCCCGCGGCGGCCGAGGGGCCGCTCTGGTTCACCGCCAGGCACAGTCCGTGCCGTACGTCGTGTCCGACCAGCGCGCAGTACACGGCCACGGCCAGCAGTCCGTCGGCGCTGCCGTCCCCGGTCAGTTCCGCGACCCGGTCCGGGCCCGGGACGCCCTGTCGTACGGCGTCGAGGGCGCGCCGCAGGGCGTCGGTGACCGGCTGGTGGCCGGGGCGGGCGGCGAGCAGGTCGAGGGCCGCGCGCACGGCGCCGTCCAGGCTGTCGCCACGGGCCAGGCCGTGGACGATCACGGCGTAGGCGCCCGCCGACAGGGCGGCGAGGGGGTGGCCGTGGGTCTGGGCGGCGCACTCCACCGAGAGCTGGACGACGAGCTGCGGCTCCCAGCCGACCAGCAGCCCGAACGGCGCCGACCGGGCGACGGCCTCCGGACCGGGGTCACCGGGGTTCTTGGGCCGCTCCAGCGTGCCCATGACGTCGTCACCGAGCCCGAGGAGCAGCGCCCGGGTGGGCTCGCGGCGGGCGTACAGCCACTCCTCGCGGGCGAGCCACCCGTCGTCCTTGCGGCGTTCGTCCGGGCCCCAGTCCGTCTGGGTGGCGGCCCAGCGCCGGTAGGCCCGGTGCAGGTCGGTCGGCGGGTGCCAGGCGCCGGTGTCGCGGCGCACCTGGGCGCGTATCAGCCCGTCGACGGTGAACAGGGTGAGCTGGGTGTGGTGGGTGACCGCGCCCCGGCGCCCGTGGGCGTCGGCGAGGTCGAGCAGTCCGTCGGGGCCGTGGGCCGCCCGGATGCCGGCCAGGGACAGCGTGTCCGCCGGGGCGCCCAGCGCGTCGCCCACGGCGGTGCCGAGGAGGGTGCCGCGCACCCTGCTACGGAAGTCCTGCTGTTCGGCACGGCCCCAGACGGCGCCGGACGTCGCACCCACCAGGCCTCCTCACGGCACCGTCCATCCGTACGACGCTAGGCACTGTAATCGACCGGGGACGGTCCGTTCAGTGGGGCGAAGCGGGCGAAGGGGACGGGGGCGGCGCGGGGTGGCGCATTCCGTGCGCGGGGATCACGGCACCTCCACGTGAGCCGCCCGCGGTCGGGCAAGATGCCAGCCATGGACATGACCACGCGCACCTCGCGCACCACCAGTACCGCGGCCGGCGTCCTCACCGGCATCCTCGCCCTGTACACCGTCCTGGTGGCCCTCGGGAACATCACCGACTTCGGCACGAACCAGCAGTACGTACGGCACGTGCTGGCGATGGACACGACGTTCCGGGACGACGCCCTGATGTGGCGGGCCGTCACGAGCACCGCCCTCCAGGACACCGCCTACGTCCTGATCATCGCGTGGGAGACGGTGGCGGCCCTGGCGCTGGTGTGGGGGACCTACCTGTGGGCGCGGGGGCGCGACGGCCTCGCCCGGCGCGTGTCCACCTACGGGCTGCTGATGCTGATGCTGCTCTTCGGGGCCGGGTTCATCGCGATCGGCGGCGAGTGGTTCGCCATGTGGCAGTCGAAGGCGTGGAACGGGGTGGACGCGGCGACCCGGATCTTCCTGATCAGCGGGGTCGCCCTGATCGTCAACCACCTGCCCGGCGGCACACGGCCGGAGGCTAGTTGACGACGGCGACCCTGGTGCCCTGGTCGCCGAAGGCCCAGAGCGCGGCGCCGTCCTCCTTGTGCATGCGTATGCCGCCCAGCTTCTGGCCGTTGGCGGGCGGCGGCGAGGCGCCGTCCAGGGCGTTGGAGAAGGCTATGTTCACGCCGGCCGCCTTGGTGAAGTACACGACGTGCTCGATCTCCACGCCGTCCGAGCCCTTGAGGGACTGCCTCCGCAGGGTGACCGAGTAGCGGCCGGGCTGCGGGGCGACCGTGCCCGGCCACACCGGGAAGGTGCGGCCGGGCCGGCCGGTGGCGTCGACCAGCCAGACCCGCTTCGCGCCGAGCGAGTAGACGATCCGGCGGCCCTCGCCGGACGCGTCCGGCAGGGCGGGGGCGGCGGGCGCCTTCGGCTTGGCGGAGGCGTGCGTGCCCGCTGTCGCCGACGGGCCGGGGCGGACCGTCGCGGCCGTGGGGTGCGGCGCCTGGTCCGCCTGCACGGCGAGAGCGACGACGACCGCGGTCGCCCCCGCCGTCAGACCGGTGACCCAGGCCCACGAGGGCAGTAGGGCAGCCACGGGCACGCATCTCCTCCGCTACGGGTCCCCTTCTGGGATCGGGGGTCGGATCATCGTACTCAGTCCAGGACGGGCAGGAGTTCCGGCAGGTGCCCGTCGGACGCCTCCGCCGCCCGCCGCCGCTCCGCGGGGACCTCGCCGTACAGGGTGGTCCGCGGTTTCGCCGGCCGGCCGGCCGCCTCCGCCACCGCCACCAGGTCCCGCACCGACTTGTAGGAGCCGTACGAGGAGCCGGCCATCCGGGAGATCGTCTCCTCCATGAGCGTGCCGCCCAGGTCGTTCGCGCCGGAGCGGAGCATCTCCGCCGCCCCCTCGGTGCCGAGCTTCACCCAGCTCGTCTGGATGTTGGGGATCCAGGGGTGCAGGAGCAGCCGGGCCATCGCGGTCACCGCCCGGTTGTCCCGTGTCGTCGGGCCCGGCCGGGCGATGCCCGCCAGGTAGACCGGCGCGTTGGTGTGGATGAACGGCAGGGTCACGAACTCCGTGAAGCCGCCGGTCTCCCGCTGGATCCCGGCCAGGGTGCGCAGGTGGCCGAGCCAGTGCCGGGGCTGGTCCACGTGCCCGTACATCATGGTGGACGAGGAGCGGATGCCCAGCTCGTGCGCGGTGCGGACGACCTCGATCCAGGTGGCCGTGGGCAGCTTGCCCTTGGTCAGCACCCAGCGGACCTCGTCGTCCAGGATCTCGGCCGCGGTACCGGGGATGGAGTCCAGGCCGGCCTCCTTCGCCGCGGTCAGCCACTCGCGGATCGACATCCCGGTCCGGGAGGCGCCGTTGACGACCTCCATCGGGGAGAAGGCGTGCACGTGCATGCCGGGGACGCGTTCCTTCACCGCCCGGGCGATGTCGAAGTACGCCGTGCCCGGCAGGTCCGGGTGGATGCCGCCCTGCATGCACACCTCGACCGCGCCGACGTCCCAGGCCTGCTGCGCCCGGTCCGCCACCTGCTCCAGGGAGAGCGTGTACGCGTCCGCGTCCGTGCGGCGCTGGGCGAAGGCGCAGAACCGGCAGCCGGTGTAGCAGACGTTGGTGAAGTTGATGTTGCGGGTGACGATGTAGGTGACGTCGTCGCCGGCCACCGTCCTGCGGACGTCGTCGGCGATCCGGCACAGCGCGTCCAGCGCCGGGCCGTCGGCGTGGAACAGGGCGAGGGCCTCGGCGTCGGTCAGCCGCGTCGGGTCGTCGGCGGCGGTGCCGAGCGCCCCGCGCACGTCGGCGTCGATGCGCTGCGGCACCATGCCGGGCGCGGCCGCCTCGCGCAGGGCCTCCCAGTCGCCGTAGACCTCGTCGAAGTCGCCGCGCCGGTCGGCCGTGCGGCCCTCGGTGTCGATGGAGGCGTGCAGGTCGGTGCGGCCGGTCGCGGTGAAGGCCTCGTCGGGTTCCTGCCACGGACGGCCCTCGACCACCGCGTCCGGGCGGGCCAGGCCCGTCGCCGGGTCGGCGAGGGCGTCGACGTGCGGGCGCAGCCGCGGGTCCAGCCAGGGCTCGCCGCGGCGGACGAACTCCGGGTAGACGCAGAGGCGTTCGCGCAGCTCGAAGCCGGCCTCCCGGGACCTGCGCGCCAGTTCCTCGATCCGCGGCCAGGGGCGTTCGGGGTTGACGTGGTCGATGGTGAGCGGGGAGACACCGCCCCAGTCGTCGATGCCGGCCGCGATGAGCCGCTCGTACTCGCTGTCGACCAGGTTCGGCGGGGCCTGGAGGCAGCCGGTGGGGCCCATGACGAGCCGGGCGACCGCGACGGTGGCGACGAGGTCGTCCAGTTCGGCGTCCGGCATGCCGCGCATCGCCGTGTCCGGCTTGGCGCGGAAGTTCTGGATGATCAGTTCCTGGATGCCGTGGTGGGCGCGGGCGACCTTGCGCAGGGCGAACAGGGACTCGGCGCGTTCCTCGTACGTCTCGCCGATGCCGATCAGCAGGCCGGAGGTGAAGGGCACGGAGGAGCGGCCGGCGTCCTCCAGCACCCGCAGCCGTACGGCCGGTTCCTTGTCCGGGGAGCCGTGGTGCGGGCCGCCCGGCTCGGACCACAGCCGGGTCGCGGTGGTCTCCAGCATCATGCCCATGCTCGGCGCGACCGGCTTCAGCCGCTGGAAGTCCGTCCAGCTCATGACGCCCGGGTTGAGGTGGGGCAGCAGGCCCGTCTCCTCCAGGATGCGGATGGAGACGGCGCGGACGTAGGCGATCGTGTCGTCGTAGCCGTGCGCGTCGAGCCACTCGCGCGCCTCCGGCCACCGGTCCTCGGGCTTGTCGCCGAGGGTGATCAGGGCTTCCTTGCAGCCGAGGGCGGCGCCCTTGCGGGCGATGTCCAGCACCTCGTCCGGGGACATGAACATCCCGTGTCCCTCGCGGCGCAGCCGGCCCGGCACGGTCACGAAGGTGCAGTAGTGGCACTTGTCCCGGCACAGCCGGGTCAGCGGGACGAAGACGCTCTTCGAGTACGTGATGACACCGGGCCGGCCGGCCGCCTCGAGCCCCGCGTCGCGCACCCGGGCGGCGGACGCGGCGAGGCCGGTGAGCGCCTCGCCGCGCGCCTGGAGCAGGACCGCCGCCTCGGCCACGTCCAGGGCGACACCGTCCCGGGCACGTTTGAGGGCGCGACGCATGGAGTTCTCGGTGGGGCCGGTTCCGGAGGTCGCGGAAGTCGTCATCCCTTGAGCATACGTTTGCGTCGATCACCCCAACGGGGCCTCGGGACCTACAGCAGCGGCGCGTACGCGTCGAGCGCGCCGAGCACCTCCGCCTCCCCGGCGGGCGGCAGCTGGACCACGACCTCCTCGACGCCCAGCTCGGCGTAGTGGGCGAGTTTGCCGGGGGTGGGCCGGACGGCGTACGGGACGATCTGGAGGGCGGCCGGGTCGCGGCCCGCGTCCGCCCACACCGAGCGCAGCGCGGGCAGCGCCTCGGTGAGGCCGCGTCCGCCGATCGGCAGCCAGCCGTCGGCGAACTCGGCGATGTGCGCGAACAGCTTCGGCCCCGCGGCCCCGCCGACGAGCGTGCGGGGGCCGGTGACCGGGCCGCGCGGCTCCCGGATCGGCTTGGGGTGGGCGAGGCTGGCCCGCACGCTGCCGAACTCGCCCTCGTACGCCGTGGGTTCCGCCGACCATAGGGCGCGCATCAGCGCCATCCGGTCCCGGACCAGCTCGCGCCGGGTGCCCCAGCGCACCCCGTGGTCGGCGGCCTCCTCCACGTTCCAGCCGTAGCCGAGGCCGAGGGTGAACCGGCCGCCGGACAGGTGGTCCAGGGTGGCGGCCTGCTTGGCCAGGCCGATCGGGTCGTGCTGGGCGACCAGGGTGATGCCGGTGCCGATGCCGAGGCGTTCGGTGACGGCGGCGGCCTGGCCGAGGGCGACGAACGGGTCGAGGGTGCGGCCGTACTCGCGGGGCAGGTCGCCGCCGGCGGGGTACGGGCTGGTGCGCTCCACGGGGATGTGCGTGTGTTCCGGGAGGTACAGGCCGGCGAAGCCGCGGGCCTCGAGTTCGCGGGCGAGACGGGTCGGGGTGACGGTCTCGTCGGTGAGGAAGACCGTGACGGAGATACGCATGGGGCAGCTGTACCGGGCCCCGGGCCGCCTGTCCATACCGACCGGTCGGAACCGTGACTCCGGGGTCTGCCGGCTCCGCCACCCCCTCGCGCTCCACCGGCACCCCCGTTGCGTCCGCCCGGGCCGCGGAGGACGCTGGCAGGCGTGCGCCGCGCGACCGCGGCCGCGTGACACACCCCGCACGGGGCCCGGTCGGCGTTCCCACGCCGCGCGGCCCGTGCCCGCGCAGAGCAGGAGTACCGCCGGACATGTCAGGCCGCGCCGATCTCAAGCACCGCTTCGTGACCCGCTTGCAGCGGTACGTCGCCAACCCGCTGAACCGGCGCCTGCCGTTCCAGACCCTGCTGGAGACCACCGGCCGCACCTCCGGCCTGCCCCGGCCGACCCCGGTCGGCGGACGCCGGATCGGCGACTCCTTCTGGCTGGTGTCGGAGTTCGGCCGCAGGTCGCAGTACGTGCGCAACATCGAGGCCGACCCCCGGGTCCGCGTCCGCGTCGCCGGCCGCTGGCACCACGGCACCGCCCATCTCCTTCCCGACGACGACGCGGTGGCCCGGCTGCGTTCCCTGCCGCGCCTCAACAGCGCGGCGGTACGGGCGTTCGGCACCGACCTGCTGACGATCCGGGTGGACCTGACGGACCGGCCGGAGACGCCTTAGGTCATATGTTCCGTACGTACACGGGCGCTTGACGGTGTGTCAGCAGCCGTCGCCGCGCGGACCGGATGCGGAGACCGTGTGAGGGCCTTGTGGACCGGAACCCCTCACCTGTGATCGGCGTCTCCCACGGCTGACGCGGCTCCGCGGAACAAGGCAAACTGGCGGGGTTGTTCGTGATGCCGAGGGGGACGAACGCATGGACGGTCGGCCGCGAGTACCCGAGCAGCGGCGTGCCGGCTCCACGGCCGGCACGGAGGCGGCCCCGCTGCGCTTCGGCGTGCTCGGCCCGGTACGGGCCTGGCGCGGCGAGGAGGCGCTCAGCACGGGCTCACCCCAGCAACGCGCCCTGCTCGCCGCCCTCCTGCTGCGCGGGGGCCGCACGGCCACGGCGGCGGAACTGATCGACGCGCTGTGGGGGTCCGAACCGCCGTCCCAGGCGCTGGCGGCGGTCCGCACCTACGCGTCCCGGCTGCGCAAGATCCTGGACCCCGGCGCGCTGATCAGCGAGTCCGGCGGCTACGCCGTCCGCGGCCTCGGCGAGGGCGCGCTGGACGCGGCGGTCGCGCAGGGCCTGGCGACGCAGGCGGAGAAGGCCCGGGGCGCCGGGGACCTCTCCCAGGCCCGCGCCCTGCTGAACAGGGCCCTGGCGCTGTGGGACGGCGAACCGCTCGCGGGCGTCCCCGGCCCCTACGCCGAGGGCCAGCGGGCCCGGCTGGAGGAGTGGCGCCTCGGCCTGCTGGAGGCCCGCCTCGACATGGACCTGGAACAGGGCTGCCACGCCGAGGCCGTCTCGGAGCTGACGGCCCTGACCGCCGCCCACCCGCTGCGCGAGCGCCTGCGCGAACTGCTGATGCTGGCCCTCTACCGCAGCGGCCGGCAGGCGGAGGCCCTCGCCGTCTACGCCGACACCCGCCGCCTGCTGGACGAGGAACTCGGCGTCGACCCGCGCCCCGGCCTGCGCGAGCTCCAGCAGCGCATCCTCCGGGCCGACCCGGCCCTGGCCGAGCCCTCGGCCCCCGTCGCCGAGCCCGCCGCGGCGTCCGTCCGCCCGGCCCAGCTCCCGGCGTCCGTACCCGACTTCACCGGCCGGGCCGCGTTCGTGTCGGAGCTGAGCGAGGTGCTGTCCTCGGCGTCGGAGACGGAAGGGCGGGTGATGGCGGTGTCGGCGCTGGCCGGCATCGGCGGCGTCGGCAAGACCACCCTGGCGGTGCACGTGGCCCACCGCGCCCGCACCGCCTTCCCCGACGGCCAGCTGTACGTCGACCTCCAGGGCGCGGGCCCCCGCCCCGCCGAACCGGAGACCGTCCTCGGCTCCTTCCTGCGCGCCCTCGGCACCGCCGAGGGCGCGATCCCCGACTCCCTGGCCGAACGGGCGGCCCTGTACCGCTCGGTCCTCGACGGCCGCCGGGTCCTGGTCCTGCTGGACAACGCCAAGGACGCCGCCCAGGTGCGGCCCCTGCTGCCCGGCACGGAGGGCTGCGCCGCCCTGGTCACCTCCCGGGTCCGGATGCTCGACCTCGCCGGGGCCCACCTGGTCGACCTGGACGTGATGTCCCCCGACGAGGCCCTGTGCCTGTTCACCCGCATCGTGGGCGAGGAGCGGGTCGCCGCGGAACGCGAGGCCGCGCTGGACGTGGTCGCCGCCTGCGGATTCCTGCCCCTCGCCATCCGGATCGCCGCCTCCCGGCTGGCCGCCCGCCGCACCTGGACGGTGTCCGTGCTGGCCGCCAAGCTCGCCGACGAGCGCCGCCGCCTGGACGAGCTCCAGGCCGGCGACCTCGCCGTGAAGGCCACCTTCGAGCTGGGCTACGGCCAACTGGAACCCGCGCAGGCCCGCGCCTTCCGCCTGCTCGGCCTGGCCGACGGCCCCGACCTGTCCCTGACGGCGGCGGCAGCGGTCCTGGACCTCCCCGCGGACGACACGGAGGACCTCCTGGAGTCCCTCGTGGACACCTCCCTGCTGGAGTCGGCGGCGCCCGGCCGCTACCGCTTCCACGACCTGGTCCGCCTCTACGCCCGGTCCTGCGCGGAGCGCGACGAACAGCCGCCGAGCGAGCGGGAGGCGGCGCTCTCCCGGCTGCTGGACTTCTACCTGGCGACGGCGGCGGGCGTCTACGCGATCGAGCGGCCAGGCGACCGCCTGGTGGACCACCGGGAGGCCACGGCGTACCCGGGGCTGACCTTCGACGACCGGCACCAGGCCCGCGACTGGCTGTACGCCGAGGCCACCACCCTGCTCGCGTGCGTGCGGCAGTCCACGGCCCCCGGCCGCCTCCGGCGCGCCGTGGACCTGCTGTGGGCCGCCATCGACCTGACCGAGTCCGGCGCCAACTCCCGGGAGTACGAGGCGACCGGCGCCTCCATCCGCGCCGCGGCACGGGCGGCGGCCGACCGGCACGCGGAGGCGCGCGCCCTCGTCACCCTGGCCAACGCCCACCACCTGACCGGCCGGTTCGAACTCGCCGACGAGGAGGCGTGCGAGGCGCTGCGGCTCGCGGACCTGACGGGCGACCCGCTCCCCTGCTGCTGGGCCTCCAACATGCTGGGCATCATCGCCCTGTACCAGGGCCGGTTCGAGGA
Organism: Streptomyces sp. NPDC100445; assembly: GCF_044759735.1. Classification (NCBI taxonomy): domain Bacteria; kingdom Bacillati; phylum Actinomycetota; class Actinomycetes; order Kitasatosporales; family Streptomycetaceae; genus Streptomyces; species Streptomyces sp. NPDC100445. Next base: position 244,744 of record NZ_JBIVZV010000005.1, on the reverse strand, counting down.
CGGCGAGCGGCACCTGACCCGCGCCATCGACAGCTTCCGCTCCTGCGGGGACCGCCCCGGCGAGGCCAGCGCCCTGTGCAACCTCTCGCGGATCCGGCTGGCCATGGGCCACACCCGCAGCGCCGTCGCCCTGGCCCAGCAGGGCACCGACATGTACGACGACATGGGGCACGCCCTCAAGGGCGCCAACGGGCGGTACGCGCTGGGGCTGGCGCTCACCCAGTGCGGCCGGTACGAGCAGGCCGCCGAACGTCTGGACGAGGCGCTCTCGGTGTTCCGGGACAGCCGGCAGCGGTTGTGGGAGGGCATGGCGCTGTTCCGGCTCGCGGAGCTCGCCCTGGCCGCCGGGCGCCCGGCGCAGGCCGCGACCGACGCCGAGACGGCGCTCGCCCTGCTGCGCCAGGTCGGGGGCGACTGGCGGCGCGGGAACGTGCTCACCGTGCTGGGCCGCGCCCTCACCGGCATCGGGCAGCCCGGCCGGGCGCAGGTGTGCTGGCAGGAGGCGCTGGAGATCTTCGACGCCCTGAAGGCCGCGGAGGCCGAGGAGGTCAGGTCCCTGCTCCAGCCGTGCGCCCTCGCCTGACGCCGCGCGCGTTCATCGTTCGTTTATCGCCGCAGGGCACTCTCGTGCTGTCGATCCGTCGCGTCGGGGGGCACGCGGGTCGGCGAGCGGCCGCACCGTAAGGTGTAGCGGCCGAAAGGCCCGTCCGGCGGCACTCGGGGGAGTGCCGGGCGGGCCTTCCAGCCCACGGCGTACGTACTTTCAGGGGAGCGAAGTCATGAACGACAACCAGACCACCGAGGCAGCGGCCACCACCGACGCCGCCGAGATCACCACGCTGAACAGCCACGCCACCATCCAGCCGGTGAAGCTGAGCCCCGTCTCGGGTGACGGGACCACCGGCGAGGTGAAGCCGGACAACTCCCACGCCACCGACGAGACGGCCTGACCGGCCTCTCATCCCACGGGGGAAATCGGCCGCGGCGGCGCGGAGGGGGAGCCGTCGCGGCCGAGGCATGTCCACGGGCCGCGGCAACGCGGCCCGTACGTCTGGCGGGTGCCGGGCGGCGGGGGTAGCGTCGGCCGTGGACGGCCGCCGTCCGGAACCCTTTCCGTGTACACCGGTGCGACGGCCGTCGCGCACTACGCGGTCCGCGCGGTGCCCGTGCCCTTCTCCGCGTCCAGCGCGTACACGCAGCGGTCCTTGCTGCACGCGTACACCACTCCGTCCCGGACGACCGGTGAGCCGGTGATCTCGCCACCCGTGGCGAGCTTCCAGCGCAGTCGGCCGTCGTCGGCCTTCAGGGTGTACAGCAGGTGGTCGGTGGAGCCGAAGTGGATGCGGCCCTCCGCCACGGCGGGCGCGCCGACGACGTCACCGCCCGCCTGGAAACGCCACTTGGGCGTGCCGGTGACCGCGTCCAGGGTGTACAGCCCCTTCCCGCTGCCGACGTGCACGTGCCCGGCGGCCACCAGGACCGGCTCCACCGAGGAGCGGCTCTCCGTCGCGATGCGCCAGCGGTCGCGGCCGTCGGCGGCGTCGAGGGCGTAGACCGTGCCGAGGTAGTCGGCGAGGTAGACACCGCCGCCGGTGACGGCCGGGCCCGGGGCGTACGCGGGTGGGCACAGGAAGACCGCGGGGGCCTCGAAGTGCCAGCGGACCATGCCGCTCGCCGCCTCGACGGCGAGGACCCGGGTGCCGGCGGAGAGGTAGACGCAGCCGTCGGCGGCCGGGGCGATCCGGACCGGGACGCCGCCGCAGGACGCCGCGTCACCGACGGGGTACGACCAGCGTTCCTCGCCGGTGCGGGCCTCCAGGGCGCGCAGCCGGGCGTCCTGCCACACGTAGACCGTGCCGTCGTGGACGACCGGGCCCGCCTCGGGGGACTCGAAGTCGGTCTGGCAGCCGGTGATCTCCCACAGTTTCCGGCCGCCGGCCGCGTCCCAGGCCTGGGCGCCGCCGCCCCGGGTGCCGGTGACGACGGTGCCGCGGTCGGCGTTCAGGGAGTACACCCAGGCGTCCGTGGACAGCCGCCACAGGTCGGTGCCCTCGCGGGCGTCCAGGGCGAACAGGGTGGGGCCGTCGGAGGCGTGGACCCGGCCGTCCGCGACCGCCATGGACCAGGCCACGTCCCGGGTCTTGAACCGGCGGCGGCCGGTGGCCACGTCCAGGGCGTGCACCTCGAAGGAGGTGACGTAGACCAGGTCGCCGTCGACCGACGGGGTGCCCCAGACGTCGTTGGACATGCGGAACCGCCAGGGGCGCCAGCCGCCCGGTGTCTCCGGGGGCACCACCGGCACGGGCGGTACGGCGGGGTCCGCGCCGGCCACGCCGGGGCGGGGCCGGGACCAGCCGGCCACCAGGCCGGCCTCGGGCGGGGGCGCCTTGACGGCGGCGGCGCGGGCGTCGGCGACCCGGGGGCCGGGACCGATGGGCACCGGGGCGCCGACCAGCCGGACCGGGCCGGTGTCGGGGGCGCCGGCCGGGGTGTGCGCCGGGACCGGGGGGTCGTAGGGCGGCGGCGGGGGAACGGCCTGCCGGCCGCCGCTGCCCGGGCCGCCGGCGGTGACCGGGGCGGCCCTGACGGCCGTACGGCCGCCGCGCCGGGTCTCGATCAGCGCGACCGCCTTCTCCGGCAGCCAGGCGGAGGCGGTGCCGCTGTCGTCGGAGCCGGAGCCGAACAGGTGCGGGGCGAGCTGCGCCTGGAGGTCGGCGGGGCTGGGCCGGCCGGTGGCCTCCATCTGCATGCAGAGCTCGATCAGCGGACGCAGCTCGTCCGGCAGACCGGTGAGGTCCGGGCCCTCGCGCAGCAGCATGAAGACGGTCTCGACCGGGTTGGCGCCGTGGAAGGGCGGGTGGCCGGTGGCCGCGAAGACGAGCATGGAGCCGAGGGAGAAGACGTCACTGGCGCCGGTGACGCTGCGGGAGTCCTTGGCCTGCTCCGGGGACATGTAGGCGGGGGTGCCGACGGCGACGTTCGTCATCGTCAGCCGGGTGTTGGAGACACCGGAGGCGATACCGAAGTCGATCACCCGGGGGCCGTCCTCGACGACGAGGACGTTGGACGGCTTGAGGTCGCGGTGGACCAGGCCCGCGCCGTGGATGGACTGGAGGGCCTCGGCGACGCCGGCCGCGAGCCAGCGCACGGCCTGCGCCGGGAGCGGCCCGCACTCGTTCACTATCTCTTCCAGCGACGGCGCGGGCACGTAGGCGGTGGCCAGCCAGGGCACGGCGGCCCGCGGGTCGGCGTCGACCACGGCCGCGGTGTAGAAGCCGGAGACCGCGCGGGCCGCCTCCACCTCGCGGGTGAAGCGGACCCGGAAGAGCTGGTCCTCGGCCAGCTCGGTGCGCACCGTCTTGATCGCCACGCGCCGGCCGGACGCCGAGCGCGCGAGATAGACCAGCCCCATGCCGCCGGCCCCCAGCCGGCCCAGCACCTCGAACGGCCCGATCCGCCGCGGATCGTGCTGCGTCAGCTGATCCACCACTTGCCTGCCACCTCCCCGTACGAGCCGCGCCACCCACATATGTACGCGACCGAAGTGCAGCGTCTCACCACCGCACCGCCGCGGCGGCACGCACCCTGATTCTTCCTGGCCGGGCGGCCGGTTGCGAACCCGGTCGGATATCGGGGTGTCTCACGCCAAAGCGGACGCGTCACCGTTCCAGCAGCGCGAACGACGCCCCCTGATTGTCGATGACGACGGCCACGCGCCCGTACGACGTCTCGAAGGGTGGCGCCTGCACCCGCCCGCCGAGCCGGCCCACGGCCTCCAGGGCGCCGGTGAGCCCGGTGACCCGGAAGTGGGTGAGGAAGTGCGGGGGCATCTCGGCCGGGAACACCTCGGTGACCTCCGCGCGGCCGAAGTCGGGTCCGGCGCCGCCGCCGAAGAGGGCGTCGTGGAAGAGGGCGCCGTAGAAGGCGTTGGCGCCGGCGGTGTCCCGGGTGTACAGCTCGGCCCAGACGAACGTGCCGGGCTCGTGGCGCCGGTCGAAGCCGCGGTGGGTGCCGGGCTGCCACAGCCCGAACACCGCGCCCTCGGGGTCGGCGGCCAGGGCGGCGATCCCGAGGTCGCCCACCGGGAACGGGGCCATGACCACCTGTCCGCCGGCCGCGGTGATCCGCCGGCCGAGGGCGTCGGCGTCCGAGGTGGCGAAGGAGACGGTCCAGACGGTGGGCATGCGGCCGTCCGACTTCGGGGCGAGCGAGGCGACGAGCCCGCCGTCCAGCCGGGCCCACACCCCGGAGCCGTGGGCCTCCTCGAAGGTCCACCCGAAGAGAGCGCCGTAGAACCGCTTGCCCGCCTCGACGTCGGGCAGCTGGGCGTCCACCCAGCAGGGGACGCCCTCCCCGTACACCTCTTCATTCGTGGATGCCCTGTTTTCGGCCATGTCGTCAAAGTAACCGGGCGGCGCGCACCGCGCAGACCAGGCACACCATCCCTGATCCGCCCCCGCACCCCATTTGCAGTCGGCCGAATCGCGCTCCCATCCCCCCTCGGTAAGCTGACGACATGACAGGACAAGTGCGTACCGTCGACGGCCGCGTGGCCGGTCGGCGTGGGCAGGCGACCCGGCAGAAGCTGCTCGACTGCCTCAGCGAGATGCTCAGCTCCTCCCCCTACCGGGACGTCAAGGTCATCGATGTCGCCCGCAGGGCGGGGACGTCGCCCGCGACCTTCTACCAGTACTTCCCGGACGTCGAGGGCGCCGTGCTGGAGGTCGCCGAGCAGATGGCGGCGGAGGGCACGGGGCTGACCGGGCTGCTCGAGGGACGCACCTGGGCCGGCCGGTCGGGCTGGCAGACCGCCCAGGAACTCGTCGACGGGTTCCTGGACTTCTGGCGCCGCAACGACGCGATCCTGCGGGTGATCGACCTCGGTGCCGCCGAGGGGGATAAACGGTTCTCCAAGATCCGCACGAAGATCCTCAGCTCGGTGAACAGCTCCCTCGCCGACTCCATCGCGGAGCTCCAGGCCAAGGGCCGGGTCGACAAGGACGTCAACCCGGCGGCGGTGGCCGGTGCGCTGGTCGCCATGCTCGCGGCGGTGGCCGGACACCAGAAGGGACCCGCCTCCTGGGGCGTGAAGGCGGCCGAACTCAGGCCCGCCCTGGCGCTGTTGGTGCACCTGGGGGTGACCGGACGGAAGCCGAGCAAGTAGCGCACGCTCCTCATCACCCGCACACGTCCTGTCCGGCAGGCGGTGGCCCACCCGAGGTGGACCACCGCCTGTTGTCGTTCAGGCCGGCAACGGCCGGTCCCGCACCACGTGTTTCATCACCAGCGTCGACGTCAGCCGCTGCACCCCCGGCAGGGTCGCCAGCCGCTCGTCGTACAGCCGCTGGAAGGCGGCCAGGTCCGCGGTGGCGACCCGGAGCAGGTAGTCCGGTTCCCCGAAGAGCCGCTGGGCGTCCAGCACGTGCTCCAGCTCGCCGACCGCCCGCTCGAACCCGGCGACCGTGTCCCGGTCCTCCTGGCGCATGGACACGAAGACCAGTGCCTCGAAGTTCAGTCCGAGGGCTGTCGCGTCCACCACCGCGCGGTAGCCCTGGATGGCACCGGACCGCTCCAGCTCCCGCAGCCGCCGGTGGCAGGGCGAGACGCTCAGCCGCACCCGGGCGGCCAGCTCCGTCACGGTCAGCCGCCCATCCTGCTGGAGCTCGGCAAGGATTTTCCGGTCCACGTCGTCCATGAAGAAGATATTTGCCCAGAGTGCGCGATCATGGGCAAACTTCGGGAACACTTTCGGGCCATTCACGCCTAATGTCCCCGGCATGGACTCGGGACTGCTCCTCTCCTTCCTCGCGGTGGACCTGCTGCTGGTGTGCGTGCCGGGCGCCGACTGGGCGTACGTCATCGCGGGCGCCCTGCGCGGCGGCCCGGTCCCGCGCGCCGTGGCGGGTCTGGTCTGCGGATACGCCCTGCACACGGCCCTGGCGGCGGCCGGCCTCGCGGTGCTGGTGGCGGGCTCCCCCGGGCTGCTGACGGCGCTGACCGTGGCCGGCGCCGGCTACCTGCTGTGGCTGGGCTGGGGCGTCCTGCGCCGCCCGGCGGTCCCCGGCGCCGCCGACGCGCCCCCGCCGGCCGGGCGGCCGTTCCTGCGCGGCGCCACGATCAGCGGCCTGAACCCCAAGGGCCTGCTGCTCTACCTGTCGGTCCTCCCCCAGTTCCTCACCCTGCGGGGCGCGCACCTGCCCGTGCCCGCGCAGACCGCCGCGCTCGGACTGCTCCACATGGCGTGCTGCGCGGCCGTCTACCTCACCGTCGGCGGCCTCGCCCGCACCCTGCTCGCCGCCCGCCCCGCGGCGGCGCGCGCGGTGACCCGCACCTCCGGGGCGGCGATGCTGGGCATCGGCGCCCTGCTGCTGGTGGAACGGCTGGCGACGCTCTAGGGTTCCCGGGCGCCGGGCGGGAGTGGGACCGGGCTCAACGGTGATACTCGCCCCATGGCACAAAAGGACCTCCACGCACTCCTCCGCTCGCTGCGCGTCTGGGACCCCGGGGTGACCGAGCTGCGCCCCTTCGACCCGGACACGGCGCCCCCGACCCCGCTGACCCTGTTCACGGACTGGTTCGCGGAGGCGGTCGCGGCGGGGCAGCCGGAGCCGCACACCATGTCGCTGGCGACCGCGGACGAGGAGGGCCGGCCGGACGCGCGCATCGTGATGCTGCACGGCGCCGACGCGGACGGCTGGTCCTTCGCGACCCACGCCACCAGCCGCAAGGGCCGCGACCTGGACGCCCGTCCGTACGCCGCCCTCACCTTCTACTGGCCGGCGCTCGGCCGGCAGGTCCGGGTGCGGGGGCCGGTGGCGGCGGCGCCGGCGCCCGAGGGCCAGGCCGATCTGCACGCCCGTTCCACCGGCGCGCTGGCCGCCGCGCTGACCGGGCGGCAGAGCGAGGAGCTGTCCTCGGTGGCGGAGCTGCGGGAGGCCTCGGAGGCGGCGTGGGAGCGGGCGCGGGAGCACCCGGACGAGCCGTCACCGACCTGGACGCTGTACCGGGTCCGCCCGGAGACGGTGGAGTTCTTCCAGGGCGACGCCCGCCGGCAGCACGTCCGGCTGGAGTACCGGAGCACGGGCTTCGGCTGGAGCCGGGTCCTGCTCTGGCCCTGAGGGCCGGGACGGGATGGTCCGGTCCGTGATCAATCCGCAACCGATTGTGGGCTTGACCGAGACCCATCAACCTGGTGGGTGATTACGCTCCCGCTCATGGCCGTCTCCCGTCCCGCCCCCGTCCCCCTCCCGCCCACCCCCGCCGACCGCCCGGTCTACGTCATCGGCGCGGGTCCGGGCGGCCTGGCCGTCGCCCACGCGCTGCGGGCCCGGGGCGTGCGGGCCGTGGTGCTGGAGAGGTCCGACCGGGTGGCCTCCTCCTGGCGCCGGCACTACGACCGGCTGCGGCTGCACACCACCCGGAGGCTGTCCGCGCTGCCCGGCCTCGCCTTCCCGCGGCGGTTCGGACGCTGGGTGGCCCGGGACGACGTGGTGCGCTACCTGGAGAAGTACGCCGAACACCACCGTCTGGAGATCGTCACCGGGGTCGAGGTGCACCGCGTCGAGCCGACCGGGGACGGCGGCTGGCTGCTGCACGCCTCCGGCGGGCGGGAGCTGACCGGCACCGCGGTGGTCGTCGCCACCGGCCACAACCACACCCCGCGCGTCCCCGACTGGCCCGGCCGCGAGACGTACACCGGGGAGTTCCTGCACGCCGGCGAGTACCGCGCCCCCACGCCGTACGCCGGCCGGGACGTGCTCGTCGTCGGCATCGGCAACACCGGTGCCGAGATCGCCGTCGACCTGGTGGAGGGCGGAGCCGCGCGGGTGCGGCTGGCGGTGCGCACGGTGCCGCACATCCTGCGCCGCTCGACCCTCGGCTGGGCCGCCCAGTACACCGGGGTGCTGGTCCGGCGGCTGCCGGTGCGGCTCGTGGACCGGCTGGCCGGACCGGTGACCCGGCTCAGCACCCCCGACCTGTCGGCGCACGGGCTGCCGCGCCCGGACACCGGCCTGTACAGCAGGGTGCGGCAGGGCGCGATCCCGGTCCAGGACGTCGGCCTCGTCGACGCCGTGCGCCGGGGCCGGGTGGAGATCGTCGCCGCGGTGGAGGCGTTCGAGGACGGCAAGGTGGTCCTGGCCGACGGCGGCCGCATCACGCCCGACGTGGTGATCGCGGCGACCGGGTACGTCCGGGCGCTGGAGGGGCTCGTCGGGCACCTCGGGGTGCTGGACGAGCACGGGCGGCCGGTGGCGCACGGCGGCCGCACGCCCGCCGGGGCGCCCGGCCTGTACTTCACCGGGTTCACCAACCCGATCAGCGGGATGCTGCGGGAGCTGGCCCTCGACGCGCGCCGGATCGCCCGGGCCGTCGCGAAGGGCCTGCCCGCCCGGGGCTGAACCGGCCGGGGCCGACCCGCCCGGGGCTGACCCGGCCGGACGGCGTCCTCACGCGACGGCCGGCAGGGCGGCCGGCCGGCGGCGGATCACCAGGGACATCAGGGCCGCCGCCGCGCACAGGGCACCGCAGGCGTACCAGACCGGGTCGTAGGAGCCGAGGACGTCGTGGGCGAGGCCGCCGAGGTAGGCGACGAGAGCGGCACCGACCTGGTGGGAGGCGAGCACCCAGCCGAACACGATGGCGCTGTCCTCGCCGAACCGTTCGCGGCACAGGGCGAGGGTGGGTGGCACGGTGGCCACCCAGTCCAGGCCGTAGAAGACGACGAAGAAGAGCATCGGCGGATGCAGGGCGGGACCCAGCAGCATCGGCAGGAAGAGCAGCGACAGGCCGCGCAGGGCGTAGTAGACGGCGAGCAGGCGGCGCGGTTCGAACCGGTCGGTGAACCACCCGGAGGCGATCGTGCCGACGACGTCGAACACGCCGATCACCGCGAGCAGCGAGGCCGCCGTCGTCACGGGCATCCCGTGGTCGTGCTCGGCGGGCACGAAGTGGGTCTGGACCAGGCCGTTGGTGGAGGCGCCGCAGATCGCGAAGGTGCCGGCGAGCAGCCAGAAGGTGCCGGTGCGGGCGGCCGCGGACAGGACGGCCAGCGTGCGGCGGGCGGCGCCGGTGACGGGCGGCGGCTTGGGCACGAACTCTCGTGCCCCGTACGGCATCTCGCCCACGTCGGCCGGGTGGTCGCGCAGCAGCAGCCAGACGAAGGGGACCACGGCGAGGGCGGCCAGGGCGACGGTCACCGCGGCGGGCCGCCAGTGGTGCCGTTCGACGATCCGGGACAGCAGCGGCAGGAAGATCAGCTGTCCGGAGGCGGAGGCCGCGGTGAGGATGCCGCTGACCAGGCCGCGCCGCTCGGTGAACCAACGGTTGGTGACGGTCGCGGCGAAGGCCAGCGCCATGGAGCCGGACCCGAGACCGACCAGCAGGCCCCAGCACAGCCACAGTTGCCAGGGCGCCGTCATCCACACGGTCAGTCCGGAACCGGCCGCGATCACGGTGAGCGCGACGGCGACCACGCGCCGGATGCCGAAGCGGTCCATCAGCGCGGCGGCGAAGGGCGCGGTGAGGCCGTACAGCGCGAGATTGAGGGAGACGGCCGCGCCGATCGTCCCGCGCGACCAGCCGAACTCCTGGTTCAGCGGGTCGATGAGCAGGCCGGGCAGGGAACGGAAGGCCGCCGCGCCGATGATCGTGACGAAGGTGACGGCGGCGACGAACCAGGCGCGGTGCACCCGGCGGCGCCGGGTGGGCGGGGCCTGGACGGGGGCGGGGGCGGGGGCTGGGGTTGTCCGAGTCACGTCACCCAGCCTCGGGTTCCCGCCCGTGCGCGACGAGTGGCCCGAGGGACAGCCTTCGCTAGGATCGGGCCATGACCGTCGCAGGTGACTTCCGGCCGCACCGGGTCGCCGTCCTCGCCCTGGACGGCCTGCTCCCGTTCGAACTCGGCATCCCGCACCGGATCTTCGGCCGCCCGCGGGACGCCGAGGGGCGGCAGCGGTACGAGGTGGTGACCTGCTCGGTGCGACCGCCCGGCCCGGTCGAGACGGACGCCGACTTCGCGGTGCACGTCGCCCACGGCCCGGAGGCGCTGGCCACGGCCGACACGGTGATCGTCCCGGCGTCGTACGAGCGCGGCCCGGTCCACGACGAGGGCCGGCTCACCGACGAGCTGGCCGCCGCCCTCGCGCGCATCCGCCCCGGCACCCGCCTGGCCTCCATCTGCACCGGCGCCTACGTCCTGGCCGCCGCCGGCCACCTCGACGGCCGCCCGGCGACCACGCACTGGGCCCACGCGGAACACCTCCAGCGACTGTTCCCCCGGGTGCGGGTCGACCCGGACGTGCTGTTCGTCGACGACGGCGACGTGCTGACCTCGGCCGGGGTGGCCGCCGGCATCGACCTGTGCCTGCACATGGTCCGCCGCGACCTCGGCACGGCCGCCGCCAACGAGGTCGCCCGGAGCATGGTCGTACCGCCCCACCGGGACGGCGGCCAGGCCCAGTACATCCACCGTCCGGTCCCCGACCCGGGGCTGGCCACGACGGCCGCCGCCCGCGCCTGGGCGCTCGGCCGGCTGCACGAGCCGATCCAGCTGCGGGACATGGCCGGGCAGGAGGCCATGTCGGTGCGCACGTTCACCCGCCGCTTCCGGGAGGAGGTCGGGGTCAGCCCCGGCCAGTGGCTCACCCGGCAACGCACGGAACGCGCCCGGCACCTGCTGGAGTCCACCGGTCTGTCCATGGACCGGGTGGCGCGGGAGGCGGGTTTCGGCACGGCTCAGTCGATGCGGCAGCACCTCCTGCGGGTGCTCGGGGTGACGCCGACGGCGTACCGGCGGACGTTCCGGGCGGGGGGCGGCGCCTGATCCCGGCCGGGGGATCGTCCCGCCGGGTGGCGGAGTTCTGTCCACAGCCTGTGGAGGAGCGGGGCGCCGTGTGCCGGGAGCGGGCGGGCACGGTTGGCGGCGCGCCCCCCGCGCGTCCCGCGCGCGCCGCCCTCCGACGCGACCCGCGCTCGACGAGGGCCGCCGTCACCCGGGCCCTCGCCGTCCCCTCGCGGCGGACCGACGCCCACCAGCCTGATCAGCCGGCCGGCGCACGTCAACGCCGTTACGGGCGGCGGCGGTCCCCATCCTGTGCGCGGACCCCGCGCACGGGTGCACCACCGGCGCACCACGGCGCGGGCGGACTACACCGCCTCGAACGCGAAGCCCTCGTACGCGGACAGTGCGCCCCCGTACGCCGTCGCGACGTTGTCCCGTGGCTTCGAACAGCGGTCCAACTCGCACCAGATGCTCTTCCCGGCGCCGTCGGGACTCCAGCCCCAGCGATCGGCGAGGCAGTCCACGAGGGCCAGGCCGCGGCCGCCGGTGGCGTCGTCGCCGGCACAACGGGCCACGGGCGCGCGGGAACTGGTGTCGGCCACCTCCACCCGTACCGTGGCCGACGTGCCGCGTCCGGCCACCGGGCCGGGCAGGCACAGGCGCAGCACGGCCGGCCGGCCGGTGTGCACCACGGCGTTGGTCACCAGCTCGGAGACGAGCAGGATCAGCGTCTCGGCCAGCGGTTCGTCGGCCGTTATCCCCGACCCGGCGAGCCGCGAGCGGGCCCACTTCCTGGCCCGTCCCACCTCCGCGGGGTCGGGCCGGATCTCCAGCTGCACTTGAAGCACCTGCACCGCTCACACCATCCGAACCGGCGGACACATGACCCCGCGCCGGCCGCGCGTCACGGCGTCAGCCGCGGCGGCGATCACGACGAGGGCCACGATCGTAGCCATTTCTTGCATGGCCAGGACAACGGCCAGAGCAAGGGTCACGTTGTGTGACTCCCTTGCGAGACAGCATGGTTGACGTACAGTCACCCCAACAAGCGCTTCGGGCATATTCCCGCGCGAAGGAGTACGCGTGCGGCATACTGTGCGACGCTCGTGCCGGGGAGTCGAACATGCGGCGGCCGGAGGCCCGACCGCCCTGTCAGCGGCGGCGCGCACCGCACGGCCCGGCTTCGCCCCAGGGGCATCACCGGCCCGGCTCGTCCGCGCAGCCACTCGCATCCCACACAAGGTACCCGAGCGGGCGGCCGACTCCAGGCCGTGACAAGTCGCGGTATGGACACAACCCGGTATCAACGCTCTGTGATGTCAGCGCGCCACGATCCGCGACATCACAGGCCAAAGCTTTTGGGCGGGCGCACGGTGGTTCCCCGGCGCGCCTCGGTCACATCCTGCTCAGGCTCGCCGTGGCGAAGAGTACGTCCCTGATCGCCCGGCGGTCGCCGTGCTGCCCCGCCGCCGCCTCCTCCGGCGAGAGGTGACCCGCGGCCAGCTGGCAGAACTCCACGCCGTCCAGGGCGACATGGGCCACCTCGTGGTCGGCGGAGCCCACCGCCGCCGGTGAGTCGAGGGGAATCAGCCACTCCCCGCCCGCGGCGCCCTCGATCTCCAGGCGCAGACTGCGTCCGGGGGCGCCGGCCGCCACCAGGTGGGGTGTCGGGCCGTCCGGCACGGACAGACCCGCGCGGCGGCGTTCGGCCAGCACCACCGGCAGCAGCCGGGCCGCGAGGTCGATCATGCGGTTGAGGTGCTGCGCGGCCGGCGGCTCGTACGGGTAGTGCACCGCCTCCGCGATGTCCGCGGCGTGCACCCAGCACTCGAAGGCGCGGTCCAGCATCGCGTCGTGCAGGGGCAGGGCGAAGCCGCCGTACGCCACCGGCAGTCCGCCGGCATGGCTGCCCGTGAAGGACACCGTCCGCACCAGGCTGTGGCTCTGCTCGCGCCACGGTCCGCGGACCGCGCGGGTCGGCGGGAAGCGGGAGGCCCGCCAGTACGCCTCCGTGCGCCCGGCCGGGCCGCCGGCGCCGTCCTTGGGCCCGGGCGCGGCGGGGAGCGGGTCCTCCAGGCCGAGCGCCGTCGCGACCAGCCCGTCGACCGACAGCAGGTGCGCGATGACCCCGGCGACGGTCGTACGGCGGCTCGTCGGCCGGTCCGCGTCGAACCAGCGCAGCCGCACCGGCGCGTGCCACTCGGCGTCACCGAAGTCCTGGAGCAGCGCGTCCAGGCGGGCGGTCTCGGCGTCGTAGGGCACCGCCCAGTCGGGCACCGGGATGCGCGGCGGCCGGCGGCTCAGGCAGTTCCGCAGGACACGGTTGCGCAGTGCGGGGTTCAGGTCGAGGCTCTCCGGCTGGTGCAGCAGGCCGACCGCCTCGCGCAGCCGGCGGGCCTCGTCGGCGCAGCCGCCGCAGTCACCCAGGTGTTCCTCGACGGCCGCGGTCTCCGCCGCCGAACAGGCGGCCAGCGCCCAGGCGCCGAGGAGCGACTTCAGGACGCCGTGCGAGAGGGCGGCCGGTGCGGGCTCCGGCTCCACCGGGCCGGCGAGGAGGGGCAGCGCGTGCCCGCCGTCCTCGACGGAGAGGCGGGGCGTGGGTATCCGGGGCTGCCGGGCGGGGCCCGGGGCGCCGGTGCCGCGGGACGCGCTCCCGGCGCCGCCGCCGGTGCCTGTGGGGCCGGTGCCTGTGGGGCCGGTGCCCGTGCCGTCGGGGGCCGGGTGCGCCGGGTCCGTCCCGGCGGCGCCGTGCGCCTGTTCGCCGTCGATCTCGCGGGCGTGCCGGTCCTCCGCCGCGCCGTCGTCGCGCCCGTCGTGCGCCTCGGACCGGTCCGCGCCGCTCACGGCGCACCTCCGTGTTCCGGCGGGGTGCCGGCGTCGTGGGCGGTGGACAGCAGTTGGAGTCCGAGGCGGAGCCGGCGGCGCGCCTCCTCCTCGGTGACGCCGAGGTCGGCCGCGGTCTGGCGGTAGTCGCGGCGCCGGGAGTAGGCGAGGTCCAGGGCGTCGCGCAGCGGGGCCGGCATGGAGTGGACGATGTAGTCGGCGCGGGCGGCGACCGAGGCGCGGCGGACGGTGTCCTCCAGTTCCGCGGGCCGGGGCCCCTCCCGCTCCTCCCGGTCGCGCAGCCGCCGGACGGCGGCCCGGTGGGTGAGGCCGGCGATCCAGGTGCGCAGGGGCCCCTGTCCGGGGTCGTAGGTCTCGGGGTGTTCCCAGACGTGGGCGAAGACCTCGCGGGTGACGGCGTCGGCGGCGTCGTCGGCGCCCAGGACGCGGTGGGCGAGGCCGTGCACCAGGGAGGCGAACCGGTCGTACAGCTCACCGAGGGCCGCGGCCTCACCGCGGGCGAGCCGCTGTTGCATCTTCCGGTCCCAGCGGGGTGGTACGTCCTTCCCGGCCATTCCGTCCCCTCCCTCGCGTGTGCCCGGCCCGACCAGCCTGTCGTCCCTGCCGTCCCGAATGTAGTCGGCACGTCCGACAGTGCACGCCCCGTTGTGTCGATGTGCGCCCCCCGGAGCACCGCAGGTGATAGTGCCCCCTTCACACATCCTTCACGCCCGACGCGGGTGACTCTGATCGAACATGATCGGCGATGACCGAAACAAGAGCATTGTTGATCACCTACCGTTTACCGCTTCGCGTTTCAGGGAACGGCCGGTGGGCAGCCGCCCGGAAGCAAACGTAGGAACTGCTTCCGTTTTTGGGCGGTTCCGGGAGATCCGGCGGACGGAGGGGCAGGGCCGTGGCATTCAACGTGACCGGCGGCGAACGGGGGGAATGGGCCGTGCTCCGGGTCTCCGGGGAACTGGACCTGATGACCTCGCCGGTGCTGCGCCAGCGGGTGCACGACGTCGTGGCCGAGGGACACCACAGCCTGGTCGTGGACCTCTCCGACGTCTTCTTCTGCGATTCCAGCGGAGTGGGCGTGCTGATCGCCGCCCGTCGGCTGATCCGCTCCTGCCAGGGCCGGCTCCGGCTGATCCTGCCGGACCGGGGCGCGGAGGACGGCTCGCACGTCAACCGTGTCCTGGGCGCGCTCGGCGTGCGCCGCCTGTTCGACGTCCGCGCCGACCTCGACACGGCGACCACCGACGAGGCCGGACCCCTCTCCGCCTGAACACCCCGCAGGACGGCGGCAGCGCGGGCCGGCCCCATCACCCGCCGTCCGGTACCCGGCGCCCGCGCGGCGCTCCCCCGCCGTCCGGTGACCGGCGCCGGGCGGTGACCGCCGCCGGGTGACCGCGGCGCGCGTCAGGCGAAGACGACCGTCCGCCGGCCGTTGAGCAGGATCCGGCGCTCGGCGTGCCACTTCACGGCCCGCGCCAGCGCCTGGCACTCCACGTCCCGCCCGACGGCCACCAGCTGGTCCGGCGTCACGTCGTGCCCGACCCGCTCGACCTCCTGCTCGATGATCGGCCCCTCGTCGAGGTCCGCGGTGACGTAGTGCGCCGTCGCCCCGATCAGCTTCACGCCCCGCGCGTGCGCCTGGTGGTACGGCTTCGCGCCCTTGAAGCTCGGCAGGAAGGAGTGGTGGATGTTGATGATCCGCCCGCTGAGCCGCTTGCAGAGGTCGTCCGAGAGGACCTGCATGTAGCGGGCGAGGACGACGAGTTCGACGTTCTCCTCGCGGACGATCTCGAGCAGCCTGGCCTCGCCCTCGGCCTTGTTCTCCCTGTTCACCGGAATGTGGTGGAAGGGGATGTTGTACGAACCCACCAGTTCCTGGAAATCGGTGTGATTCGAGACCACGCCGACGATCTCCACGGGCAGCGCCCCGGTCCGCGCCCGGAACAGCAGATCGTTCAGGCAGTGCCCGAACTTGCTCACCATCAGCAGGATGCGCATCTTCTGGTCGGCCCGGTGGATCTGCCACTCCATGTGGAAGGAGTCACCGATCGCGGCGAAGCTCGCGCGCAGCTTCTCCACCGTCACCGGCGCCTCGGCCGAGAAGTGGACGCGCATGAAGAACAGACCCGTGTCGTGGTCGCCGAACTGCTGGCTGTCCTCGATGTTGCAGCCCGTCATGAACAGGTAGCTGGACACGGCGTGCACAATGCCCTGCTTGTCCGGGCACGAGAGGGTGAGGACGTACTGGTCGGCCGGCGCGGCGGCCGAGGAGGCGGACTGCTCGTTCATGCCCCACAGGGTCCCACACCGGCGGCCCCCCGCCCCCGGCCGTCCGCCAGCCGGACCCGCGCTACGCGCTGCGGGTCTGGATGCGCAGGACGTCCAGGCTCTTCGGCGGCGCCTCCGGGTCGTCGCCGTCGCTCACCGACATCCGCACGTGCGCGTCGCGCGCCGCCCGCACCGCCTCGGGCCACCCGGGGTGCTCCAGGTACACGGAGACCGGCGCGTCCGGTCCGACCTGGTGCATGATCCGCAGCACCCGCAGCACGGCGGTGTCGACGAGCGCCGCCTCCTGCGAGTCGCGGAAGACGGTGCCGACGTACTTCTCCGCGGACCAGTTGTCCAGCCAGGTGTCCTCCACCAGCCGGTACACGGCGTCGGTGACGTCACCGAAACCGTCCAGGCCGGCCAGCCAGACGTCCCGCTGGAACACCGGGTCGGAGAGCATGTGCAGCGCCGAGCGCACGTTGCTGCGCCACCGCCACCACGGCATGTCGTTCAAGGGCATGCCGCCCATGGTGGAGGAGCGACGGCCGCGACGGGAAGTGTTCTCCGAACCTTGCACGGTCATCGATCGTACGTTCCGCCCGCCGCCGCCCCCACCGGCCCCCGCAATTCATCCCGCCGTCACCGTTTGTCGACCATGAGTCACGCCAGGGTTGGCGGTGTGAGGGAATCGTGTGTGCGCATGACCGGCAGGCGACGTACCCGCAGCACCCTTCCTCCCGCACCGTCCCGTGCTGTCAGAGCCACCGTCCTCGCGGCGGCCGCCATGGCCCTGTGTACGTCACTGACCGCCGCGTGCGGGGTCGTCCCCGGTGCCACGGGGGGCTCCGGGGACGACCCGATCAAGGTGATGACCTGGGCCCCGCAGGGCACCGACGCGACCAACAAGCCCGGCATGCCGGCGATGGCCCGCGCCTATGCCCGCTGGATCGACGCGCACGGCGGTATCCACGGCCGCCGGCTCCAGGTGCTGACCTGCAACGACCACAACGACAGCGTGGGCGCCGCCAAGTGCGCCCGGCGGGCGGCGGACGAGGACGTCGTCGCGGTCGTCGGCTCCTACAGCCAGTTCGGCGACTCCTTCCTCGCCCCGCTGGAGGGCGCCGGCATCCCCTACATCGGCGGCTACGGCGTCACCAACGACGAGTTCACCGGCTCCATGTCCTACCCGGTCAACGGCGGCCAGCCCGCCCTCCTGGCCGGCCTCGGCGAGGCGCTCGCGGACAGCTGCGGCACCGTCGCGCTGGTCCGCCCCGACAGCATCGCCGGCGACCAGCTGCCGGCGATGCTCGACTCGGGACTGCGGGTGGGCGGCCACCCCGACGCCGGCGACCAGCTCGCCGCGGAGGACGCCACCGAGTACGGCGGGCAGGCCGAGCGGGCGCTGCGCCACGCCACCCGGGCCGCGGCCCCGGCACGGACGGGCTGTGTGGTGCCGGCGCTCGGGGACCGCACGGACACCTTCATGGACTCCTTCCGGCGGGCCCGCGAGGACTTCCCGCGCGTGCGCACGGCAACCGTGCTGGGCAGCGTCGACCAGACCGTGATCGATGCCACCGGCGGGGCGTCGGGACCGTACGAGGGCGCCTACATCACCGGCTGGTACCCGGTCGCCTCCGACCCGCGGTGGGACCCGATGAAGAAGGTCATCAACGAGGAGGCCTTCGGTGACAACCGCATCGACCCGGCCGACGCCGGCGTGCAGACCACCTGGATCGCCTACACCGTCCTCAAGGCCGTGCTGGAGCGGATCGGTGACGGCGAGGTGAGCGCCGACACCGTGCGGCACACCCTCGGCGGCGGCCTGCGCGTCTCCACCGGCGGTCTCACCCCGGCCCTGCGCTGGCCCTACGAGAGCAGGCTCGCCGCGGTCGGCCTGCCCCGGCTGGTCAACGCCGACGTCACCCTCCAGGTCGTCCGGGACGGCCGGCTGGTCGCGGCCCGCCGGGCCACCGGCAAGGACAGCGGCAGCACGGACATGACATCGGTCCTGGAACACGTGGACGTGCCGTGACGGGCCCGGCGGCCGGGACCCGTCCCGGCCGCCGGGCGGTCACAGCTGGGTGGGCTGGCGCCGGGTCAGGCCGTACTTCGTCGCGATCGCGTTCCACAGCGCCGCCGCCTTCGCCTTCTGCGCGGTGGCGGTGCCGCTCTCCCGGTTGCCGGCCTGCGTCTCACCGGTGGTCCGGGCGTGCCCCTTGTGGCACACCTTGCGGTTCTTGGCCTGGTCGGCCCAGGCCGCGTAGTGGTTGTCGGCCGCGGCGGACGCCTGCCAGGCCTTGGTCAGGGCGTCCCTGAGCTGACCCTGGGCGTGGAGCTTGTCCGTGGACAGCCCGCCGAGCCGGGTCACCAGCCCGGCGCGCTGCTTGGCCGCGTCCCGCAGGTCGGCGGCGGCCCGGTCGAGGTCGCCGCACCGCCGGACGTCGGTGACCGCCTGGATCACCGAGGCGCGGCTGCCACCGCTGTCCGCGAGCAGTTTGTCCAGGTCGACCGCCTGCTGTCGGGCCGGGTCGACGGTGGGGGAGGCGGAGTTCTGGGTGGCGGGGGGCGCGGTGGCGGCCGTCTTGTCGTCGGTGCCCCCGTCCTTGTCCCCGCCGGTGCTGAGCAGCGCGCCCGCGCCCACGCCGATCACGACGAGTCCGATGCCGACGGCGGCGATCAGCGGCAGGCGCGACCGGCCCCCGCGCCGCCCGCCCCCGTCGCCGTCATCCGCGGCATGGCCGTACGACGGCGGTGCCGGGCGGTACGGCGCCTGCGCCGGGCCGGGGTGGGCGCCGGGCACGCGCGGGAGCTGCTGGGTGGAGCCGGCCGGGCCGTCGTCGCCGGCCGGACCGCCGCGGAAGAGGTTGTCGAACTCGGCGGGCGGCTGCCGCTCCGCACCCGCCGCCTGTGCCTGGGCCTGTGCCTGTGCCTGGGCGGCGTAGGGCGGGATGTACTGCGTGGCCTCCGCGTCGGAATGCGCGGGAGCCTGCGGACGCGGTCCCTGACCGAGGTACCGCGTCTGCTCACCGGCCGACTCGGGCGGCACCGGGGGGAGGTACTGGGTGGCGGCCTGGTCGGCGGGGGCCGCCTGGACCGGCGGCAGGTACTGGGTGGCGCCCTCGTCGGCGGGACCGGCGGGCACCGGCGGGAGGTACTGGGTGGCGCCGTCGGCCGTGGGCGGCAGCGGGGCACCCGCCGGGTAGCCGGCGTCCGGCACCGCGGGCGGCAGCGGGGCGCCGGGCGCGGACTGCGGCGGGTACTGCTGGGGGTGTTGCTGGGGCTGCCCGTAGGGGTCGGGAGCGCCGTACGCGGGCTGCTGGGGTGCGCCGTAGCCGCCGTTCTGCGGACCGCCGTACTGCTGTCCACCCTGCCCGCCGTAGTACTGCGCGTCCGGGCCGGCCGGAGCGCCGTACGACGGGGTCCCGC
Organism: Streptomyces sp. NPDC100445; assembly: GCF_044759735.1. Classification (NCBI taxonomy): domain Bacteria; kingdom Bacillati; phylum Actinomycetota; class Actinomycetes; order Kitasatosporales; family Streptomycetaceae; genus Streptomyces; species Streptomyces sp. NPDC100445. Next base: position 225,426 of record NZ_JBIVZV010000005.1, on the reverse strand, counting down.
CGCCGGAGCCGTACGACGGGGTCTGTTGGCCGTACGACGGGGCCGGGGCGCCCTCGGGGGGCAACGGGCCGGGGTTCCCGGCGGCCGGGGGCTGCGGGCCGGCACCGTCCTGGGCGCCCCACTGCGGGGCCGCCGGGGGCAGTCCCTGGCCCTGCTGGCCCTGCTGGCCCTGCTGGCCCTGCTGCCCCCATGCCTGCCCGCCGGCCGGGGCCGCGGGTGCGGGCGTTCCGGTCGTGCCCGGCAACAAGGGCTCGCCTCCGTCGGAGGGCAGCACGATGCCTTCGCGCGCGGGCCGCGCCGAGGGCTCCTCGCCCTGTCCACTCTGCGTCACCGGGACTCCTACTAATGGGGGACCTTGTGAATCGTCGGCTCACGCTACCGGGTCCCCCGAGCCGGGTGCCACGCAGCTCAGGACGCAACCTCCTTTCCTGTGACGGCGGTAACAGCGGCGTCCCGCGACGGCGCCGGGTGGGTGCCCGGCGCCGTTCGCCGTCCGTTCACCCGCCGGCCGGGCGGGTGTTCACGCGGCCTGCGGCAGTTCCAGGCGCGCCCCGAACTCCCGCACCACCGCCTCGTCCCCGAACGGCTCCAGCCGCTGCTGGAGGTCGTCGAGGTACTCGGCGCCCCGGTTGGACCGCAGGGTCTCCAGCAGCTCGACCGCCTTCATGCCCGTGGTGCAGGCCTGTTCGATCTCGCGCTGCTGCACCTGGGCCGTGGCCAGCAGCACGTAGCCGATGGCGCGCCGGCGGGCACGGGACTCCGGGTGCCCGGTCAGCGACTGCTCGGCGTACCGTGCCGCCTGCTCCGGCTGTCCCAGGTCACGGTGGCAGTGCGCCAGCTCGTCGGCGAGGTACGCCTCGTCGAAGTGCCGGATCCACACCGGGTCGTCACCGCGGGAGCCGTCCGCCCGCTCCATCGCGGCGACCGCCCGCCCGGTGGACGCCTGCGCCGCGCGCACGTCGCCGAGGAGGGCGTGCCCGCGCGCCTCGGCCGCGTGGAACATCGCCTCCGCGCGCGGGGTCACCTGCCCGCGCGCCCCTTCCTGGGCCGCCCGCGCCAACTGGGCGATCTCGCGCGGGTTCCCGAGCTGCGCGGCGAGGTGGCTCATGGAGGCGGCGAGGACGTAACCGCCGTAACCGCGGTCCCCGGCGGCCTGGGCGAGCCGGAGCGACTGGATGTAGTACCGCTGGGCGAGGCCCGGTTGGCCGGTGTCGACCGCCATGTACCCGGCCAGCTCGGTCAACCGGGCGACGGCCGCGAACAGTTCCCGCCCGACGGCCTCCCGGTAGGAGCCGGCGAGCAGTCCCGAGACCACGCTGTTCAGATAGTGCACGACGACCGGGCGCACGTGCCCGCTGCCGTACTGGTGGTCGAGGTCGGTCAGCGACTGGGTCATGGCCCGTACGGCGGCGACGTCCGACTGGCCCACGCGCGGGCCGGCCTGCCGGGCCACCTGGGCGTCCGGTGCCGAGATCAGCCAGTCGCGGCTCGGTTCGACCAGCGCGGAGGCGGCGACGGAGGAGCCGGACAGGAAGTCCCGGCGCCCCACGTCGCTGCGCCACAGCTCGCAGACCTGCTCGATGGCTCCCAGTACCGTCGGCGAGAACTGGAGGCCGACCCCCGAGGCGAGGTTCTTGCCGTTGGCCATGCCGATCTCGTCGATCGTGACCGTACGGCCGAGCTTGCGCCCGAGCGCCTCGGCGATGATCGCCGGCGCCCGGCCCCGCGGCTGCTGGCCGCGCAGCCAGCGGGCCACGGACGTCTTGTCGTAGCGCAGGTCGAGACCGTGCTCGGCCCCGCACATGTTGACCCGCCGGGCCAGCCCGGCGTTCGAGCACCCCGCTTCCTGGATGAGTGTCTGGAGGCGTTCGTTCGGCTGCCTCGCCACGAGCGGCCTTGCGGCCATGTGCTACCCCCTGCGTTGCGATCCCCTGGAGCGTGAAGTTCAGGCCGGGAAGATCACTGCCCAGCTGACATACCGTCAATGCACGACATGTGCGTTTTGCCGGGGTAACGACGGTTGCCCTCCCCCTTCCTGGCTACCCACCCCACGTCTCGCTTCCTCCCGCGCGCCCCCGCACGTGCACCCATGCGCCCCGACTGCCGGACCGGTGCTCCTCCCCCGCGCGCGCCGGAGCCGTAACCCCGGGTGGGTGAGGGAGTTGAGAGGGACGTGGAAGAGACGATCGCGGGCGCCCAGGACACTCAGACTGCCGGTCACGTTCCGCAGCAGCGGGGGGAATCGCTGCTGGAGACCGCCGTGCGGTACGCCGAGGACCGGCACTGGGACGTGGTTCCGGGGAGCTGGCTGGAAGCGGTCGACGGGGTGCCGCACTGCTCGTGCCGGGACTTCTCCTGTCCTGCGCCGGGTGCGCACCCCGCGCGCCCCGACTGGGCGGACCGGGCGACCGGCAGCGCGACCGTCGTGCGCCGGATGTGGCAGGAGCAGCCGACGGCGTCGATCCTGCTGCCGACGGGACGGACGTTCGACACGCTGTCCGTCCCGGAGAGCACGGGGTTCCTGGCCCTCGCCCGGATGGAGCGGATGGGACTGACGCTCGGGCCGGTCACGCTGACCCCCGACCGGCGGATGCACTTCTTCGTGCTGCCGGGCGCCGGTGCGAAGGTCCCGGACCTGGTGCGGAAGCTCGGGTGGTCGCTGTCCTCGCTGGACCTCCTCGCGCTGGGCGAGGGCGCGTACGTGGCCGCGCCGCCGACCCGGGTCGGCTCCCGGGGTGCCGTGCAGTGGGCCCGCCGGCCCACCCCGGCGAACCGCTGGCTGCCGGACGCGGAGGAACTGATCTCCCCGCTCACCTACGCCTGCGGCCGGGACCGCTGACCCCGACCGGTCCGTCCCGGGCATCACGCCGGGCGGCCGCGGGCTACGGGGGAACGATGCCGATCCCTCCCGGGGCGGACCGGTGGCACCCTGCGCCCGATCCGGCGGGCCGCGCCGGGTCGGACCCCGCCGGGCCCGGCCGGACCGCGACGGGCCGGGCCACGCCGCCCCGCGCCGCGCCGGGCCGCCCCGGTGGGGATCGTCTCGGGTCAGGGGTGTCCGGTGTCGGTGTTCGTGGAGTGGGGCCCTGTCGTTTCCCGGGGAGTCGGGGTCGGCGGGGTGTGTCGGTCAGGGGCGGCGGGTGGTCAGTACGCGTAGCCGGAAGTGGCAGTCCAGGTGTGCGCCAGTGGGGGCGCGGGTGAGGAAGGACCGCTCCAGCGCGGCCAGCGCCTCCGCGTCCAGCGCGGCGAGGTCGTACATGCCGGACAGTGCCCGCCAGACCCGCTCGGGCGGCCCGCCCAGGTCGACCGTCACCGTCTCCCACTGGGGCTCGCCGGTGAAGCCGGCCGTGGTGAGCAGCGCTCCCAGCGACTCGGGTCGCGGGCCCGGCGGTCGCCCAGCGCCGGCATCCTGCGGTCGGCGGGCGCCCCGTCGACCGCAGGATGCAGCAGCTCGGTGAACAGCTCGTACGCCGTCCCACCACCGCCGGCGCCGATGGCGCAGGTCAGCAGGGCGCCCGGGGCCAGCACCCGGGACAGTTCGGCGAGGACCTGGTCCAGGTCGGCCATCAGCATCAGCGCCATGTGCGAGACGCAGGCGTCGAACGCGCCGGTACGGAACGGGAGCCGCTGCGCCCGGGCCTCCACCAGCGCCGTCCCGGACAGCGCCGGCCGGCGGCGGGCCAGGGACAGCGACCGGTGCGAGAGGTCGGCCCCGGCGAGCTCGCGGCCCGGGGCGCCGGCCAGCAGCTCCAGCAGCAGGCCGTCACCGCAGCCGAGGTCCAGGACCCGCCGGCGGCCGGTGACACGGTCCCGCAGGGCCTCGTAGCCGGTGCGGGCGCCGGCGGCGCGGGCCGCGGCGAACACCTCGGTGGTCACCGCCGGCCGTTCGGCGTGGAACGCCCTGAGGAAGTCCTCCTGGGTCCGGGTGCTCATGCGGGATCCTCACTGTGGGGACGGGCGGGCGGCCGCCCGGGGACGAGAGGTGACCGGTCAGCCGGTGAGGACGCGGCCGAGGAAGGGTTCGACCGCGGCGCGCCAGGATTCCGGGTGGTCGTAGTGGGCGAGGTGGCCGGCGTCGGGCACCTCGGCGTAGACACCGCGGGGCAGGACCCGGACCATCTCCTGGGCCTCGGCGCGGCCGAGTTCGCCGTCGAGGCCGCGGACGACGAGCGCGGGGCACCGGACCTGGGCCAGTTCCTCCCAGTGGGCGTCGTACACCCAGGCCTCGCGGGAGCTGAGCATCTGCTCCGGCTCGAAGACCGGCCGCCAGCCGTCCTCGCACTCACGCATCACCTCGGCGTAGAACGCCCCGCGCGCGGGGTTCGGCCGCTCCACCCAGGGGTCGTGCTCGCCGAACCAGGCCCGGACGTCGGCGAGGCTGGCGAAAGGCAGGGGCCAGGACCGGAACCATTCGGTCCATTCGCGTTGGGAGGCGGCGCCGAGCGCGGAGGCCCGCATGTCGCAGATGATCAGCCCGCGCACCAGGTCGGGGCGTTTGGCGGCGAGCTGCCAGGCGGTGAGGGCGCCCATGGCGTGGCCGACGAGGAGGACCGGGCCGAGACCGAGCTGTTCGACGGCGGCCTCGGCGTCCTCGACGTAGGCCTCGCGGGTGTAGGCGGCCGGGGCGGGCTTCTCGCTCCGGCCGTGGCCGCGTTGGTCGAGGGCCACGGCGCGGTGGCGCCCGGCGAGCCAGCGGGCGGTGGCCGCCCAGTGGGAGGCGCGGCCCATCAGGCCGTGGAGTAACAGCACGCCCGGAGTGTCCGGTTGCGCCTCCGCGCCCGGCTCCCCCGCCGGCTCCCGCGGGCCCGGCTTCGGAGGGTCCGCGAACTCCCAGGCGGCCAGGCGCACTCCGCCCGCTCCCGTCACGTCGATACGCCCTGCCATCGGCCTGGTACCCCCCAGCTCCGCCTGCCTCGTCGTCCAGTTGTTCCAAGCTATCGAATACTTATTCGAAAACTCCGTCTCTGCGGACAACACCCCTCATTCGAGTGACGCCCCCCAAGGAATGATCGCCACGGCCGAGGGGATCTCTTCTGTCAGGAGGCGGACCGCTCGGGGAAAAACGGTCCGAGGGGAAATGACCCTGGGAGCTCGGGGCTCCGGGTCAGCACAGGGGAGGACGGACCCCGGCGCCGCACGGCGCCGGGGTCCTCTCCCGTCTCAGCGCTTGGCCACGAACACATGGGAGGCGACGTCCGCCTCCAGCTCGGCCGCCTCGCCACCACTGCCCACCAGCACGCCGCCCGGCGACTCGGTGACGCTCACCACCGAACCGGGCTGCACGCCCGCCCGCCGCAGCGTGTACATCAGCTGCGCGTCCGTCTGGATGGGCTCACCGATGCGGCGCACGACGACCGTCTTGCCGTCCGTGCCCGGGTCCAGGTCGGCCAGCGACACCATGCTCTCGTCGAGGAACGCCTCCGCCCCGTCCTTCTCGCCCAGCTCCTCCAGGCCCGGGATGGGGTTGCCGTACGGCGACTCGGTCGGGTGCCGCAGCAGCTCCAGCACGCGGCGCTCCACCGCCTCGCTCATCACGTGCTCCCAGCGGCACGCCTCCGCGTGCACCTGCTCCCACTCCAGGCCGATCACGTCCACGAGGAGGCATTCGGCCAACCGGTGCTTGCGCATCACGCGCGTCGCCAGCCGGCGCCCCTCGTCCGTCAGCTCCAGGTGCCGGTCGCTGGCCACGGAGACCAGGCCGTCGCGCTCCATCCGCGCCACCGTCTGGCTCACCGTCGGCCCGCTCTGGTCCAGCCGCTCCGCGATGCGGGCGCGCATGGGGACTACGCCTTCCTCTTCGAGTTCGAGGATGGTGCGGAGATACATCTCCGTGGTGTCGATCAGTCCGGACATACGTGCCCCTCGATTACCTCAGCCGGCAGCCCGACGCGTGCGCTGGCCCTGGACCCAATTCTGCCGGATCCCACTGACAAGCGTGCGGCGCCGCCGAAACGGGAGCCCGCCCGGTCCCGGACGGGACCGGCACCGGCGCCGTCGGCCGTATTGACACCGCACTGGTCCAGACCGCACGGTGATCCGCGACACAGACGCTGCGAAGGGGCACCGCATGAGCGACGGCACGCCTGCCGACCTGTTCTTCGACGCCGCCGCCGGCCTGCTGCGCCGGGTCCGGGACGAGGAGGCCGGCGCGATCACCGCCGCCGGCGCCCTGCTCGCCGACACCGTCGCGGCCGGTGGCCGCCTGTTCGCGTTCGGCGCCGGACACTCCTCCCTCGCCGCCCAGGACGTCGTCTACCGCGCGGGCGGCCTGGCCCTGATGAACCTGCTCGCCGTCCCCGGTGTCGTCGGCGTGGACGTCATCCCCGCCACCCTCGGCTCCGCCCTGGAGCGCGTCGACGGCCTCGCGGGCGCCGTCCTCGCCACCTCACCGGTCCGCGCCGGCGACGCCCTGCTGATCATCTCCCTGTCCGGCCGCAACGCGCTGCCCGTGGAGATGGCCCTGGGCGCCCGGGCCCGCGGTGTGAAGGTCATCGGCGTGACCTCCGTCGCCTACGCCACGGACACCACCTCCCGGCACGCCTCCGGCACCTTCCTGAAGGACCACTGCGACATCGTCCTCGACTCCAAGATCGCCGTCGGGGACGCGGAACTCACCCTCGACACCATCCCGGCGGCCTTCGCCCCCGCCTCCACGGTCGTCACCACCGCCCTCGTGCAGGCCGTGATGGCGACCGCCGCCGCGGCCCTCGCCGAACGCGGCCTCGAACCGCCGCTGCTGCGCTCGGGCAACGTTGACGGCGGACACGACTGGAACACCCGGGTGATGGACGAGTACGGCGACCGGATCTTCTACCGTCGCTGAGCCGGTCCCCGCTCCTCCGGCCGCCCCCGCAGCGCCTCCGCCAGGTCCAGGGCCGCCGCGATCCGTACGGCCACGTCCTCCGCGTAGGCCGTGTCGGACCGCTCGAAGCGGTGGCGGCCGGCCCCGCGCAGGAACGTCACCACGCCCAGCGTCCGCCCCCGGCTGCGCAGCACCGCGCAGAGCGCGTGCACCGCGTCGCCGGGCCACCGGCGCTCCAGCGCCCACTCCCGCGCCTTCTCCGCCGGCACCGACCCGGCGTCCGCGCGCACGATCCCGGCCCGATCCACGCACTGGAGCGCCGGATGCCCCTCCGCGTACCGCACGGGCAGTCCGGCCGCGCCCGTCGGCACGCTCGGGCCCGGCGCGCCGGCGGGCGTGGCGGCGACCCGTACCAGCCGGACCGGACCCTGCGTCCCCTCGCCCTCCGCGTCCGGGCCGCCCGTGTCGGGGCCGCCCGCCACCCGGTCGACGAGCGCGTGGTCGGCGAAGCCGGCGAGGGCGAAGTCCAGGTGGACGGTGGCCGCCTCCGCCGGGTCGTCGCACTCGGCCGCGGCCCGGGCCGCCCGGTGCAACTGGTTGGCCCGGAACCGCAGCAGGGCGGTCTCCTGCTCGCCCTGCCGGGCCTCGGTGACGTCCTGGAACAGCCAGGCCACGCCGAGCGGCACCGGCTCCTCCGCGAGGGGGGAGGCCAGCCGCAGGAACCCGCTGCGCCAGCAGCGCCGTTTCTCGCCCTCCGGGGTGCGCACGCCGACCCACAGGTCGGCGGGGGCGGGCGGTGCCCCCTCGGCCAGGACGTGGGTGAGGGCGGCCTCCAGTTCCTCCACACCCCGCCCGAGCAGCTCGCCCAGCGGACGCCCCAGCACCGAGGTCCGCCCCACGCCCAGGGCCCGCGCCGCGTGCGCGTTGACCACGGCGGGCCGCAGGTCGGCGTCGACCAGGACGACCCCCCAGGACGCGTTCTCGAAGAGCGCCTCGCTCAGCGCGATGGACCGCTCCAGGTCGATCTGCGCGTGCACCTCGCTGAACGCGCAGTACACGCCCGCCGGTTCACCGTCGGGTCCCCGTACGGCGGCGGACTGGGTCCGCACCAGCACCCGGCCGCCGTCCTTGGTCACCAGCGCGAACTCGTGCACCTGGCGGCCGGGCGCCCGCATCACCGACATCAGCCGGGCGTGCACGTCCTCGGCGTCGGCGCTGCGCACCGCCCAGCCGGCGAAACCGTGCCGGCCGACCGCCTCGCCGGCTGTCCAGCCGAGGATGCGCTCGGCCTCCCGGTTCCAGTGGGTGACCACGCCGTCGGCGTCGAAGGCGCACAGGGCCGCGTCCATGCCGTCCAGCAGCGCGGCGAGCAGGTCGGAGCCCTGGGGCTCACCGGGCTCGTCCGGCCCCAGCTCGTCCGTGGTCCCACTCCGCCGCGAAGCACTCACCTGGACCCCCTGGAGGCTGCGTCCGCGCACGTACGGCGCTCGGTCCGCTCACTGGCCTTCATTCAACTGGAACGTGACACAGCCCACATCCTGTTCCCGCAAGATTGCGGCAATCAATCCCCGGGGCCGCCCGGCGGGAGCCGCAGATCCACCCACTCGTCCGGCGCCCCCTCCAGCACGTACCGCTCGACCTCCACGAACCCCTGGCGCAGCGCGAACCGCAGCCCGTCCTCGTTAGCCGCGAGCACGCACGTCTCGATCACCTCGGCGCCCAGCGCGCGCGCCCGCGCGTGCCCGTCCTGCCACATCGCCGTGCCGAACCCGCGCCCCCGGAAGGCGGGCAGCACGCGCGCGATGACGGTCGCCACGCCGTCCGGGCCGGACGGGGGGCGGACGGTGGAACACCCGACGATCACGTCGCCGAGATAGGCGTTGGTCAGCCGGTACCACTCCCGTCGCCTGCGGGCGTCGTCCGGGGACAGCGCGGCGGGGGGTACGACCGCGTTGTGGACGTACAGCCAGTGTTCGAGCATGTCGTCGCCGTCGACAGGGACGATCCGAAGTCCGGTCACGCAAGCACGTCTACCATCCGTGCCTCCCGCCTGTCAGGGGAAACTCCCGTCCCGGGAAGGTTCCGCGGTCCCGGCGCGCGGACCCGTGGAAAAAACAGTTGAGTCCGCCGGCCTCGCCTTCTTAAGGTGGGGGGCACGTAGGAAAGGAGGTGATCGGGTACATGAGTGAAACCCGGACGCGCGAGGTGGCTGCGGGCTAGCGGCCCGCCACCACACCCAGTGCGGTGCCGGACCGGCGTGTACTCCACGCGGCCGGCCAATCCAACGCAGTCACCCGACCCGCGGGCTGCCGGTACGTCCGGCCGGCTCCTCCCTGAGGAACCCAGCCCGCGGGTCGTCCGCGTTCCCGGCGCCCCGGTCCCCCCACGCCCCGCGGCCGGTCAGGGACTGAGCCGCTCCACGTACCAGGTGCCGTCCGGCCGGGCGGCGTAACGCAGCCGGTCGTGCAGGCGGTTCTCCCGGCCCTGCCAGAACTCGACGGCCTCCGGTGCGACGCGGAAGCCGCCCCAGTGGGGCGGGACCGGCACCTGCTCGCCCTCGGGGTAGCGGGCCTCCAGCGCGGTGTAGGCGGTGTCCAGGTCGGCGCGGGAGGCGATCACCGTGGACTGGGCGCTGGCCCAGGCACCCAGCTGGGAGCCGTGCGGGCGGGTGCGGAAGTAGGCGGCGGTCTCGTCGCGGCCGGTGCGGCGGGCGGTGCCGGTGACGATGACCTGGCGGGCCAGCGGGTGCCAGGGGAAGAGCAGGCCGACGCGCGGGTTGTGCGCCAGGTCGCGGGCCTTGGGCGAGTCGTAGTTGGTGTAGAAGACGAAGCCGCCGGTGTCGTACTGCTTCATCAGGACCGTGCGTGAGCTGGGCCGGCCCGTCGGGTCGACGGTGGAGACGACCATCGCGTTGGGCTCGTACAGCGTGCCGTGGACGGCCGCCCGGGCGGCCTCCTCGAACCAGCGGGCGAACTGGTCCATGGGGTGGCTGGCGAGGTCCTCCTCGGCGAGGCCGTCGGCCCGGTACTGCTTGCGCATGGCGGCGGGATCGAGGACGGGGTCCGGGAACGGGTCGCGGTCGGTCACCCGGTCATCTTGCCGTATCGGACGGGCGTGGCACCGGGTGTCGTACGGTCTCCCCAAGTCCGGCACCGGCGGCTATCGTGCTGATCCCCTTGCGGTGGGGTTCACCACGGGTGACCACCCGCCGATCGGGGCATCACCGGGGTGACCGCCGGCCGCACATCACGAGGAGCCGCCAGATGTCCGACTTCGTACCCGGGCTCGAGGGAGTCGTCGCGTTCGAGACGGAGATCGCCGAACCCGACAAGGAGGGCGGCGCCCTGCGCTACCGGGGCGTCGACATCGAGGACCTGGTCGGGCACGTGTCGTTCGGGAACGTGTGGGGGCTGCTGGTCGACGGCGCGTTCAACCCCGGCCTGCCGCCCGCCGAGCCGTTCCCGATCCCGGTGCACTCCGGTGACATCCGGGTGGACGTGCAGTCGGCGCTGGCGATGCTCGCCCCGGTGTGGGGCCTGCGGCCGCTGCTGGACATCGACGAGCGGCAGGCGCGGGCGGACCTGGCGCGGGCCGCGGTGATGGCCCTGTCCTACGTGGCCCAGTCCGCGCGCGGGCAGGGACTGCCGATGGTGCCGCAGCGGGAGATCGACAAGGCGCACTCGGTGGTGGAGCGGTTCATGATCCGCTGGCGGGGCGAGCCGGACCCGAAGCACGTCGCCGCCGTGGACGCGTACTGGACGTCCGCCGCCGAGCACGGCATGAACGCGTCCACCTTCACCGCGCGGGTCATCGCCTCCACCGGCGCGGACGTCGCCGCCGCACTGTCGGGCGCGGTGGGCGCGATGTCCGGGCCGCTGCACGGCGGTGCTCCGTCCCGGGTGCTCGGGATGATCGAGGAGATCGAGCGGACGGGGGACGCGGAGGGGTACGTCCGGCGGACGCTGGACCGCGGGGAGCGGCTGATGGGCTTCGGGCATCGGGTGTACCGGGCCGAGGACCCGCGGGCGCGCGTGCTGCGGCGTACGGCGCGGGAGCTGGGGGCGCCGCGGTTCGAGGTGGCGGAGGCGCTGGAGAAGGCCGCGCTGGAGGAGTTGCACAACCGCCGCCCGGACCGGGTGCTCGCCACGAACGTGGAGTTCTGGGCGGCGATCATGCTGGATTTCGCCGAGGTGCCGGCGCACATGTTCACGTCGATGTTCACGTGCGCGCGGACCGCGGGGTGGTCGGCGCACATCCTGGAGCAGAAGCGGACGGGCAGGCTGGTGCGGCCCTCCGCGCGGTACGTGGGTCCGGGGCCGCGCCGCCCGCAGGAGGTCGGGGGGTACGCCGACATCGCGGACCTCGCCGACGGCGGGGCCGGCGGGGGCACCGCCCGCTAGGGGGCGGGCGGAGCCGGCCGGCGGTGCGGTCCCGCCCCCGCGGGGCGCGGGTCACGCCGGGGTCAGCAGGTCCGCGTGGTGCCGGGCGGCGACCAGCGGATGGGCCCGTAGCTTGCCCTTCAGTTCGTTGTAGCCGTACTCCGCGTGCAGCGGGTTGGCCGGGTCGTCGGTGACGCCGGGTGCCTCGGCCGCGTGCGGGAAGGGCAGCGGTTCGACCTTCGCGTCCAGACGCGGGTTGTAGAAGAACGGGACGGAGAACCGCTCGGTGGCACCGGGCGGGCTGACCACCCGGTGGTTGGTGGCCAGCAGGTAGCCGTCGGTCGCCACCTCCAGGAGTTCGCCGAGGTTGACGACGAAGGCGCCCTCGATGGGCGGCACGTCGTGGAAGAGGCCGTCCTCGCGCTGCACCTGAAGACCGCCGACGGCGTCCTGAAGGAGCAGGGTGAGGAAGCCGTAGTCCTTGTGGGCGCCGACGCCCTGGCCGCTGCCGTCGTCCGCGCTGCCGGGGTAGCGGACGAGCTTGAGGTGCGGATGGGCGTGGGCGCCGAGCAGCGGGTCGTAGAAGCCGGCGGGGGCGCCGATGGCCGTCAGCAGTTCGCGCAGCAGCCGCTGGGCGACCGCGCTGAGCCGGTCGATCCAGGTCAGGGCGGCCGTGCGCAGGGCGGGCAGGGCGGCCGGCCACTGGTTGGGGCCCTGGAGCCACCAGTACGGGGGTTCGCCGGGGCCGGGGACGCGGACGGGGCGTTCGGCGCCGATGTCGAGCTGGTCGCGCCAGTCACGGGAGCCGCCGGTGCGTTCGTCGCCGGTGCGGGTGTAGCCGCGGAAGTGCGGGGAGTTGACGTTGTCCAGGGCGAGCCGGTCGGCCTCGGGGAAGGCGAAGAAGGCCCGCATGGCGGTGAGCAGGGCGTCGGTCTCGGCGCGGGTCACGCCGTGCCCGATGAGCTGGAAGAAGCCGACGTCGTGGGCGGCGCTGTGCAGCTGGGCGTGGAGCAGGGCGCGGGCCTGGGGGCCGCGCTCGGCCGCCGAGAGGTCGATGATCGGGAGCTGGTCGTACGACGGGGGCGCCGGGGTGTGCGTCGTCGCCGGGGGGATCGTCATGGTGCGTCCGCGGGGTGTACGGGGCACGGGTGGCCGCCGGGGGGGTGATGAGCGGCCCCCGGGTGCCGGAAGAGGAAGGGAGGAGGGGGCTGTGTCAGGCGGAGGAGCGCCGACAGCCCATGCTCGTGACGCGCACGTAGTCCACGTGGCGGCGGCGGACGAGCATCGGAGGCATGGGCCCAAGGGTAACCCCCCGGGCCGGCGGTGCGTCCGGGCCGGTCAGCCGGGGTCGCGGCCCAGGTTCTCGGCCAGCAGGTCGGCCCACTGGGCGACGACCCGCTGCCGGCGGGCGGTGTCGTCGGTGAGGAGGTTGGCGAGGCCGAGGCCGCGGGCCATGTCGAGGAGGCCCTGCACGCTCTCGCGGACGCCGGGGCGGGTCTCGTCGGCGCCGAGGAGTTCGACGGCGATGCGGTGGGTCTCGCGGCCGACGCGGGCCTCCAGCTCGGTCACCCGGGGGCGCAGCTGCTCCTCGTCGCAGGCGGCGACCCACAGGTGCAGGGCGGCGCGGAAGAGGGGGCCGGTGTAGAGGTCGACGAGGGCGGCGACGACGGCGCGGCGGTCGGCGGGGCCGTCGGGGAAGAGGGCCCTGAGGGCGGTGGAGCGTTCCTCGGCGACGTACTCGACGGCGGCGGTGAAGAGGTCCTCGCGGGTGGGGAAGTGGTGCTGGGCGGCGCCCCGGGAGACGCCGGCCCGTTCGGCCACGGCGGCGACCGTGGAGCCCGCCCAGCCGTGTTCGGCGAGGCAGGCCACGGCGGCCTCCAGGAGTCGCTGCCGGGTGGCCCGGCTGCGGTCCTGCTTGGGCACGCGCTCGCGTTCCGTCGTACTCACACCACCCATGCCGCGTCCCGTCTCTCCAGGAAGGCCGTCATCCCCTCCCGGGCGTGGGCGGAGGAGAACAGCCGGGCCGAGAGGGCGGTCAGTTCCGCCGCGTCCCGGTCGAACGTCTCCAGCACCCTAGCCGTGAGCAGCCGTTTGGTCGCGGTCAGGGCTTGGGGCGAGGAGCGGCGCAGGCCGTCCAGGACGGGGGCGAGGGCCTCGTCCACGTCGTCGGCGTACGCCGTGAGCAGGCCCGTGCGGACGGCTTCCGCGGGGTCGAAGCGCTCGCCGGTGAGGTAGTGGCGGGCGAGGGCGCGGGGGTCGGCGCGCGGAAGGACCGGCAGGGAGATCAGCGCGGGGGCGACGCCGATGCGTACCTCGGTGAAGGCGAAGGTGGCCGTGGTGGCGGCGACGGCGATGTCGCAGGCGGCGAGCAGGCCGAGGCCGCCGGCACGGACGTGGCCCGTGACGCGGGCGACGACCGGTGCGGGCAGTTCGACGATCTGCCGCAGCAGCGCCACCAGGACGTCGGGGTCCGGCGGGTCGCGCAGGTCGGCGCCGGCGCAGAAGGTCGTACCGGTGTGGGTGAGGACCACGGCCCGGACGCCGGGGTCCTCGCCGAGGCCGGCGAGGGCCTCGGCGAGGGCGGACACCAGGGGGGCCGAGAGGGCGTTGCGGGTGGCGGTGGCGTCCAGGCTGAGGGTCTCGACGCCACGCGCGCGCGTGCGTCCGATCGGTGCGCTCATGTGTGCTCCCTGGGCTGCCGGCGTCGCGTGCGCGGCGCCGTGGGGCGGGGCGGGCGGGGGTCCGACGGCCGGGCCGCTTCCGGGCGGGAGGGCCTAGTACGACTTGGGCAGGCCCAGGGTCTGGTGGGAGACGTAGTTGAGGATCATCTCCCGGCTGACCGGGGCGATCCGGGCCACGCGCGCGGCGGTGACCAGCGAGGCGAGCCCGAACTCGCGGGTGAGCCCGTTGCCGCCGAGGGTGTGCACGGCCTGGTCGACGGCCTGGACACAGGCCTCGGCGGCCGCGTACTTGGCCATGTTGGCGGCCTCGCCGGCGCCGGCGTCGTCGCCCGCGTCGTACAACCGGGCCGCCTTCTGCATCATCAGCCGGGCCAGTTCCAGGCTGATGTGCGCCTGCGCCAAGGGGTGCGCGACGGCCTGGTGGGCGCCGATGGGCGACTTCCACACGGTGCGCTCGCGGGCGTAGGCGACGGCCCTGGCGAGCGCGTAGCGGCCCATGCCGATCGCGAACGCGGCCGTCATGATCCGTTCCGGGTTCAGGCCGGCGAAGAGCTGGAGCAGGCCGGCGTCCTCGTCGCCGACGAGCGCCTGGGCGGGCAGCCGTACGTCGTCCAGGACCAGTTCGAACTGCTTCTCCGCGGCGGTCAGTTCCATGTCGATCGGGTGCCGCGCGAACCCCTCGGCGTCGCGCTCCACGATGAACAGGCAGGGTTTGAGGGTGCCGGTGCGGGCGTCCTCGGTGCGGCCGACGACGAGTGTGGCGTCCGCCTGGTCCACGCCGGAGACGAAGACCTTGCGGCCGGTCAGCAGCCAGTCGGCGCCGTCCCGGCGGGCGGTGGTGGTGATGCGGTGCGAGTTGGAGCCGGCGTCGGGCTCGGTGATGCCGAAGGCCATGGTGCGGGTGCCGGCGGCTAGGCCGGGGAGCCAGGCGCGCTTCTGCTCCTCGGTGCCGAAGCGGGAGATCACCGTCCCGCAGATCGCGGGTGAGACGACGAGCATCAGCAGGGGCGAGCCGGCCGCCCCCAGCTCCTCCAGCACGATGGACAGTTCGGCGATGCCCCCGCCCCCGCCGCCGTACTCCTCGGGCAGGTTGACGCCGAGGTAGCCGAGTGCGCCGGCCTCGGACCACAGTTCGGTCGGGTGGCGGCCCTCGGCGATGGTCCGGGTGAGGTAGTCGCGGCCGTAACGCCGGCCGAGGGCGGCCACCGCGGACCGCAGGTCCCGGTGTTCTTCGGTTTCGACGACGGCGGTCATGGCGCTCCTAGGATTCGCGGACGACGGATTCGCGGACGACGGCGAGCAGCAGGCCCGGTTCGACCTGTTGCCCCGGCCTGGCGTGCAGGGCGGTGAGCGTTCCGGCGGCCGGGGCGCAGATGCGGTGCTGCATCTTCATCGCCTCCAGCCAGATCAGCGGCTGGCCCGCCTCGACGGTGACGCCCTCCGCGAGGCCCTCGGCGACGCGTACGACCGTGCCGGGCATCGGGGCCAGCAGGGAGCCGGGAGCGAGCCGGGCGGCGGGGTCGGGGAAGCGGGGCAGGGCGGTGAGGGCGGTGGCGCCGACGTGGACCCGGTCGCCGTAGCGGGCCACCTCGAACCGGCGCCGGACGCCGTCCACGTCGAGGACGACCAGCCGGGCGTCGGCGTGCACCACCAGCACCCCGTCGGCGGCGAGGCCCTGCCTGGTGTGCCGGTAGCGCACCTCGACCTCCTCCCCGTCCCGCTCGTACCGCTTCACCTGGGGCTGCGACGGCACGTTGCGCCAGCCGCCGAAGCGGGAGCGGCCGTGGGCGTCGGCGAGAGCGGCGGCCAGGGGGGCGTGCGGGTCGGGGGCGGGCGTGGTGAGTGCGGCGAGGTGGCGGTCGTAGAAGCCGGTGTCCATGCGGCCGGAGGTGAACTCCTCGTGCCTGAGGGAGCGCACCAGCAGGTCGCGGTTGGTGACCGGGCCGTGCACCGTGGCCCGGTCCAGCGCGCCGGCCAGCCGGCGGACCGCCTCGGCCCGGGTGGGGGCGTGGGCGACGACCTTGGCGAGCATCGGGTCGTAGTGGACGCCGACGGGGTCGCCGTCGGTGTAGCCGGTGTCCAGGCGGACGCCGGCCGGTACGGCGAGGCGGTGCAGGGTGCCGGTCTGGGGCGTCCAGTCACGGGCGGGGTCCTCGGCGTACAGGCGGGCCTCGACGGCGTGGCCGCGCGCGGGGGGCGGCTCGGTGTCCAGGGCGTGCCCCTCGGCGATCCGGATCTGCTCGGCGACCAGGTCGAGCCCGAACACCTCCTCGGTGACGGGGTGTTCGACCTGGAGCCGGGTGTTCATCTCCAGGAAGTGGGCGCGGCCGTCGGCGACCAGGAACTCGACCGTGCCGGCGCCGACGTAGGAGACGGACCGGGCGGCGCGCACCGCCAGCGCGTAGAGCTCCTCGGTGAGCGCGGCCGGCAGACCCGGCGCCGGGGCCTCCTCGATCACCTTCTGGTGGCGGCGCTGGAGGGAGCAGTCGCGGGTGCCGAGCGGCCACACGGTGCCGTGGGTGTCGGCGAGGATCTGCACCTCCACGTGGCGACCGTGTTCCAGGTACGGCTCCACGAACACCTCGCCGTCGCCGAAGGCGCTGCCGGCCTCCGCGCGGGCGCTCTCCAGCGCGGCCGGCAGCTCAGCCAGGCGGCGCACGATCCGCATGCCGCGCCCGCCGCCGCCGGCCGCCGCCTTCACCAGGACGGGCAGGTCGGCGTCGGTGACCCGGTCCGCGTCGAGCGGGGCGAGGCCCATCAGCTCCTTGGCGCGGGTCTTGGACGCCATGGCCTCGACGGCCCGCGGGGGCGGCCCGATCCAGGTCAGGCCGGCGGCCCGCACGGCGCGCGCGAAGCCGGCGTTCTCCGACAGGAAGCCGTACCCGGGGTGCACGGCGTCGGCGCCGGCGCTCAGGGCCGCCGCCACGATCAGGTCGCCGCGCAGGTAGGTGTCGGCGGGCGCCGCGCCCGGCAGCCGTACCGCCGTGTCGGCGAGGCGCGTGTGCAGCGCGCCGGCGTCGGCGTCGGAGTGCACGGCGACCGTGCGGATGCCTAGGGCGGCGCAGGTGCGGAAGACGCGGCAGGCTATCTCGCCCCGGTTGGCGACGAGCACACTGGAAATCACGGGATCGATCCCTCACATCCGGAAGACGCCGAAGCCGCCGCGCACGCCCTCATAGGGGGCGGTGTGCAGGGCGGAGAGGCACAGGCCGAGGACGGTGCGGGTGTCGCGGGGGTCGATGACGCCGTCGTCGTACAGCCGCCCGGACAGGAACATGGGCAGCGACTCGGCCTCGATCTGCCGCTCCACCAGGGCGCGCAGCGCCGCGTCCGCGTCCTCGTCGTACGGCTGTCCCTTCGCCGCCGCCGACTGCCGGGCGACGATCGACAGCACCCCGGCGAGCTGCTGCGGGCCCATGACGGCGGACTTGGCGCTCGGCCAGGCGAACAGGAACCGGGGGTCGTAGGCCCGGCCGCACATGCCGTAGTGCCCGGCGCCGTACGACGCCCCCATGAGGACCGACAGGTGGGGGACGCGGCTGTTGGCGACCGCGTTGATCATCATGGCGCCGTGCTTGATGATGCCGCCCTGCTCGTACTCCTTGCCGACCATGTAGCCGGTGGTGTTGTGCAGGAAGAGCAGTGGGATGTCGCGCTGGTTGGCGAGCTGGACGAACTGGGCGGCCTTCTGGGACTCGGCGCTGAACAGGACGCCCTGGGCGTTGGCCAGGATGCCGACGGGGTAGCCGTGCAGGGCCGCCCACCCGGTGACCAGACTGGTGCCGTACAGCGGCTTGAACTCGTCGAAGTCGGAGGCGTCCACGATCCGGGCGATGACCTCGCGCGGGTCGAAGGGGACCTTGAGGTCGCCGGGGACGATGCCCAGCAGTTCCTCGGGGTCGTGGCGGGGCGGTTCGGCCGGGCCGGGGTCGGGGTGGGCCTTGCGGTGGTTGAGGCGGGCGACGACCCGCCGGGCCTGGCGCAGGGCGTCGCGTTCGTCCACGGCGAAGTGGTCGGCGAGGCCGGACACGCGCGCGTGCATCTCGGCGCCGCCCAGGGACTCGTCGTCGCTCTCCTCGCCGGTGGCCATCTTGACCAGCGGCGGCCCGCCGAGGAACACCTTCGACCGTTCCCTGACCATGATCACGTGGTCGGACATGCCGGGGACGTAGGCGCCGCCGGCGGTGGAGTTGCCGAAGACGACGGCGATCGTCGGGATGCCGGCGGCGGACAGCCGGGTGAGGTCCCGGAAGACGGCGCCGCCGGGGATGAAGATCTCCTTCTGGGAGGGCAGGTCGGCGCCGCCGGACTCGACCAGGCTGACGCAGGGCAGCCGGTTGGCGAGCGCGATGTCGTTGGCGCGCAGGGCCTTCCGCAGGCTCCAGGGGTTGCTGGCGCCGCCGCGTACGGTCGGGTCGTTGGCGGTGATCAGGCACTCCACGCCCTCGATCACGCCGATGCCGGTGACCAGGGAGGCGCCGACGGGATGGTCGCTGCCCCAGGCCGCCAGCGGGGACAGCTCCAGGAACGGGGTGTCGGGGTCCAGCAGCAGCTCGACGCGCTCGCGGGCGAGGAGCTTGCCGCGCTCCCGGTGCCGCCGGACGTACTTCTCCCCGCCGCCGGCGAGCGCCTTGGCGTGTTCGGCGTCCAGGTCGGCGAGTTTGGCGAGCATCGCCTCGCGGTGGGCCCGGTAGTCGGGGCCGGTGGGGTCGAGGGCCGTTCGCAGAACCGTCACAGCAGGGTCTCCGGGATGTCCAGGTGGCGGGAGCGCAGCCATTCGCCGAGGGCCTTGGCCTGCGGGTCGAAGCGGTGCTGGGCGGCGACGCCGGCGCCGAGGACGCCCTCGACGACGAAGTTCACGGCGCGCAGCCTCGGCAGCACGTGCCGGGTGACGGGCAGGTCCCGGACCTCGGGGAGCAGCCGGCGCAGGCACGCGGTGGTCAGCGTGTGCGCGAGCCACCGCCAGGCCTCGTCGGTGCGCGCCCACACGCCGACGTTGGCGTTGCCGCCCTTGTCGCCGCTGCGGGCCCCGGCGACGAGGCCGAG
Organism: Streptomyces sp. NPDC100445; assembly: GCF_044759735.1. Classification (NCBI taxonomy): domain Bacteria; kingdom Bacillati; phylum Actinomycetota; class Actinomycetes; order Kitasatosporales; family Streptomycetaceae; genus Streptomyces; species Streptomyces sp. NPDC100445. The sequence goes on along the minus strand of NZ_JBIVZV010000005.1, from coordinate 206,518 downwards.
GGGCGCGCGGCGGACCGGGCCGGGCGGGAGCGGTTCCGGGAGCGGCGGTGGCGGCACGGCGTCCAGGGGACGCGTCTCATGGGGTGGCTCCACGGTTATCCGGCGTCCGTCATGGAGGACGGCCACATGGTCCACGGCCCCATGGGGGACGTACACCTCCTCGAACACCCCGTACGGGGCGCCCTTCCCGGGCGGGGACAGCAGGTGGAACCCGGGGTAGCTGGCGAGTGCCAGCTCCACGGCGGCCCCGGTCAGCGCCCGTCCGGCCACCCGCTGGTCCGGGTCCCGTACGACCAGCCGCAGCAGCGCGCTGGCCGTCTCCTCGGTGCCGGCGTCGGCCCGGTCGGTGCGCACCAGGTCCCATCGGACCTCGCTGGGCGGTGACGCGGCGAGCGCGTCGGCGAGCTGCTCGCGCACCAGGGCCGCCTTGGCCTCGACGTCCAGTCCGGTCAGCACGAAGACGACCTCGTTGCGGAAGCCGCCGAGCCGGTTGAGCCCCACCTTGAGGGTGGGCGGGGGCGCCTCCCCGCGCACCCCCTCGATCCGCACCCGGTCCGGTCCTTCCCCGGCGAGCCGTACGGTGTCCAGCCGGGCGGTGACGTCGGGCCCGGCGTACCGGGCGCCGCCGGTCTCGTAGAGCAGCTGGGCGGTGACGGTGCCCACGTCCACGAAGCCGCCGGTGCCGGGGTGCTTGGTGATGACGCTGCTGCCGTCGGCGTGGATCTCGGCGACCGGGAACCCCGGCCGGCGCACGTCGCCCTCGGTGAAGAAGGCGTAGTTGCCTCCGGTCGCCTGGGTGCCGCACTCCAGCACGTGTCCGGCGACGACGGCACCGGCGAGACGGTCGTACTCACCGGGGTGCCAGCCGAAGTGGGCGGCGGCGGGCCCGGTGACGAGCGCCGCGTCGGTCACCCGGCCGGTGACCACGATGTCGGCGCCGGCCCGCAGGCACGCGGCGATGCCGAAGCCGCCGAGGTAGGCGTGGGCGGTGAGGGTCCCGGGGTGGGCCGCGCCCAGGTCGTCGCCCTCGACATGGGCGACCCGCGCCGGGACGCCGAGCCGGCCGGCCAGCTCGCGTATCCTGCCGGCGAGCCCGGCAGGGTGCAGGCCGCCCGCGTTGGTGACGATCCGCACCCCGCGTTCGTGGGCGAGCCCGAGGCACTCCTCCAGCCGGGCCAGGAAGGTGCGGGCATACCCGGCGGCCGGGTCCTTCAGGCGGTCGCGGGCGAGGATGAGCATGGTGAGTTCGGCGAGGTAGTCACCGGTGAGGACATCCAGGTCGCCGCCGGTGAGCATCTCGCGCAGGGCGTCGGAGCGGTCCCCGTAGAAGCCGGAGAAGTTCCCGACACGCAGCGGGGCGACCGGTTCCGCCGCACGCGGCCCGGCCGCGCCCGCCGGCTCGGGCGTGTGCGCCCCGGCCGCGGCCGCCGGTTCGGGCCCGCCCGGCCCGGTCATGGGGTGACCCCCTCGTCCGGGTGGCGTCCGGGGGCGGTGTGCCGCGGTGGGCGGCCCGGGCCGGGTGGGCCCGCGAAGGCCTGGGCGACGTCGAGCCAGCGGTCGGCGTCCGGGCCCTCGGCGCACAGGGCGAGGTCGGCGCGGTGGGCGCGCTGGGTGACCAGGAGGCAGAGGTCGAGGGCGGGGCCGGTGACCCGCTGGGCCGCGTCCGGCGGCCCGTAGGCCCACGTCCGCCCGGACGGTGCGGTCACCTCGACGCGGAACTCCTCCGCCGGTACGGGCAGACCCCGCGCGGCGAAGGCGAAGTCCCGGGCCCGTACCCCGATGTGGACCACATGCCGGAGCCGGTCGGTGGGTGTGCGGACCACACCCAGGGCATCCGCCACGTCCTGTCCGTGGGCCCAGGTCTCCATGAGACGACCGGTGGCCATGGAGGCGGCCGACATGGGTGGCCCGAACCAGGGGAAGCGGCTGCCGTCGGGAGCGCCCCGCAACGCCCGGTCGAGCGCGGCCCGCCCCTCGCGCCACCGTGCCAGCAGTGCGGCGGGCCGGAGCCGGGCGCCTTCGTCGGCGGCCTCGTCCACGAAGGAACCGGGTGACGCCAGGGCCGTGCGGAGGATCTCCCCGAACCCGTCCTCGTCGGTCACGGCGAGCAGCGCGGCCCGGTCCGTCCAGTGCAGGTGGGCGATCTGATGGGCGAGGGTCCAGCGTGGGGCGGGCGTGGCGAGGGTCCACCGCTCCTCGGGCAACTCGGCCACCAGCAGGTCGAGTTGCTCGCTCTCCTCACGCAGGTCGTCGAAGACGGGCGTCGGATCGGACATGGGGGGAGCATGGCAGCGGCCCAGGAAACAATCAAGCATGCTTGCATTAATTGGCGTCATGGCGGCCCGCCGCCCAGGGCGGTGCAGGGCGGTGCTCCAGGTGGGCGAGCGGAACCGGGGCGGACGGCGGCGCGCTCTTACAGTGGCCGCACGACCGATCCGAAGGAGCCCGCGCATGAGCCTCACCGTCCGCCCCGTCTCCCGCGCCGAACACCTCTCCTTCGTGGCGGAGCGCCCGTCGGTCAGCCACATGCAGGTGCCGTCCTGGGGTGACGTGAAGCCCGACTGGCAGGCCGAGAGCCTCGGGTGGTTCGAGGCGGACGGGCGGATGGTGGGGGCGGGACTGGTGCTGTTGCGCCCGCTGCCCCGGACGAAGCGCTACCTGGCCTACCTGCCCGAGGGCCCGGTCATCGACTGGCACGCGCCCGGACTGGAACACCGGCTGGAGCCGATGCTGGCCCACCTCAGGAACCGCGGCGCCTTCTCGGTGAAGATGGGGCCGCCCGTGGTGACCCGGCGGTGGAGCCCCGAGGCGGTGAAGGCCGCGATCGCCGACCCGGACGCGCACCGGCTGCGCGACGTACCGGCCACGTCGGACGAACCGGACGGCGTCGAACTCGCCGACCGGCTGCACCGCATGGGCTGGCGGCGGACCGAACCGGGCCGGGAGGGCGGCTTCGCCGCGGGGCAGCCCCGGTACGTGTGCCAGATCCCGTTCGCCGGGCGGTCGCTGGAGGACATCCACGGCGGCCTGAACCAGCAGTGGCGGCGCAACGTCAAGAAGGCCGAGAAGGCGGGCGTGAAGGTCGTCCGGGGCGGCGCGGAGGACCTGCCGGTCTTCTACGAGCTGTACGCCGAGACCGCCGAGCGGGACCGGTTCCTGCCGCGCCCGCCGGCGTACTTCCGGCGCATGTGGGACGCGCTCACCGCCGAGCACCCCGACCGGATGCGGCTGTACCTCGCCCACCACGACGGGGAGGTGCTCGCCGCGGCCACGATGCTGGTCGTCGGCAGCCACGTCTGGTACTCCTACGGCGCCTCCACCAGCCGCAGACGCGAGGTCCAGCCGAGCAACGCCGTGCAGTGGCGCATGATGTGCGACGCCCATGAACTCGGCGCCCACGTCTACGACTTCCGGGGCATCACCGACACCTTGGAGGAGTCCGACCACCTGCTCGGCCTGCTGCGCTTCAAGGTGGGCGCGGGCGGTGAGGCCGTGGAGTACGTGGGCGAGTGGGACTTCCCGCTGAACCGGGTGCTGCACAAGGCGCTGAACCTCTACATGGCCCGGCGCTGACACTCCTGGTGCTGCACGACACGGTGCGCGCCAACACGGCCTGCGGCCGACCCGGTGCCAGCGAGCAGGCGATCACGGCCGCCGCGCGGGCCGCCGACGCGCACGAGTCGACGGTCATGATCACGCACGATCTGGAGCTCGCCCCCGACGCCGACCGCATCCTCGTCGTGGACCACGGCCGCGTGGTCGAGACCGGCCGCCACGACGACCTCCTCGCCCGGGGCGGCGCCTACGCGCGGCTGCACCGCTCGCGCGACGGCGTCATGCTGGACAGGGGCGAGCCGCACACGCCGCCACGGCCGCGTGCGGCCCGCCGCCGCACACACATGACCACGACGACGCGTACGGCCTCGGCCCTGTCCCAAGCCACGGGTGATTGCCGGGACCGGATGCTGGGACCGGTCCCAGCATCCGGGACAGCTTCAAAAGGGCTTCACGCACCTGTCCGAGTCCATTACCCTGGACGAGAAAGTACATCGGGATGAACTACTTCCGCCGCTGACGCACCCCGAGCCCCGAGCCGAGCCACAGGACCGCCCGTGACCGCCAGATCCAGCACCGCCACGCCGACCCCGGTCGCCCCCGCCCCGGGACAGGGCCGCCTCGGCGCACTCGGCCCCGTCGGGCTGGTCCTGGCGGGCGGCATCTCGGTGCAGTTCGGCGGGGCGCTGGCGGTGACGCTCATGCCCCGGGCGGGCGCCCTGGGCGTGGTGACCCTGCGCCTCCTCGCGGCGGCGATCGTGCTCCTGGTGGTCTGCCGTCCCCGGCTGCGCGGGCACTCACGCGCCGACTGGGGGACGGTGGTCGTCTTCGGCGTGACGATGGGCGCGATGAACGGCCTGTTCTACTCGGCGGTCGCCCGCATCCCGCTGGGCCCCGCGGTCACCCTGGAGGTCCTCGGCCCGCTGACCCTGTCCGTCCTGGCCTCCCGCCGCGCCGTCAACGCGCTCTGGGCGGGGCTGGCCCTGGCGGGCGTCTTCCTGCTGGGCGGCGGAGGCTTCGGCGACCTGGACCCCACAGGTGTCGCCCTCGCCCTGGGCGCCGGCGCCATGTGGGCGGCCTACATAGTCTTCAGCGCCCGTACGGGGCGCCGCTTCCCCCAGGCGGACGGTCTCGCGCTGGCCATGGCGGTCGCGGCCCTGCTCTTCCTCCCCCTCGGCATCGTCGAGGCGGGCACCCGCCTGCTGGACCCCACCACCATGGCCCTCGGCTCGGCGGTCGCGCTGCTGTCCTCGGTCCTGCCCTACACCCTCGAACTGCTGGCCCTGCGCCGGCTGCCCGCCTCCACCTTCGCGATCCTGATGAGCCTGGAACCGGCCATCGCGGCCACGGCCGGCTTCCTGATCCTCGACCAGGCCCTGTCCGCCACGGAGGCCGCCGCGATCGCCCTCGTCATCGCGGCGAGCATCGGCGCCGTGCGCACCCAGGTGGCCCGGGGCAAACTCCCGCCCCTGCCGGCCGAAGGTCAGTGACGCCCCGCCCGGTCCCCCAGGCACCGGCGACCGCCGTCCTGTGTGTCGCGCCCGGCTCCGGCAGACTCCTGGAAGGGACCTGATCGGGACGGAGCCGGACGGGAAGGCGCATTCCATGACCGACGCTCGCGACAGCACTGCCCGCCCCCTGACGATCTCGGTTCCCCGGCCTGGGACTCGGCGTGATCGTCGCCCGAGCCTCCCGCGTCACCGACCGCATGCTGCGCGCGGCGGCCGACGCGGTGGCCCACCGGACCGGCGACTCCGACGTGGCCCGCGCCGACGCGCCGGTCCTCCCGCCCATCCGGGACCTGCGCGGCACGTCGCGGGCGGTGGCGGTGGCCGTGGCGACGGCCGCCGTGGAGGAGGGCGTGGCCCGCGCCGTCCTGGACGACGTCGAGGCCGCGGTCCGGGCGGCCCAGTGGGAGCCGGTCTACCCGCCCGTCGAGGCCGTCTGACGGCTCGGGGTACGACGTAATCCCGTTTCCGGATCTCCCGCGTCGCCTCTACGGTGGCGCGGTGACGACTCAGGTGATCGTGCTCAACGGTGGTTCCAGCGCGGGCAAGTCCGCGATCGTCCGGTGCCTCCAGGCCGTCCTGCCGGACCCGTGGCTGGCCCTCGGCACGGACACCCTGGTGGACGTGATGCCGGCGTCCATGCTGACCTCGGACGGCGGCATCGGGTTCGCGCCGGACGGAGAGGTGAGCGTCGGGCCGCAGTTCCGGGCGCTGGAGGCCGCCTGGATCGAGGGGGTCGCCGCGATGGCCCGCGCGGGCGCCCGGATCATCGTCGACGAGGTGTTCCTCGGCGGGGCGGACTCGCAGCGGCGCTGGCGGGACGCCCTCGGTGACCTGCCGGTCCTGTGGGTCGGGGTCCGGTGTGACGCCGTGGTCGCGGCGGCGCGGGAGATCGCCCGCGGCGACCGGACCGTCGGCATGGCCGCGTCCCAGGCCGACCTGGTCCACCGGGGCGTCACCTACGACCTGGAGGTGGACACCGCGAAGACCGAGTCCCTGGACTGCGCCCGGACCATCGCCGCGCACACCACCTGACCACCGGCCCGACCGTCCCCCTCCCTCCCCACCGGACAACCCCGGCCCCGCCGCCCCACGTCCTGCCCACCTCGACCCACGGAATGGCCTCCGGCCCACTCGGCCCACGGAACCGCCTCCGGCCTGCCCAGTCCGCCAGACCACCGCCCGGCCCACCCGTCCCACGAGGTCACCTCCGGCCTACTCGGTCCACCGGATCACCGGCCGGCGTGCCCCTTCCGCCAGGACGCCTCTGGAGCGCCCGACTCGCCCAGCGCACCGGAGACCCGGCCATCTCCGCCGGACGACCGGCGACCACCTCCCGCACCGAGCCAGAACGGCCCGGCAGGCCCACGGGTCACCTCCGGCCCGCTGCACCACCTCCGGCCTGCTCGGTCCGCCAATTCACCTTCGGTCCGCCCCTCCCGCCGAGATCGCCTCTGGCTCGCCTCCTCCCGCACAGACACCGGAGACTGCGCCGTCCCCGCCGGGCGACCGGCGACCGCCCTCCCGCGCCCCGAGCCACGCGGCCCCGCCGGTCCACGGGGCACCCCCGGCCACCTCATCACCTCCTGCCTGCTCGATCCGCCGGATCACCTACTGCCCGCCCCTCCCGTCAGGCCAGGCCCCAAGGCACCGGAGACCCGGCCGTCCTCGCCGGGCGATCGGTGACCGCGCTCCCGTGTCGCCGCCCCCCGCTACGACGGCTCGGGTCTGCTGTCCAGGGCCTCCGCCAGTACCTCTGCCAGGTGGCGGCCCCGGACGCCGGCGAGTTGCTGGAGCTGGGTGCGGCAGGAGAAGCCGTCCGTGAGGACGACCGTGTCCTCGGGCGCGTGCCGGACGGCCGGGAGGAGCTGGTCCTCCGCGCAGGCCTGGGACACCTCGTAGTGGCCTTTCTCGAAGCCGAAGTTGCCCGCGAGTCCGCAGCAGCCACCGCTGAGGTCGCCGGTGAGGCCAGCGGCGGCGCGCAGTCGGCGGTCGGGGCTGTCGCCGAGCACCGCGTGCTGGTGGCAGTGGGTCTGGCCGGCCACCGGGCGGTCGACGGCGGGCGGGGTCCACTCGGGGGCGTGCCGTTCCAGCGCTTCGGCGAAGGTGAGGACCGCCGCGGACAGTCGGGCGGCACGCGGGTCGTCGTGCAGCAGTTCCGGCAAATCCGAGCGCAGGGCCGCGGCGCAGCTGGGTTCGAGGACGACGACCGGCAGCCCGGCGCGGAGCACCGGTTCCATCAGGTCCAGGGTGCGGCGCAGCACCGCGCGCGCACGGTCGAGCTGGCCGGTGGAGACGTAGGTCAGGCCGCAGCACACCCGGGCCCGGCGGGCGGTGAGCAGCGCGGTCGCCGCCCTGGTCCGGCCGTCGCCGACCACCGCCCGCCGGGGTGACAGCGTCGGCGGGAGGGCCACCCGCAGCCCGGCGTCCTCCAGGACGCGGACGGCGGCCCGGCCGACGGACGGGGTCAGGTGCTCGGTGAAGGTGTCCGGCCAGAGGACGACCAGGTCCCCGGTGCCCCGGGCGGGTTTCCGGCGGCGCCACCACGCGGTGAACGTCCGCCCCGCCAGTCGGGGGATGTCCCGTTCCGCCGCGATGCCGCCCAGCCGTTTGCCGAGGGCGGCCAACGGCCGTATCGAGGCGAGCGCGTTGAGGAGGGGGGCCGTGCGGGTGCGGGCGGCCCAGCGCAGCCACTCGGGGAGGCGGCCCATGCTGTGGTGGGCGGCGGGCCGTCGGCGGCCGGCGTAATGGTGGTGGAGGAACTCCGCCTTGTAGGTGGCCATGTCGACGCCGACCGGGCAGTCCGAGCGGCAGCCCTTGCACGACAGGCAGAGGTCGAGGGCGTCACGGACCTCGGTGGACCGCCAGCCGTCGGTGACCACCTCGCCCGCGAGCATCTCGTGCAGCAGGCGGGCCCGGCCGCGGGTGGAGTGCTGCTCCTCGCCGGTGGCCCGGAAGGAGGGGCACATCACGTCGGGTCCGGTCGCGGAGGCCGTTCGGCACTTGGCGACGCCGACGCATCGGCGGACGGCCGCGCGGAAGTCACCGCCGTCGGCCGGGTAGCCGAAGGCCACGTCGACGGGGCGGCGGGGCAGGACGGAGAAGCGGAGGTTGCTGTCGAGCGGGGCGGGGCGGACCAGCATGCCGGGGTTGAGCAGGTCGTCCGGGTCCCAGAGGGCCTTGGCGCGTTCGAAGAGCCGGACCGTCTCCGCGCCGTACACGCGGGGCAGGAGTTCCGCGCGGGCCTGTCCGTCCCCGTGCTCCCCGGACAGCGAGCCGCCGTGCCGGGTCACCAGGTCGGCCAGTTCCTCGGAGAAGTGGCGGAAGCGTCCGACGCCCGCCTCGGTGAGCAGGTCGAAGTCGATGCGGACGTGGATGCAGCCGTCGCCGAAGTGGCCGTACGGCGTGCCGCGCAGCCCGTGGGCGGACAGCAGCGCGCGGAAGTCACGCAGGTAGGCGCCGAGCCGGGCGGGCGGCACCGCGCAGTCCTCCCAGCCGGGCCACGCCTCCGTGCCGTCCGGCATCCGGGTGGCCGTGCCGGCGGCGTCCTCACGGATGCGCCACAGGGTGCGCCGGGCCGCCGCGTCGGTGACGACCAGGGAGTCCACGACGTCGGCGGCGCGGACGATCTCGCGGGCCCGCGCGTCTGCCTGTGCCGCCGTCCCCCCGCCGGTCTCCACGAACAGCCAGGCGCCGCCCGGGGGCAGCCCGGCCCCGGGCGGGACGAGGTCGGCGGCCATGCCCTCCACGGTCAGCGGGCCGAACGGCAGCAGGCCCGCGGCGGCTTCGGCGGCGGCGCTCTCGTCGGCGTACGCAAGGACCGCCAGGGCACGCGCCGGCGGGTCCTCGACCAGGCGGACCACCGCCTCGGTGAGGATGCCGAGGGTGCCCTCGGAGCCGCAGAAGGAGCGGGCGACGTCCGCGCCGCGCTCGGGCAGCAACGCGTCCAGCGCGTAGCCGGAGATGCGGCGGGGCAGGTCGGGGAAGCTTGTGCGCAGCCGGGCCAGTTCACCGTCCACCAGTTCGCGCAGCCCGTCGGGGGCGCCGGCCCAGTCCCGGCCGGGGCGCAGCCGCTGACCGCGCGCGGTGAGCACGGACAGCTCCCGTACGTTGTCCGCGGTCGTGCCCCAGGCGACCGAGTGGGAGCCGCAGGAGTTGTTGGCGATCATCCCGCCGAGCGTGCACCGGCTGTGCGTGGACGGATCGGGTCCGAACCGCAGTCCGTGCGGGGCGGCGGCCTCCTGGAGGCGGTCCAGGACCAGCCCCGGCTGCACGACGGCCGTCCGGCAGCCCGGATCCAGCTCCAGCAGCGCGTTCATGTGGCGGGTGAAGTCCAGCACCACGCCCGTGCCGGTCGCCTGCCCGGCGATCGACGTGCCCCCGCCACGCGCCACCACCGGCACCCCGTGCGCCCGGCAGACCTCCAGCACGGCGCGCACGTCGTCGGCGTCCCGGGGGGCCACCACGCCCAGGGGAACGCGCCGGTAGTTGGAGGCGTCCATGGTCATCAGCGCCCGTGCCCCGGCGTCGAAGCGGACCTCGCCCCGGACGGCCCCGCGCAGCTCACCCGCAAGATCTGTCATGCGTCCAGGATGCATCCGATCACGCACAGTCACCGCCTCTTTTCCACAACCCCACCCGTATCGTCGTACAACCCCACAAGCCCGTGTCCGGTGCGTCTCGTCTCATCCGACGGACACGGCCCTCCCCCGGCCCCGACCACGGGCTAACCTCGTTCCGTGGCCGACATCCAGATTCCCGCTGACATCAAGCCCGCCGACGGACGCTTCGGCGCGGGCCCCTCCAAGGTGCGCACCGAGGCGCTGGACGCCCTCGCCGCCACCGGTACCTCCCTGCTGGGCACCTCTCACCGGCAGGCGCCGGTGAAGAACCTGGTCGGCAAGGTCCGCGAGGGCATCTCCGAGCTGTTCTCCCTCCCCGAGGGCTACGAGGTCGTCCTCGGCAACGGCGGCTCCACCGCCTTCTGGGACATCGCCACCCACGGTCTGATCGAGAACAAGTCGCAGCACCTGACCTTCGGCGAGTTCTCCTCCAAGTTCGCCAAGGCCGCCAAGCTCGCCCCCTGGCTGGCCGAACCCACCGTCGTGTCCGCCGACCCCGGTACCCACCCCGAGGCGCGGGCCGAGGAGGGCGTGGACGTCTACGGCCTCACCCACAACGAGACCTCCACCGGTGTCGCCATGCCGATCCGGCGCGTGGCCGGCGCCGACGAGGGCGCCCTCGTCCTGGTCGACGCCACTTCCGGCGCGGGCGGTCTGCCGGTCGACATCGCCGAGACGGACGTCTACTACTTCGCCCCGCAGAAGTCCTTCGCCTCCGACGGCGGCCTGTGGATCGGTGTCTTCTCCCCGGCCGCGATCGAGCGCGCCGAGCGGGTCCACGCCTCCGGCCGCCACATCCCGGAGTTCTTCAGCCTCCCGACGGCGATCGACAACTCCCGCAAGAACCAGACGTACAACACCCCTGCCCTCGCCACGCTGTTCCTGCTCAACGAGCAGCTGGAGTGGCTCAACGGCCAGGGCGGCCTCGCCTGGTCCACGGCCCGCACCAAGGACTCCTCGACCCGGCTGTACGGCTGGGCGGAGGAGTCCAAGTACGCGAGCCCGTTCGTCACGAACCCGGCCGAGCGCTCGCAGGTCATCGGCACGATCGACTTCTCCGACGACATCGACGCCGCCGCCGTCGCCAAGGTGCTGCGCGCCAACGGCGTCGTGGACACCGAGCCGTACCGCAAGCTGGGCCGCAACCAGCTGCGCGTCGCGATGTTCCCCGCCATCGACCCGGCGGACGTCGAGGCGCTCACGAAGTGCGTCGACTACGTGATCGAGAAGCTGTAACCGTCACCCTGACGACGACGAGGGGCGCCCGGCGTTGGCCGGGCGCCCCTCGTCGTGTCATCCGCCCCGGCGCCCACCGGAGGCGGAGGTGTCACGCGTCCTCGGTGAGGACCTGGAGCGCCTGGAGCAGTGCCAGACGTTGCGCCTCGTCGAGTCGCGCGAAGAGCTCCTGAAGCACGCCGCCCATCACTTGCCGGCCCGCGTCCAGTGTGGCGCGCCCCGTTTCGGTGAGGGTGTGCTCCAGGCGACGCCCGCGGCCCGCGGACCGAGCGATGAGCCCACGAGCGACGAGCCGGCTCGCCAGCGTGCCGAACGCCTGGTCGCTCTGGAACGTCGCCACGGCGAGTTCATGCCCGGAGGCGCCAGGCATCCGGTCGATAGCGCGTAGCGCGTCCCACTGCACAAGGCTGACCCCGATGTCACGCAGGGCCGTGTCGGCGGCGCGGTGATTCCTGTACTGCGCGCGCTTGATCGCCTGCCCGAGGGTTTCCAGGTCCGTCGTCATGGTGCTACGTTATCAACACCGTTATATAAACATATTGAGAAGGAGCCCCGTGAACACCGCCCTCCCCGACGACCTCCCTGCGATTCAAGCCGGCGACCCCGCGTCGCGCACGGCGCTCGTGCTGCACGGCGGCGGCGGTCCGCAGACCGTCGCGCCCGTCGTGGGACATCTCGCAGCCTCCATGCACGCGTTCGCCCCGACCCATCCCGGCTGGGACGGCACGACGCGCCCCGACTCCATCACCTCCGTCGCGGACCTCGCGGCCGGCTACCTCGCACGGCTGCTCGACAAGGGGCAGCATGACGTCGTGCTGGTCGGCTCCTCGATCGGTGGTTGGATCGCCCTGGAGATGGCGGTGCAGGCAGCGCACGACGAGCGGTACGCAGGACTGATCGGGGCCTTGGTCGACATCGACGGCGTCGGCGTGGTCGTCGCCGGTGAGCCGGTCGCGGACTTCTTCGCCCTCGACGCCCGTGGGCTCGCGGAGGCCGCCTGGCACGACCCCGAGCGCGGATACGTGGACCCGGCCCGGTTCACCGATGAGCAGCGCGCGATCCAGCAGGCGAACCGTCACACCATGGCGGTCGTCGCCGGTACGAGCATGAGCGACCCGACGCTGCTCGGACGGCTCGGCGCGGTGAACGTCCCGACGCTCGTGGTGTGGGGCGAAAGCGACCGGATCGTCACACCCGCGTACGGGCGAGCCGTCGCCGACGCGGTCCCCGGTGCCCGGTTCAGCGAGATCCCGGCGGCCGGACACCTCCCGCACCTCGAAGCACCGGACGCGACCTGGGCGGCGATCGACCCGTTCCTGCGCCAGTCGTAGCCCACTCGCTCCGGGGCACGGGGCGTTGCGACCGCGTTCGAGAGCTGCCGACCAGCTCGCCCGGACGGGCCTCGGGCCACAGCAGTCAGGTCGTGGCCAGCCATGCCGGGTACCAGTCTCGGAAGTCCGGTCCCGGTGTCAGGCCGCCCCAGTCAGGATCGTCGAGCCAGACCTGGCCGGCGTTCCTCCCCGTGACGACCAGCCGGTGGAACATGCCGCAACCGCACTCCCCGATGACCAGACCCCCTCCGACCGCGCGATCGAGTGAAACCGCTGCATGTATTTCCCGGTCTCCATTGCGGCGAGTCTGCATGCATTCCTAGTTTCAGCCCCATGCTCGCAACCGAGGCGTTCCGCATCCCCACGCCTTGTCGGCGAACGAACTCGTCACCAATGCCGTGAGCCACTGCCGGTGATCCGAACCGTTCGTGACGCACCCGCCCGCTTCCTGCCCGGCGCCGCGCCAGGTGACGGGGACTCCCCGCCCGGGAACTACGCATCCCCGATCCCTACGTGTGGCGCCGGCGCCGCTGTGGGAGACCACCGACGACGTCGTACGGCCGTACGTCCTCAGACCTTGATACCCCGGCGGACGCGGGCGATCACCTGCTGGGCGTCGGCGCCGAAAACGGCCGACTCGGCGAGGGTGTCCCAGACGCGACGGTAGTGAGTGATCGTTTCGGCATCGTCCAGCCACAATTCGGCGTGCCAGTCCTCCACCACGACCAGACGCTCGTCGAGTACGGAGAACGGGTTGCCCGGCGGGATGCGCAGGGCCGCGTCCATAGGCAGGATGCCGAGGCGCACCGTGTCCATGCCCACCACGCCGGTCAAGCGGTCCAGTTGCGCGACGAGAACCTCCGCCGGACAAACCCGGGCCCACAGAGCGCCCTCCCACATGAGCAAGTTGAGTCGTTTACCGGGTCGGTACAGCCAGTCCTGCCGCTTCATGCGAGCCCTCACGGCCTCTTCCGTGTCCCTCGGGGAGGAACGGAGATCCGTGTAACTGTCGAAGATGCAGCGGGTGTACTCGGCGGTCTGGAGCATGCCGCTGACCGCGTTGTTCTCCCACATGTGCAGAACGCGGGACTCCGCGACGAGCGCGTTCCAGGTTTCCTGCACCGGCCGGTGGCCTGCGGCCAACTGACGCCGCCAAGAGCGGACATGGCTTTCGAAGCCCTTGAGCCGGGCACGGAGTTCACCGAGAGCGGCCGGTTGTCCCACGGCGTCGGTCCATGCTCGTAGGTCGTCGTCCGTGGGGGTCTGCCTGCCGTTCTCCAGCTTGCTGACCTTCGACTGCGGCCATCCCAGCCGCTGACCCAGTTCCGTACCGGTGAGCCGGCCATCAGGGCTTTCGACACGCAGTTCCCTGAGCTTGCGCCCTAGTTCCTCGCGCGCCCTCTGATAGTCCGTGCTCACCGGTACCCGCTCTTGCCCCTATGCGTCGCCGTGCATCTCAGTCATGAACTGCTCCCACCGTACGGCGTGGTGCCAAGCAGCATCCCGCACCATGCAGCAGCGCACCACCTCCGCGGGCTCGGTGATCAGGTCCACGTGCGTGAGCTGATCGTCGTCGTCGAAGCGCAGGAGGGCGATGAGGCGGCTGTCGAACAGCCAGAAGTCCTCGGCGGGCAGCCGGAGCCGGTCCGCGTCGGCGCGCCACATGTTGCGGATGTCTTCACCGAGGCCGACGTTCCACCTCGCACTGTCGAGGAGGTACCGCTGACCGGTGGTGGCGGGTTGGTCCACGATGCGTACCCGCTCGACCCGCTTGCCCTGCGCGGTGTGGGCGCGGATCGTCTCGGTCCACCATCTGTAGAGCGATTCCGGGTCCTCGCTCTCGCCGATCGTGCCGTTCTCGATGAACCGCTTCCACCGGTCACCTGCTTCGTCACTCGCGTACCGGCGACGCGTCTCCAGTCGCCACGCCGTGTGTTCGAACTTCTCGAACAGGGTGTGGAACTCGTCGAGATCGATCGTCCGCACCTGCCGTGTCCGCTCCTTCGGCGCCCAGTCCACCAGGAGATCCCGCGGCACCACCACGGCGACCTCGCCCTCTGAGAGGTGCTGAAGCTGTGCGACGTCCTCCGGGTCGGTGAGTGGAGGACCATGCACGATCACCTCCCCGCTGTCCAGATCCTCGTGAACGGACGGACATCCGGTGACACCGCTCCCCGTCCCGTTGAACCGCAACCTGCGTGCCACGCGCAACCACCCCTCGGTGTCGACGATGTTCGTAGGTCAGCATTCCGGTGCCTCTGTGTGAATGTCCATGCATCCAGAGTGACGGTACGAGAATAATCGCGAATATTCGCCGCGCTGCTCTCCGTCCACCTCCTACGGTCGTCGCCGAAGGCAAGACCCACTGCGGAGCAGGAAGGTGCAGCGATGGTGAACGGAAGTGACCTGTACGCGCTCGACCTCGGCGGAGCCTCGTTCGTGAGGGCGTGCGGGGGAAGCACTCACCCGGACGGTGAGGCCTGCGTGACCCTGGCCCGTATCGGCGAGGACGCCTGGGCCCTCGGTGACAGCAAGCGGCCCGACGCGCAGCCGTTGCGCTTCACCTCGGCCGAGCTGGAGGCCGCCGGCCTCGACCCCGCTCGGTTCGGACTGTCGGTCTGAGCGACCGGCCGGTCCCGCACGGCCGAGCCGCGCCGGGACCGGCCGCCCTCCCCCTACGCACCGAGTGGGATCCCCGTGCACCACCACGCCTACCTCTGGACCGGTCCCAAAACCCGTTTCGACCAGGAGGCCCTGCGACGCCCTCCCCACCCCGAGCCGCCGTCGCCCGGCAGCAGTCCCGAGCTGATCCAGCGGTACCGCACGGCCGCCGCGGAGTTCCCGGCTTCCGAGCTGCCCCCGCTGGAGACGGCGTACTGGCTCGCCAAGCCACATCGACTGGTGCGCGGGACGTGGCAGGACGCGAAGGCGGCGGCAGCCTGGCTGAGTGACCGTCTCACCGAGTACGCACCCCGGTTCGCGTCCGAGTCGCAGCGCGACGGCACGCGTCTGAGCACCCTCGTCATCTCCGCGGCCGAGCGGCTGGAAGCGGGAGGCGACGTCTCGCTCGGTTTCTACCTCGAACGTCCCGCGTACCTCTCGTTGGCGCTGGTGAGCTGCGCCCCGAACCGTCAGCTGCCCACCCTGCCGTGCCCGCTGGGCGTCTGACGGGGAAGGGCGCCCGGTGGCCACCGGGCGCCCTTTGTGCACCGAAGGGTCAGAAGCGGGGGCTTCCGGGGGTGTGGCGGGGTGCGGGGACGATCTGCGGTTTCGCACCGAGGCCCTGACTCCCGGACGCCACGCAGGTGACGTCCCGTGCCGGGAGCCTCCCGGTGCTCAGGTAGGCGTTGACGGTGCGGTCGGCGCAGGAGCGCGGGTCCACGGAGTAGACGCCGTGCCCCTCGCCGCCCTTGACGTACACCATGCGCGATCCCCTCAGGGCGCGGTGCATGCCCAGGCCGCTGGCCAGGGGCGTCTGGGGGTCCCACTGGTTCTGCACGGTGAGCAGGCCGACGTGGTTGCGGACGGCGGTGACGGGCTCGGCCGGCTTGTCCCAGAACGCGCAGGGCGTGATGTTGGAGCCGAAGTCGCCGTAGAGCGGGTACCTGGCCTTGTCCCGGATGGCGTCCCGCCGGTACTGCTCCGGGTCGCGCGGCCAGGCCGCGGTGTCGCCGCAGACCACGGTCCAGAAGGCAGCGTCGCCGTTGTCGGCCGGAGGCTGCGTGGCGGAAGCGGCCGAAGCGACCGAAGCGGTGGAGGCGGTGGAACCCGCGTGGGGCGCGGACCAGCGCGGTTCCTGCTGCCGGCCGGGGAGGAGGGCGTGGTGAAGGGGCGCGTGGCCGTCGGCGGCCTTCTTCAGCTCGACGACCGCCTCAGCCGCGTACTTGGGACTGAAGAACGCACCGCGCAGGCCTGCGCGGATGTCGTCACCGGTGATCTTGTCGCCGCCCTCGTCGATGGGGGTGCGGTCTGCCCGGGCGACCAGGTCCCAGAACGTCTTGCGCACCTGGGCCGGGGTGGTGCCGAGCTTGTAGGTGCGGTGGTGCTGGGCGGTCCACTTCGTCCAGCGCGTGAACGCCGGCTCGCTGCCCTCCGCCCAGATCTGGATCATGCCGCGCCAGACACGTGCCGGGTCGACCGCGCTGTCCAGCACGAAGCGGTCGGTGCGCTCGGGGAACAGCTGCGCGTAGACGGCGCCCAGGTAGGTGCCGTAGGAGTAACCCAGGTAGGAGATCTTCTTCTCGCCGAGGACGGCACGGACGACGTCCATGTCACGGGCGGTGTTGCGGGTGGTGATGTACCGAAGCCTGTCGCCGTTGCCGGCACGGCACTTGTCGGCGACGGTCCGGGCCCACTTGACGTCGTTGCTGAACGTCTCCCGCTTGTAGGGGTGTTGGATGTTCCGCTCCGCCTCCGTGAGACGGCAGGTGACCGGGCTGCTGCGCCCCACGCCCCGCGGATCGAACCCGATGAGGTCGTACTGCTCACGGACCTTCTTGGGCAGCGTGTCCTTCATCATGAGGGGCATGCTCAGGCCCTCGCCACCGGGACCACCGGGGTTGAAGAGGAGCGCGCCGTGCCGCTTGCCCGGGGCGCTGGTCTTCACGCGGGAGACGGCCAGCCCGATCGTCCTGCCGGTCGGGCGGCTGTAGTCGAGCGGAACCTTGATCGTCGCGCACTGGTACGCGGCGGGCTCGGACGCGTCGCATCTGTGCCACGCGGGCTTCTGGTTCTGGTACCTCCCCAACGGTTCCGCCGCGGAGGCCTGTTGCGCCGGCGCGAGAGCGGGAAGCAGTGTGGCCGTGACGCCCACGGCAAGCATGGGCGCCAAGCGTCCTTTCCGCACGATGGCCGTTCCTTTCCGTCAACTTCCGGGACGAGGACAGGATTTCGTGTCGCGGAAGCCATCGGATCCCTCTGCGGAACAGTCTTGCTACTCCTCACGGAGGAGGCGGAAATGGACGTGCGGAGGAGAACCCGAACGGGCTGTTCTCCCTCCGCCCACCGCGTTCAGCGGCGCCGCAGCCGCCGCAGGCCGAACAGGGCCGCCAATCCCGCCACGACGATCACGGCGCCGACCTTGAGGCTCCCACCGCTCCCCTTGTCCTCCGAGGCGCCGGAACCGCGTTGCGCCGACGGTGACTTCCCGTCCGGGCGGGCCGGGGCGTCCTCCGCCCGCACCGCGCTGCCGGCGCCCTCGCTGCCGTACATCAGCTTGGTGCCGTCGACGGAGTACGAGACCGACTCGCCCTGGCCCTGCAACGGCACGTCGAGGCTGCCCTCGCGCTTGATCCGGCCGCCGTCGAAGCCGTAGTACACCCCGCCGAAGTACCCCCGGACGGCGAGCTGCCGGCCGTCCGGGGAGAACGCGGCGTCGGTGGCCCAGAGGTCGACGGGGGCGACGGGCCGAAAGACGTTGGCGCCGGAGGTGGAGAGGGTGGCCGGGCCCTCGTACAGGTGCCCGCCGTCCTGCTTCTTGTCGATGATGTAGACGCGCCCGGTCTTCGGGTGGACGAGCAGCGACTCGGCGTCGCGGGGGCCGTTCGCGTACTTCACGACGTACTGCGTGGCCGTGACCGTCCGGTCCGTCAGCCGTTCCGGCTCGGCGAACTTGTAGATCCACACGTACGGCCACCTGCCGCCGAAGTTGTCGCCGATGTCACCGACGTAGATCTCGTTGTGCGGTCCGATGGAGACGGCCTCGACGTCGCGCGGGGAGCCGATGCCGCGCAGGGTGATCCGGGCGACGGTCCTGCCGGAGGCGCTGTCGACGGCGTAGAGGTACGGACCGTCGTCGCTGTCGTTGTGCGTCCAGTAGATACCGGGGTGCAGGCGGGAGGCGGCGAGCCCGCTGGACTCGGTGATGCGCGGGTCCTTGAGGGTGAACCCCCGGTCACCGGTTCCGTCGGCGGCGGAGGCGGGCAGCGCGCAGGCGCCGGTGAGCAGCACCCCGGCGAGGACGGTGAACGATCGACGCATGCCCCAAGCCTGCCATCACCGCCGGGTGTTCGAGGGACGTGGCCCGCTTCACACGGATCCCGGATCCCACGTGCTCCCGGGATCGTCCATCATGACCGGATGCTTAGGTTCATGCCCGTGGGCGACTCCATGACGATAGGGAGCGCGGGCGAACACACGTGGCGTCACCGGCTGTGGCAGCACCTGTGCAGGTCGTACGGCGGCCCGTTCACCTTCGTCGGTCCGCGCGAGACGCTGTACGACAAGGAGGCCGACGCCCCCACGTCCCTCGCGTACGCCGAGCCCGCCTTCCCGCGCGCCCACCTGGCGGGCTGGGGCGAGGGCTGGCTGCACATGGTCCCGCTGATCGGTGACGCCGTGCGCGCCCACCGCCCCGACGTCCTGCTCGTCTCCCTCGGCCTGATCGACCTCGGCTTCTACACCAACGCCGAGCAGACGGCCGTCAACGTACGGGCGTTCGTCGCCGCGGCCCGCGAGGCCGGTCCGCGCGTCCGCATGGTGCTGCTGCCGGTGATCCCGAACGTCCGGGCCGCGTCCGACCCGCCCTTCGCCGAGCAGGTGGAGCGCTTCAACGTGCTGCTCGCCAAGGCCGTGGCCGACCTGGACGAGCCCCGCTCGCCCCTGCTGCTGGCCTCGCCGCCGGAGGCTTACGACATCCACAGCGACACGTACGACGGCACGCACCCCAACGCGCGCGGCGAGCACCGGATCGCGGCGGCGTTCGCGGGGGCGATGTGGGAGGCGTGGGGCGTCGGGCAGCCGTACGCGGCCGCAACCGGCTGACCGACCCGCCGACCGGCCGACCGGCTTGCGGCGTCACCGGCTCGGGGCCTTGCCTGGAGTGCACTCCAGGTCGTTGGCTGGTGGACCATGAAGTACACACAGCTCGGACGCACGGGACTCAAGGTCAGCCGGCTCGTCCTCGGGACGATGAACTTCGGGCCGCAGACGGACGAAGCCGACAGTCACGCGATCATGGACGCGGCGCTGGACGCGGGCATCAACTTCTTCGACACCGCGAACGTCTACGGGTGGGGCGAGAACAAGGGCCGGACCGAGTCCATCATCGGGAACTGGTTCGCCAAGGGCGGTGACCGGCGCGACAAGGTCGTCATCGCCACCAAGGTGTACGGCAACATGGGGCAGGACGGCGGGTCCGTGTGGCCCAACCAGGACAAGCTCTCCGCGCTGAACATCCGGCGCGCGGTGGACGCCAGCCTGAAGCGGCTGCGGACGGACCACATCGACCTGTACCAGTTCCACCACATCGACCGGAACACCCCGTTCGAGGAGATCTGGCAGGCGATCGACGTCCTCGTCCAGCAGGGCAAGATCCTCTACGCCGGTTCCTCCAACTTCCCCGGCTACAAGATCGCGCAGGCCAACGAGACCGCCGCCCGCCGCGGCGGCACCATCGGCCTGGTCAGCGAACAGTGCCTGTACAACCTGTACGAGCGCCGGGCCGAGATGGAGGTCATCCCGGCCGCGCAGGACTACGGCCTCGGGGTCATCCCCTGGTCGCCGCTGCACGGCGGTCTGCTCGGCGGGGTCCTCAAGAAGGAGGTCCAGGGCGGCCGCCGGGGCTCCGGCCGGGCCTCGGACACCCTCGGCGACCCGGCCGCCCGCGCGCGGATCCAGGCGTACGAGGACCTGCTCGACAAGCACGGCCTGGAGCCGGGCGAGGTCGCCCTGGCCTGGCTGCTGACCCGTCCCGGCGTGACCGGGCCCATCGTCGGCCCGCGCACGGCCGAACAGCTGGCGTCGGCGCTCAGGGCGGTGGAGCTGGAGCTGAACGAGGACGTGCTCTCCGGCCTGGACGAGATCTTCCCGGGCCCGGGCCCGTCCCCGGAGGCCTTCGCCTGGTGACCCACCCCCGCCTCTCGCCTTCCGGCGGTCACGATCCCCACTGGCGGTCACGTCTCCTCGCCGGGAGGGGGCGGGGGCATCCCGGGAAGGTACGGGGTGCTCCTGACGAGGTCGAGTGGCCCGACAGGCGCGGCATGCCTCCTGCCACCCGGGGTGTCCGGTGAAGCGCGCGGCCTGGCAGTGCTGCTCAGGCGGGCGCAGGCCACCCGGCGGCAGGGGTCCCCCGGCACCCGTGCCGGGGCGCCCCGGCCGGGTATATCGGGTTGCCCCAAAGGGCACGCGGCGTCTCCGGCCGGCGCGGGTCCCCTCGACAGGCGTGCGGTGCCCCCGGTCAAGGGGGTGGGTCCACGCGGGCACGGTGCCCGGCTGGGGCGGCGCGTTCGCGTGGGACACACGACGCGCGATGCCCCGGCGGACGCACCCGCCCGGCGGTGCCAGATGCCCCGGCGGTCCGGGGGACCACCGACGGCGCGGGGTGCCCCGGCCGGTACGCGGTGCCCCGGTCAGGGGCGGGCTCACGTGGGCGCGAGGGGCTCAGGGTGCGTGATGACCCGGCGGTCGACGTTCGCAACCGCCCGGCGGTGCGTGATGCCCCGGCGATCCGGGGGACGACCGACGGCGCGGGGCGCCGGCCGGCCCGGTCAGGGGCGCGTTCGCGTGGGACACACGACGCGCGATGCCCCGGCGGACGCACCCGCCCGGCGGTGCCAGATGCCCCGGCGGCAGGGGCAAGCCCGACGGCGCGGGGCACCCCCGGGCGGGTGGGGGGACCCCCGGGAGGATGCGGGGTGCTCATGGCGGCACGCGGTGCCCCGGTCAGGGGCGGGCTCACGTGGGCGCGAGGGGCTCAGGGGTGCGTCTTGACCCGGCGGTCGACATTCGTAGCCACCCGGCGGGGTGCGATGCCCCGAGGGCGGGGGACGCCTGACGGCGGGGGTGCCCCACGCGGGCGGTGGTGCCCCGGGGGGTGCTGGGTGCTCCCGGCGGCACGGAGTGCCCAGGGGCGCGTGATGTCCCGGCGGTCGACGTTCGCAGCTGCCCTACGGTGCCCGATGCACCGGCGGCCCGGGGGACGACCGACGGCGCGGGGTGCTTCCGGCCGGTACGGGCTGCCTCGGTCAGGGGCGGGTTCACGTGGGCGCCGGGTGCGGGGGGGTGCCTGATGTCCCTGCGGTCACGCCCCCTGGCGGTCTCGGGCGCCGGGGACGTCGCGGGAAGGTACACGGGGTCGCGGACAGGCGGGGTGGCGGCGCGCGGGGTGTTACCTCACGGCTGCTGCCAAGGCCACCACCACGAACATCAGCACCAGTACACCGGCCATGATCCGGTTTCGTGTCTTCGGGTCCACGCCGTCGAGCCTAACCGCCCGCGCCGAGTGCCCAGCGGGCGACCGCCTCGTAGCGGGGCTGTTCGCCGGGCACGCCGGACCTCGGCAGGTGGCTGCGGACGAGGGCGAGGTCCGCGACCGTCCAGGCGGGTCCGGCGTACTGCGTCAGCGCGGTGACGAAGGGCCGTACGTCCACCGCCTCCCGGCTGCGGGCCAGGGTGAGATGGCCCTGGTAGCGCCGGTGTTCCCCCATCGACACCCCGGCCTTGCGGGCCGCCGCCTCCGCCCGTCCGGCCAGCAGCCGCAGCGCCTCCACGTCCCCCCGGACGCCCGCCCACAGCGCGCGCCCGTGCCCGAACTGGCCGCCGCCCGCGAGGCGCAGGGCGAACGGTGCCGTACGGCCGGCGGCGCGGGCCAGCCGCTCCGACAGGGCGGGTACGAGGTCGTCGGTGACCTCGCCGTAGAAGGCGAGGGTGAGGTGCCAGCCGGGGCGGGGGGTCCAGCGCAGCCCGTCGGCACCCGGAAGTTCATGCAACCGCGCGGCCTCGGCGGCGAGTTCGTCGATGACGTCCGCTGGGGGCAGTACGGCGGCGAAGAGTCTCATGCCTTCACGATCCCGCATTCCGGCAGGCGGGACGACGCGATGCCGAGCACGATCCGCGAAGCGCGGACCCGACGCCGTACCCCTGATCCTGGGCATGCCGGACAGCTCCGTGGAGTGGCCGGTCTCACAGGGCCGCACCCGGCAGTGGGGCACCGAGCCCCGGTCGGGAGACCCCGGGCCGTGGCCATGGGGCAGGCGGCGCCGGCCCGGAGGGTGCTGTGGACCCCCAGGCGGGCGCCCGCCCGCTCACGCCGCCGTGGCCAGCCGTTCCGGCTCGCGGGGCACGAAGCGGACCCGCGGGTGGCCGTGGTGCCAGCCCACCGACAGGCGCAGGCCGCCGACGCGGGCCAGGACCAGTCCGACGGCACCGGCCGCGACGGCCGACACCACACCGCCGGCCGCGAAGCCGATCCGCGCGCCGTAGGTGTCGGTGATCCAGCCGACGACCGGCGCGCCGAGCGGCGTACCGCCCATGAAGACCATCATGAACAGGGCCATCACCCGGCCGCGCATGGCCGGGTCGGTGGCCATCTGGACGGCCGTGTTGGCGGTGACGTTCACCGTCAGGCCGCAGACGCCGATGGGGATCATGAGCAGCGCGAACAGCCAGTACGTGGTGGCGACCGAGGCCACCGTCTCCAGCGTGCCGAAGGCCAGCGCGGCGGCGATGAGGACGCGCAGCCGGGCCGTGCCGCGCCGGGCGGCCAGCAGGGCGCCGACGAGGGAGCCGACGGCCATCAGGGTGTTGAAGAGGCTGTAGGCGCCGGCACCGGCGTGGAAGACGTCGTCCGCGTAGGCCGACAGCCACACGGGGAAGTTGAAGCCGAAGGTGCCGATGAAGCCGACCAGGACGATCGGCCAGACGAGCTCGGGCCGCTTGGCGACGTAGTCGAGGCCCTCCCGCAGCTGCCCCTTGCCGCGCGGCGCGCGCTGGACCACGTGCAGTTCGCGGGCCCGCATCAGCAGCAGGCCGGCGAGGGGCGCGGCGAAGGACAGGCCGTTGGCGAGGAACGCCCAGCCGGTGCCCACGCCGGTGATCATCAGGCCGGCGACGGCGGGGCCGACGAGCCGGGCGGACTGGAAGTTCGCGGAGTTCAGGCTGACCGCGTTCTGGAGCTGGTCCGGGCCGACCATCTCGGAGACGAAGGACTGGCGGGCCGGGTTGTCGAGCACGGTGGCGAGGCCGACGGCGAAGGCGGCGACGTAGACGTGCCAGACCTGGACGTGCCCGGAGAGGGTCAGCGCGGCCAGCGCGAGACCGGTGACAGCCATCGCGGACTGGGTGGACAGCAGGGTCGGCCGCTTGGGCAGGCGGTCCACGAGGACGCCGCCGTAGAGGCCGAACAGCAGCATCGGCAGGAACTGGAGGGCGGTGGTGATACCGACGGCCGCGGAGGAGCCGGTGAGCGAGAGGACCAGCCAGTCCTGCGCGATGCGCTGCATCCAGGTGCCCGTGTTGGAGACGACCTGACCCATGAAGAAGAGCCGGTAGTTCCGGATCCTCAGGGAGCTGAACATCGACGTCGCGCGGCGGGCTGGGGCAGTAGTGGCGGTCGGTGCGGGGGCGGAAGGTGTTCCGGATCCCGTACTCAAAGGTGTTCGCCTCCTCCGGTGGCTTGCTTACAGATGTGCGAGCTTCTCCAGTACGGGGGCGGCCACACGCAGGGCGGCCCACTCGTCCTCGTCGAGTCCCTCGACCAGGCCCGCCAGGAACGCGTTGCGCTTGCGGCGGCTCTCCTCGAGCATGGCCTCGGCCTGCTCGGTCTGGGTGACGACCTTCTGGCGCCGGTCCTCGGGGTGCGGCTCCAGCCGGACGAGCCCCTTGCCCTCCAGCAGCGCGACGATGCGGGTCATCGACGGCGGCTGGACGTGTTCCTTGCGGGCCAGCTCGCCCGGGGTGGCCGAGCCGCAGCGGGCGAGGGTGCCGAGCACCGACATCTCGGTGGGGCTCAGCGACTCGTCGACCCGCTGGTGCTTGAGGCGACGGGACAGGCGCATCACGGCTGAGCGGAGGGAGTTCACGGCGGCCGAGTCGTCGCCATGGGTGAGGTCCGGCATGTCTTTAGCGTAACTCATTACTCTTTCTAAAGACCACTTGAGGCGGCCGCGTCGCCCGTGACTCCCGCCACTACGCCCACAATCACCCGAACGGGTGAGTCGGTCGCGGAAAACCGCACGCCACCCGGCCGGATGTGGCGACCCTCGTCCGCATGGGGACCAGTGTGCTCAGCCTGCGGATGGACGGGGAGCTGCTCGAGCGGCTCCGGCAGCACGCGGCGAAAAGAGGAATGAGCGTCCAGGACTATGTCGTCCGGACGCTCATTCGCGGTGACTTCGACGAGCGGTTCCGGACCGCCGTCGAGGAGACGGAGAGGTTCTACGGGGTCACGTGAGGCGGGTGCGGATCACGTGGGCGTGCGGGCGCCGGCTCAGGTCAGGCCCAGGGCCGGCATCAGGTAGTAGAAGGTGAAGACGGCCGAGACGACGTACATCGCCACCGGGATCTCCCGGGCCCGCCCGGCGGCCAGCCGCAGCACCGTGAAGGTGATGAAACCCATGCCGATGCCGTTCGTGATCGAGTACGTGAACGGCATCATCAGCATGGTCACGAAGGCCGGGACGGCGATCGTGTAGTCGGCCCAGTCGATCTCCTTGATGGAGTTCGACAGGATCAGGAAGCCGACCGCGACCAGCGCCGGGGTGGCCGCCTGGGACGGCACCATCGTGGCGATCGGGGTGAGGAACAGCGCCACCGCGAACAGACCGCCCGTGACGACGTTCGCCAGGCCCGTGCGGGCGCCCTCGCCGACGCCGGCCGTGGACTCCACGAAGGCGGTGGTGGCCGAGGAGGAGCTGGCACCGCCGGCGGCGACCGCGAGGCCGTCCACGAAGAGCACCTTGTTGATGCCGGGCATGTAGCCCTGGGCGTCGGTCAGCTTGGCCTCGTCGCCGATGCCCATGATCGTGCCCATCGCGTCGAAGAAGCACGACAGCAGGACCGTGAAGACGAAGAGGATGCCGGTCAGCACGCCGACCTTGGAGAACCCGCCGAACAGGCTGACGTGCCCGACCAGACCGAAGTCGGGCGTGGAGACCGGGTTGCCGGGCCACTTCGGGACGGTCAGGCCCCAGGCCGGGACGGTGGCGACCGCGTTGATCACGACCGCCAGGACGGTCATGCCGACGATGGAGATGAGGATGGCGCCCGGCACCTTGCGGACGATCAGCGCGAAGGTGAGCAGCACGCCCAGGATGAAGATCAGCACCGGCCAGCCGGTGAGGTGGCCGCCGGTGCCCAGCTGGAGCGGGACGGTGGTCTGGGCGGCGTCCGGCATCCGGGTGACGAACCCGGAGTCCACCAGGCCGATCAGCATGATGAACAGGCCGATGCCGATCGCGATGGCCTTGCGCAGGCCGAACGGGACGGCGTTCATCACCCGCTCGCGCAGTCCGGTCGCGACCAGCAGCATGACCACGAAACCGGCCAGCACGACCATGCCCATGGCGTCCGGCCAGGACATCCGGGGCGCGAGCTGGAGCGCGACGACGGAGTTCACGCCGAGGCCGGCGGCGAGCGCGATCGGCACGTTGCCGATGACGCCCATCAGCAGCGTGGTGAAAGCGGCCGTCAGCGCGGTGGCGGTCACCAGCTGGCCGTTGTCCAGATGGTGTCCGTACATGTCCTTCGCGCTGCCGAGGATGATCGGGTTCAGCACGATGATGTACGCCATCGCGAAGAAGGTGGCGAGGCCACCGCGGATCTCCCGGGCGACGGAGCTGCCGCGCTCGGAGATGCGGAAGTAGCGGTCGAGGGGGCCGGAACCGGACCCACCGCCCGGCTTCTCGGGGGTGGGGACCTTGGCGGGGGCCGAGGTGGACATGCGCATCCTCATCACCAGCGGGGTTCCCCCGAGCCCAGTTGGAGTTTCATACGAGCGGAAGTGGTCAGAGACAAACGGTTTCAGTATGAAGGTATGAGAGAGAAGATCGCTATCTCCGCGCGTAGAACAGATCGCGTCCGCGCCGCCTCGTAAGCTGTCCCCATGGCCAAGTGGACCCCCCAGCACGACGCGCCGGAGCCCCTGGAGGGGCCCGTGGTCGCCACCATCACCGGCGGCACGATCGTGTGGTTCGTGCTCTTCCTCGTCCAGCTGCCCTTCTACGGCTGGTTCGAGGACCACGGGCACCTGTGGTGGCTGTGGACGTGCCTGGCGGGCGGCGGCCTGGGTCTGATCGGTGTCTGGTACGTGCGCGGGCGGGACGCGGCGCTCAGGCGCGCCGCCGGAGCGCGCGCGGCACCCGCCGAGTGACCACCGCCCCGACGCGGCAGTGGCCGCGCCGTCGCGGCCGGTCCCGGCGGGCGACCGGACCCGACCGCACGTACCGTCGGGAACATGCCCCCCATGGACGCGGGTGCGGGTACCGAACCCGCCCGTTCCGCCCACCCCGTGGCCCCGCCCGCGCTCCGGCCCGGCGGGCTGACCGGGGCCGAGGTCGCGGAACGCGTCGCCCGGGGACAGGTCAACGACGTGCCGGTGCGGGGCAGCCGGTCGCTCGGGGAGATCGTCCGGGCGAACGTCCTCACCCGGTTCAACGCGATCATCGGCGTCCTGTGGCTGGTCATGCTGTGTGTCGCGCCCGTCCAGGACAGTCTCTTCGGCTTCGTGATCGTCGCCAACACCGGAATCGGCATCGTCCAGGAGTGGCGGGCGAAGCAGACCCTGGACTCGCTGGCGGTGATCGGCGAGGCCCGGCCGACGGTACGGCGGGACGGGGCCGCCACCGAGGTGGCCACCGACGCGATCGTCCTGGACGACCTCGTGGAGATCGGCGCCGGCGACCGGGTCGTGGTCGACGGGGTGTGCGCGGAGGCCGACGGGCTGGAGATCGACGAGTCGCTGCTCACCGGCGAGGCCGACCCGGTCGCCAAGCGACCCGGTGACCGGATCATGTCCGGCAGTTTCGCCGTCGCCGGCGGCGGCGCCTTCACCGCGACGCGGGTCGGCCGCGAGGCCTACGCCGCCCAGCTCGCCGAGGAGGCCTCCCGGTTCACGCTCGTCCACTCCGAGCTGCGCACCGGCATCTCCACCATCCTCGGGTACGTCACCTGGATGATGGTCCCGGCGGCCGCCGGGCTCGTCGTCACCCAGCTCGTCGTCAAGAGCGACGACCTCGCCGACGCCGTCGCCCGCACGGTCGGCGGAATCGTGCCGATGGTCCCGGAGGGGCTGGTGCTCCTCACCTCCGTGGCGTTCGCGATCGGCGTCGTCCGGCTGGGCCGCAGACAATGCCTGGTGCAGGAACTGCCGGCCATCGAGGGGCTGGCCCGCGTCGACACCGTCTGCCTGGACAAGACCGGCACGCTCACCGAGGGCGGCATGAACGTCACCGGGGTACGGCCGCTGGACGGCGCCGACGAGACGTACGTACGCAAGGTGCTCGGCGCGTTCGGCGAGTCCGACCCCCGCCCCAACGCCTCCATGCGGGCGGTCATCGACGCCTGCCCCGAAAACGAGGACTGGCGGTGCGTGGAGTCGCTCCCCTTCTCCTCGGCCCGCAAGTACAGCGGGGCCGCGTTCAGCGAGGGCGACGGCGAGATCAGCACCTGGCTGCTGGGCGCCCCCGACGTCCTGCTCGACCCCGACGCCCCGGCCCTCGCCGAGACGGGGCGGCTGAACGAGCAGGGGCTGCGGGTGCTGCTGCTGGCCCGGGCGGGCCGCGACCTGGACGACGCCGAGCCGGCCCGGGACGCCCGACCCACCGCGCTCGTCGTACTGGAACAGCGGCTGCGCCCCGACGCGGCCGGCACCCTGCGCTACTTCGCCGAGCAGGGCGTGCGCGCCAAGGTCGTCTCCGGGGACAACGCCGTCTCCGTCGGCGCGGTCGCCGCGAAACTGGGTCTGGAGGGTACGGCGGTGGACGCGCGGGAACTCCCCGACGACCGGCCGGCGCTGGCCCGGGCCCTGGAGTCGGGCACCGTCTTCGGGCGGGTCGGCCCGCGGCGGAAACGGGACATGGTCGGCGCGCTCCAGTCGCGCGGGCACACGGTCGCGATGACCGGGGACGGCGTCAACGACGTCCTGGCGCTGAAGGACGCCGACATCGGGGTCGCCATGGGCTCCGGGTCGGAGGCCACCCGGGCGGTGGCGCAGATCGTGCTGCTGGACAACAGCTTCGCGAGCCTGCCCTCGGTGGTCGCCGAGGGCCGCCGGGTGATCGGCAACATCACCCGCGTGGCGACGCTGTTCCTGGTCAAGACCGTGTACTCGGTGCTGCTGGCGGTGCTGGTGGTGTGCGCGCGAGTGGAGTACCCCTTCCTGCCCCGGCACCTGACCCTGCTGTCCACGCTCACCATCGGTGTGCCGGCCTTCTTCCTGGCCCTGGCACCCAACACGGAACGGGCACGGCCGCACTTCGTGCGCCGGGTGATGCGGTACGCGGTCCCCGCGGGCGTGGTGGCCGGCGCGGCGACCTTCCTGACGTACCTGCTCGCCCGCCACCACTACAGCGGCCCGGGCGCCCTGGAGGCAGAGACCAGCGCGGCCACCCTGACCCTGTTCCTGACCTCGCTGTGGGTGCTGGCGCTCATCGCCCGCCCCTACACCTGGTGGCGGGTGGCCCTGGTGGCGGCGATGGTCGCGGCGTTCCTGCTGGTCCTCACGGTCCCCGCCCTTCAGGACTTCTTCGCGCTGAAGCTGGTCGGCGTCACGCTGCCGTGGACGGCGGTCGGGGTGGCGGTGGCGGCGGCGGCCGCCCTGGAGTACGTGTGGCGCTGGGTCGGCCGCCGCTTCCCGGACCGGAGCCGCTACCGCACGTCGACGTAGTCACCCGTGGCGCTGACGGCCGGAGTGGTCGAGGTGCCCGCGAAGCTGAAACGCCAGTAGCCGTCGTAGTTCGCGGTGGTGGTGGTCTTCAGGTTGCCGTACGAGTCGCTGTACACCGTCTTGAGGGTGGTGTAGGTCGTCGAACCCGCCTTGCGGAACTGGAGCTTGACCGGCTGGTTCGTGTAACCGTGGTACTGGTTGTCCTCCCAGTTGGCCCGGGAGAGCTTGCCCGTCACCGTGAGGGTCTTGCCCTTGCCGACCGGCTCGGGGCCGGCGTCGACCGTGAGCTTGGAGTAGCGCTGCACCAGGGTGGTGCCGAGGCCGCTCTGGTCCTTGTAGCCGACCTTGCTCAGGTCCGGGTCGTCCGGGTTCTGGCCGTTGAAGGCGATGGCCTCGGCGGCGATGTTCCAGGAACCGGCCGACGCGTTCGTCAGGTCGCCGTCGGCGGGGTGGATGTCGACGGTGCCCTTGCAGGTGGCCGTCGTCGACGAGGTGGCGGTGCAGGTGGCCGGGCCGTCCCCGTACAGCTCCGGGCTGGTGTCGGAGTAGGTCCCCTTGTAGAGGAAGGCGTCGGTCTCGAAGTCGTCCGCCGTGATGTCCACGTCGGAGCCGTGCGTCAGCGTGAACGAGTAGGAGGCGCTGACCTTGCTGGTGGTGCCGACCTTGATCGCCTTGGCGAGGGAGACGTTCGAGAAGCCGACGTTGAGGGTGTACGGCGTGCCCGAGTCCCCGGTGGCGTGGGCGGCCGGGACTGCGAGGGCGGAGAGGGCCAGGGCGCCGGAGACGGCGGCCACGGTGGCACGTATGCGCATGTGCGTTCCCCTGGAGGGAGAAGTGATCGTGGGTCGGTTGACCCACGCGATCAGATCCGCGGGACGGCCCGCGGGTTGTACGGCGACGGCGGTTTCCGGCCGGTTTTTACGCAGGCATTAGCTGCGCATGGCACAACTGAGAGGGAGCGTTCCGCCTCCGGGGTGGTGCGCGTCCCCGGAGGCGGACGCCCGCCGGCTACTGCACGTCGACGAAGTCGCCGGCGGCGCTGACCGCGGCGGTGGTCGAGCTGCCCGCGAAGGAGTAGCGGTAGTAGCCGTCGGCCGAGGCGGTGGTCGTCGTCCTCAGGTTGCCCTTGGAGTCGGCGGCGACCGTCTTCAGCGTGGTGTAGGTGCTGGAGCCGCTCTTGCGGTACTGGAGCTTGACGGCCTGCGAGCCGTAGCCGCCGTACTTGAGCGACTCCCAGTCGGCGCGGGTCAGGGCGCCCGTCACGGTGAGGGTCTTGCCCTTCTTCACCGGTTCCGGGGCCGCGTTGACGGTGAGCTTGGCGGCGCGCTGGAAGGAGAAGGAGCCGGCCTTCTCCTTCCAGATGTAGTCGTCGTCCTTGGCGTCGATCCAGGCGTCCACGTACCAGGTGCCGGCGCTCTTGTTCGTGAGGTAGTCCGTCTTCGGGTCGATCGTCACCGAGGCGGTGCAGGTGGCGGTGGTGCTGTTCACCTTGGCGCAGGTGGGCTTGGCCGTCGTCGCGTACCCGTTGTCGGGGCCGTAGAGGTCGAACTCGTCGGCGCCCTTGATGCCCGAGGCGTCCGTGGCGGTCACGCTGACCTTGACCGTGACGGCGTTGGAGGTGCCGACCGACACCTTGTTGTCGCCGTCCACGACCACCTTGGTGATCTTGGTGTCGCCCTGGCTGCTGTCGGCCTGGGCGGCCGGCACGGCGAGGGCGGACAGGGCCAGAGCACCGCTCACGACGGCGACAGAGGCTCGGATACGCATGTGTTGTCCCCACGATCAGATACGGAGAGTCAGGTGACTCCGCACATGTGACGTGGGGACATGGTGAAAGGTTGTACTACTGATCGGATTTTCGTAGGGATCCGCGCGCTGGGGAGCTGGCCCGCGGTCAGTCGAACCAGCGGTCCCGCGCCAGTTCCTCCGTCCGTGACGGGTCCTCCAGCAGCGCGGCCACCTCGAACCGCCGCGGCCACTGCCCCGCCGCCCACGCCAGGCCCGCGGCGACGCCCTCCAGGGTGGCCGCGTGCAGCACCCCGTCGTCGGTGAGCCGCCAGTCGATCCCGACGCCGTCGACCACGAGTTCGCCGTGCTCGACGTACGTGCCCGGCGTGCGCGGCCCGAGCAGCACCCGCACCGGGCGGGGCACCTCGTGCTCGGTGCCCTCCGAGTGCACCTCGCCGGTGACGGACTCGCTCAGGCGCCGCACCTGGAGCAGCTCGGCCAGCTCGGCGGCGCGCGCGGGCCGCACCGGCAGCAGCGGCACCCCGGAGGTGAACGGCAGCAGGTCCGGGGAGTCGACCACGACGGCCGCGCCGGCGTCCACGACCTCCACCCGACCGTCGACCACGGCCCGCAGCTCGTCCGGCAGCGTCACCCGCTCGGGGTCCAGCTCGGCCAGGGCGCCGTACAGGCCGTGCAGTTGGGCGGCCGTGACCGGGCGGTCCGGGTCGCCGAGCCGGTCCAGGAGTTCCGCGGCGCCGCCGGGCTCGTCCAGCAGCGCACCGACGGAGGTGCGCACGCCGAGCGCCCGCAGCACCTGCTCGTCCCCGAACCCGGTGGCGTCGGCCTCGTCGTACAGGCCGTGCAGCAGCGGGTCCCCGCCGGCGGCGAGGAGACCGGCCGGGCGCCGTCCGTCCAGGACCGGGTGTCCGCGCAGCCACCAGGCGGTGTACGGCCGCACGGCCTCGTGGGTGCCGTCGGGCAGCAGGACGCGGACCGGCTGGGTCAGGGCGTCCCGCAGCGGCGGCCGGGCCAGCAGGGCCAGCGCCTCGGGCCAGTGGGCGTCGTCCACCAGGTCCAGGTCGCGGACGGCGAGCAGTTCGGTGGCGACCGGCGGCACCGGGCTGTCCGGGAACCGGTCGAGGATGTCCTCGCACCACACGTCGACGGCGTCCAGCAGGCCGGCGTCGTCGGGTTCGGCGTAGTCGCCCTCGCGGGGCTCGAGTTCGTCGGGGTCGAGGACGACGTCGGTGGCGCGGACGAGCGCGAAGTCGGCGAGCACCCCGCAGGCGGCGAGCGGCCCCTCCCCCCACCGTTCGGCGAGGCCGGCGTCCACGGCGGCCAGTTCGCCCTCCCGGATCACCCGGGCGAACGGGCTGCCGGGCAGCACGAGTTCACCGGCGGGCGCGAGTTCGCCGTCCTCGTCGGGCAGCGCGAGGGCGCCCAGCCAGGGTTCGTCGCCCGGTTCGAGACCGGCGTCGCGGACCAGGGCGAGGACGGTCTCGGCCAGTTCCTCGGCGTCCGGCGCGTCCTCCTCCCAGCCGATGCCGCCGCCGTCGTCCAGGGAGCCGGCGACGGCGGCCCGTACCTGCGGGGTGGTCAGCACCGCGCGCGGCGACGCGGGCAGCGCGCCCAGCTTCTCCAGCAGCGGGTGCGTGGCGTCCTCGTGGGCGACCTTCAGCCCGAGCCGGCCGAGGACGTCCGGGTCGACGGGGGCGGCGTCGGGGGTGGGCAGGAGCACCTGCCGGGGTCCGACGGCGGTACGGCCGTCCGCGAGGGGCACGGGCAGGCCGGTCAGCCGGTCGGGGTCGACGCCGGCGAGGCTGTCGTAGAGCCGCCACCACCAGTCGGGGTCCTTCTCCAGCCCGGCGAGCCGGTCGACGGCGTCGGCGAGCGGCAGCCGGGCGACGCCGAGGGTGCGCAGCTCGGCGCGGCGCTCCAGCCCGGCGGGCAGCAGGGTGGGCAGCACCTCGGCGAGGACGCGTACGGTGCCGGCCCCGGCGCCCTCCACGACCTCCGCGTCCCGGGGCCGCAGCGCCTCGGGCAGTTCGTCGTCGCCGTCCGGTGCGACGGCGGGCGGCAGGAAGGCGGTGCGCGGCAGCCGTTCCAGGACCGCCTGGCGCAGCGCCCCGTCCAGTTCGCCCCGGCCCAGCGGCCCGGGCACCAGGCCGATGACCGCGTCCGTCACCGGCCGCCATCCGGCGAGGAGTTCGGCGTAGGTGTCGGCCGCGCGCTCCACCAGGAAGTCGGTGAGGGGGCCGGGGGCCGCGTGCCGGCGGGTGGTGTCGAGCGGGAAGGAGGCGATGAGCAGGGCGGGCACGCCGAGGGGCTCGTCGCTGGGGGTGGGCGCGTGCAGGACGGGGCTCGTGCGGGGCGGCACCGGCCGCCCCTGCTCGTCGGCGGGTACCGCCCAGGTCACCGACCAGTGGGGCCGCAGCCGCTCCTCCACGGGCCGGTCGGCGAGCAGGTCGGGGGTGAGCGGGCCGTGCGCGGTCGCGGTCCGCCACGTCGTGGTGCCCCGCCGGGAGTCCTCGACGACGGTGAGGTCGCCGTCGGTGCGCCGGCGCAGGGTGCGGGCCGGGGCGCCCTCGACCTCGACGACGACCTCGGCCAGCCCCGGCAGGGCGAGGAGCAGCGCGTCGTCGACGGCGTCGAGGAGCCGTTCGGCGAGACCGGCCGCGGCGGCGTCCCGCAGCGGCAGGATGACGGCGGTGTCGTACGGGTCCGGGGCCGTGCCCTCGGCGGCGAACGGCAGCCGCAGCAGGGGGACGTGCCCGTCGCGGCGCCGCACCTCGTCGCCGAGGCCGGGGCTGTGCCGGGCGGTGGCGGCGGCCAGTTCCCGCGCCTCGGCGAGGGACCAGCGCACCCCGCCGTGCCGTCCGACGAGCGCGGGTTCGTCCGTCACCGCGAGGACGGCGGCGAAACCGACGCCGAACCGGCCGACGGCGCCGTGCGTGCCGCCGGCGTCCCGTTTGGCGGAGGCCCGCAGCGTGGACAGCGACTCGACGCCGCCCGCGTCCAGGGCCGCGCCGGTGTTCGCGGCCACCAGCACGCCGTCGCGGAGGGTGAGACGCAGCCGCCCGGGCACGCCCGCGCGGGCGGCGGCGTCGGCGGCGTTCTGGGCCAGCTCCACCACGAGCCGGTCGCGGTAGCCGCCCAGGGCGAGATCCTCCTCGGCGTTGGCGTCCTCACGGAACCGGGCGGGGCTGGTGGCCCAGGCGTCGAGGACGCCGCGGCGCAGTCGGGCGGTGCCGAAGGGGTCGGCGCCCTCGGCCGCCGGCCGCACGAACTTGCTCACGTTCACTCTCCTCGTCGACGTGAGGACGAAGGTACAGCGCGGGCGGGCGGGGGAACGAAGGGGCGGGGTGGCCGCGGGGCCCCGCGGCACCGCCGGTGGCCAGGGGGAACGCCCCGCGGCGGTGTCCTCCCCGCGGGTCAGGGGCCCGGGCCCGGGTCCGGGTTGACGGCACGGCCCAGACCGGCGCGCGCGGCCTCCAGCTGGGCGGCGAACGCGATGCCCAGGAACAGCGCGACGGCCGTGAGGTTGGCCCACAGCAGCAGGGCGACGAACGCGGTGAGGGGCCCGTACACGGCGCCGAAGGAGCCGCTGCGGGAGACGTAGAGGGCCAGCAGCCAGGTCGCGACGACCCACAGCACCAGGTGGACGGCGGAGCCGAACGCCAGCCAGGTGTACCCGGGCTGGTCGCGCCGCGGTGACCAGCGCAGGATGACGGCGGACGCCACGCAGGCGAGGGCCGTGCCCACGGGTATCTCCAGGGCGCCCCACCACCCCGGGGGCGCGGGCCGGCCCAGTGCCTCGGCCGTCGCGGTGCCGACGGCCTCGCCCGCGACGAGGACGAGGAAGCCGAGGACCATCGGCACGCCGGCGGCGAAGGCGAGGAGGACGGCCCTGGCGTACTTCCGGGGGAGGGGCCGATCGCGTTCGATGCCGTAGATGCGGTTGGCACCCCGTTCGACCTGGCCCATGGCCGAGGCGAGGTTGAGGACGGAGAAGGCCAGACCGAGGCAGAGCGCGATCTTGCCCCGGGTGTCGGAACCGGCGGTGCGGCGGGTGCCGCGCAGCGCGTCCTGGACGACGTCCGAACCGCCGGCCGGGACGATCCTGCGCAGGGTCAGCTCGATGATCTGCCCCACGCTCTCCGTGTGCGCGGCCGTCGCGAGGCCGACGAGCGCGATCAGCAGCGGCACCATGCCCAGCACGATCTGGAAGCCCAGGGCCCGGGCGTTGGTGAACCCGTCGGCGTAGCGGAACCGGGAGAACGCGTCGAGCAGCAGCCGTACGCCCCCGTAGCGCCGCAGCGCGGTGAGGGCCTCGTCGCCGGAGAGTTCCTCCCCGATCATGTCCCGCGTCTGCGGGACGTGGACCACCGTCCCCATGGTCTGCGTCTCCTCACGTGTGGAAGGGGCCGGCCGTCACCGCGGGTCCGGATGGTTCCCGGGGCCGTCGCCGGGCCCGGCCAGCGGCGTCGGCGACAGTGCCGTGGGTTCCTCGCCCGGCTCCAGCAGGGTGTCCGCCGCACCGACGATCAGCGGATCGGGGGTGCCCACCGCCGTGTGGTCCTTGGCGGCGTAGTCGAAGCGGTGGAGGAGACTGCGCATCGCCTCCAGCCTGCCCCGCCGCTTGTCGTTGTTCTTCACGACCGTCCAGGGCGCGTGGGCCGTGTCGGTCGCCCGGAACATCTCGACCTTGGCCGCGGTGTAGTCGTCCCAGCGGTCGAGGGAGGCGAGATCGGTGGGGGAGAGCTTCCAGCGGCGCACCGGGTCGACCTGGCGGATCGCGAACCGGGTGCGCTGCTCGGCGCGGGACACCGAGAACCAGAGCTTCACCAGGAGGATGCCGTCGTCGGTGAGCAGCCGCTCGAACATCGGGGTCTGCGCGAGGAACTGCCGGTACTCGGCTTCCGTGCAGAAGCCCATGACCCGTTCCACTCCGGCCCGGTTGTACCAGGACCGGTCGAAGAAGACGATCTCGCCGCGGGCCGGGAGGTGCGTCACGTACCGCTGGAAGTACCACTGCCCCCTCTCGCGCTCGGTCGGCTTGTCCAGCGCCACCACGTGCGCCCCGCGCGGGTTGAGCCGCTCGGTCATCCGCTTGATGGTGCCGCCCTTGCCCGCCGCGTCCCGGCCCTCGCAGACCACGACGATCCGCCGGCCCGTCTCCTTCACCCAGCGCTGGAGCTTGAGCAGTTCTATCTGGAGTATCCGCTTGGTCCGCTCGTACTCGCGCCGGCCGAGCCTGCTGTCGTAGGGGTGGTTCTCCCGCCAGGTCTCGACCGGCCCGCCGTCCGGCCCGAGGAGCACGGGCCGTTCCGGCTGGCGGTCGTCCACCTCCAGCCCCCGCAGCAGGTCGTCCCCCCGCACCGTGTCGTGGGTGTCCCGCGCCTGCGTCACCTGCTCGTGCTCGGCCATGGACCGCCCTCTCCCGTCCGGCCGACCGCCGGGGCCACCCCGCCGGGCCCCACCGCGGTCTTCCTCCCACGTGCCCGCGAAGACCGCCCCCAGACGCACGAGCTGCTCCCGGGGGGACGACCACCGTCGGGCCGGGCCCTGTACGGTCGCTACGGTCGTTCCTATCCGTACCTGCGAGACAGGAGGGCCCCTCGCGTGCCGGAACTGCGTCTGGGACCAGTGCTGAGGTACACCGACGACTCGTGCGCGACCGTTTGGGTCGAGACGAGCCGGCCCTGCGCGGTGGAGGTGCGCTGCTCGGACGGCGCGGGCGGCACGGCCCCCACCTTCCAGGTCGCCGGGCACCACTACGCGCTCGTCACGGTCACCGGGCTGCGGCCGGACAGCTCGCCGTCGTACGAGGTGTTCCTGGACGACGCCGCGGTGTGGCCGCTGCCCGACTCGCCCTTCCCGCCCTCCGTGATCCGGCCGCCCGGCGCCGGCGACACCGTCCGGGTCACCTTCGGCTCCTGCCGCTGGGCCGCGCCCCCCGCCGACGGCACGGACCCGGTCGGCCCGGACGCCCTCGACACCCTCGCCACCCGGCTGGCGGCCGACCCCGACGCCCGGCGCCCCGACGTCCTGTTGCTCCTGGGCGACCAGGTGTACGCGGACGAGACCTCCGAGGACACCCGGCGCTGGCTGGCCGGCCGCCGCGACCTGGACGAGGCGCCCGGCAGCCAGGTCACGAACTACGATGAGTACTGCCGCCTCTACCACGAGTCCTGGCTCGACCCGGAGATCCGCTGGCTGCTGTCGACCGTGCCCAGCTTCATGATCTTCGACGACCACGACGTCGTGGACGACTGGAACACCTCCGCCGCCTGGCTCGCCGACATGCGCGCCACCGACTGGTGGCAGGAACGGCTCCTCAGCGGCCTGATGTCCTACTGGGTCCACCAGCACCTCGGCAACCTCTCCCCCGCCGAACTCGCCGAGGACCCCGCCTACGCCGCCGTGCACGCCACCCCGGACGGCACGAGCGCGCTGCGCGACCTCGCGGTACGGGCCGACGCCGACCCCGCCGCGGTCCGCTTCAGCTACCGACGCGACTTCGGCCGGGTCCGGGTGGTCATGGTGGACTCCCGGGCGGCACGCGTCCTCGAGGAGGACCGCCGCTCCATGCTCGCCCCCTCCGAGGCCGACTGGCTGCGCGAACAGGTGCTGGCCGACCCCGCGTCCTACGACCACCTGCTCATCGGCACCTCCCTGCCCTGGCTGCTGCCGCACCTCGTGCACGACACCGAGAACTGGGACGCCGCCCTGTGCGCCGGGGAACGAGGGGCGCGCTGGGCCCGCTTCGGCGAGTACCTGCGCCGCCGCGCCGACCTGGAGCATTGGGCGGCCTTCCCCCGCTCCTTCGCCTCCCTCGCCGCGCTGATCGCCGAGGCGGGGACCGCGCCGGACGCCCCCGCGAGCGTGTGCGTGCTCTCCGGGGACGTGCACCACGGCTACCTCGCGCGGGCCGCCTGGCCGGCCGGCGGGCCCCGCATACCCGTCTTCCAGCTCACCTGCTCGCCCGTCCACAACTCGGTGCCGCTGTCGATGCGGGTCGGCTTCCGCTTCGGCTGGAGCGCGCCGGCCCGCGTGCTGGGCCGCCTCCTCGCCCGGCACGGCCGCTGCGAGCGACCTCCGGTCGTCTGGCGGAAGCAGGGCGGGCCGTGGTTCGGCAACCAGCTCATGACCCTGACCCTGCGCGGCCGCACCGCCCACCTCCGCCTCGAACTGACCACCCCGGAGGCGAAGTTGCGCACCGCCCACGAAACCACTCTGGCCCGGGGCTAGTTCGGCGCCACCCGGACACCGGAGGACGGAACCCGTCCGGGGGCACCGGAGCAACCGCGTTCACGACGTCGGCTCCTGGGCGTCCGTAGCGGAGCCGACCGCGACCGGCCCACGGGACGAGCACCCGACGGCGACGGCACACTCCCCGTCCCGGGTGGCTGCCATGGACCCGGAGACCGGCCGCCCGAGCCGGGGCGGTACGCCGCGCCGGGTGCCGGCACGGGCGGGGGGCCGTACCGGTCGCGAACCCGCTCGCGCGGCGGTGCAGACCCGTACGCCCTCAAGGACACCCACCCGACCCAGGTGGCCGACACACACGGAGACCGGCGGCCCGATCCGGGGCCGCCCGCACCGGGGGGCGTGCCGCTCGTGAACGCGCTCGCGCGGCAGTGCCGACGCGGCACGCCTCAAGGACACCCACCCCACCCAGGTGGCCGAC
This sequence comes from Streptomyces sp. NPDC100445, assembly GCF_044759735.1. Taxonomy (NCBI): domain Bacteria; kingdom Bacillati; phylum Actinomycetota; class Actinomycetes; order Kitasatosporales; family Streptomycetaceae; genus Streptomyces; species Streptomyces sp. NPDC100445. Next base: position 168,248 of record NZ_JBIVZV010000005.1, on the reverse strand, counting down.
ACACACGGAGACCGGCGGCCCGAGCCGGGGCGGCCCGCACCGGGGGGCGTGCCGCTCGTGAACGCGCTCGCGGCAGTGCCGACGCCGTACGCCCTCAAGGACGCCCTCCCCGCCCAGGTGGCTGACGGGTCGCGGAGACCCGGCGCCCGCCCGGCCGGGCCCCGTCCGCCGAGGGCGGCCGGGTGGGTGGGTGCCCGGGGTCGGGGGTCAGGAGTGTCCGAGTTCCGCGGTCTCGTCGTCGGTGTCCGGGACGGAGCCGGAGTCGCGGGCGGGGCGGAGCGGGAAGGGGTCGACCCGGGTCTCGTCGACGACCGGCGCGGCGGGCTGCGGGGGCTTGGGCATGACCGCCGCCTCGGAGTGGCCGCCGCAGCCGTAGGCGAGGGAGACCACGTGGCCGTCGGCCGGTGAGAACTCGTTGGCGCAGACGCCGAAGGCCTGGCCGAGGGAGCCGCCGATGGGGACGAGGAAGCCGCAGCTGACGCAGCCGGCCGGGGCGGCCTGGGCCATGGGGGTCTTGGGGCCGAAGGCCTCTTCCCAGCGGTCGGCGGCGCTGTGCAGGCCGTAGCGGGACAGGACGCGCGCCCGGCGCATGCCGAGTTCCTCGGCGACGGCGGCGATCGTGCCGCGGGCCGGGACGGCCTGCTGCACGGCGGGCGTGCCGGGGGTGACGTCGGCGTCCTCGGCCTCGGCCAGTTCCCGCATCTCCTCGGAGACCGCCGCACTGGGCAGCGGCTCCTCCTCGCCGGTGTAACCGGGTTCCAGGCGCAGGTCGTCCTGGTCGGTGGGGAGGAGGTCGCCGGGGCCGAGGTCGCCGGGGCGCAGGCGCTCGCTCCACGGGACCCACTCGGGGGCGAGGAGGGCGTCGGGGCCGGGCAGGAGGACGACCTCGTCGAGGGTGACGATCTTGGCGCGGGAGGCGCGGGCCACCGTCACCGCCCAGCGCCAGCCGCGGTAGCCCAGCTCCTCGCAGTCGAAGAAGTGCGTGACAACGCGGTCGCCCTCGGACACCAGGCCGCTGTGCTCACCGACCACGCCGGGCGCGGCGGCCTCCTCGGCGGCGGCGCGTGCGAGGTCGACGGCCTCGGCGCACAGGCGGTCGGGGGTGCGGCTTCGCGTGGTCGCTGCGCTCACAGGTATCGCTTCTCTCCTACGCCGTCTCATCGAGTGCGGCTGCCTCCGGCGGTTTCGCCTACGGAGCGGACCAGGGGACCGCATCGACGTCTGCATCCGCGCGCCCGGGCGCACCTCTGCCATCCATTCTGCGTTATGGCTGAGATAGGCACGCTACACCGGGCGGGATTCGTGGATTCCCCGACCCGGCCACCCGCCCCGGCCGAGTGGCGGGCGCGGGACCCCGTTCCGGGGCCCCGGCGGGGCCCGATCAGAGCCTTGCGGGCCGCCACACGCGTACGGAGGGCACTATCGAAGCCGATCTCGGGGCACTATGAACGGCGTGACAGCCGCGGACAAGGTAGAGGGTCGGGGCGGCGGTTCGGGCCGGGTGGGTGGTGCCGTCCGCTCGGTGGGGCGTGCCCTGCACCTCCCGGTCACCGGCACGGCGCGGGGCATCCGCAGGGTGACGCACGCGCACGGGGCCGGCGAGTCGGGCCTGGGAAAGCTGATCGAACTGCACGCGGTGAACGGCGCCGGCGATGTGATGATCACCGTGGCGCTGGCCTCCACCGTGTTCTTCTCGGTGCCCACGGACGAGGCCCGGGGCCGGGTCGCGCTGTACCTCGCCATCACCATGGCGCCGTTCACGGTGCTCGCGCCCGTCATCGGGCCCCTGCTGGACCGGCTGCCGCACGGGCGGCGGGCGGCGATGGCCGGGGCGATGCTCGCGCGGGCACTGCTGGCGCTGGTCATCTCAGGTGCGGTGGCGAGCGGCAGCCTGGAGCTGTATCCGGCGGCGCTGGGCGTGCTGGTGGCGTCGAAGGCGTACGGCGTGGTCCGCAGCGCCGTCGTGCCCAGACTGCTGCCGTCCGGGTTCTCGCTGGTGAAGGCGAACTCCAGGGTGACCCTGGCCGGGCTGCTGGCCACCGGTGCGGCCGCGCCGGTGGCGGCGGGGCTGCACACCATAGGGGACCCGTGGCCGCTGTACGGCGCCTTCGTGATCTTCGTCGGCGGCACGGTGCTGTCGTTCTCGCTGCCGCCCACGGTGGACTCGGCCAAGGGCGAGGGCAGGGCGCTGCTCGCCGCGGACGAGGAGAGCCTGCCCGGCGCGTGCCGCGCCCGGACCCGGCGGCCGGGGCTGCGGACCGTCGGGCCCGCCGTCACGCACGCGCTCGGCGCCAACGCCGGCCTGCGCTGCCTGTCCGGCTTCCTGATCTTCTTCCTCGCGTTCCTGCTGCGCGAGCACCCGCTGACCGGTGAGAGCGCGGCGGTGTCGCTGGGCGTGGTGGGTGTCGCGGCGGGGACCGGCAACGCGCTGGGCACGGCCGTGGGGGCGTGGCTGAAGTCCCGCGCCCCGGAGATCATCATCGTGACCGTGGTGGCGGTGGTCCTGGGCGCCGCGGTGATCGCCGCCGTGTTCTTCGGGGCGTTCCTGGTGGCCTGTCTCGCCGCGGTCGCCGGGTTCGCGCAGGCGCTGGCCAAGCTGGCGCTGGACGCGCTGATCCAGCGGGACGTGCCGGAGGCGGTGCGCACCTCGGCGTTCGCCCGCTCCGAGACGCTGCTCCAGATGGCGTGGGTGCTGGGCGGCGCGGTCGGCATCGTGATGCCGCTGAACGGCACGGTGGGGCTGCTGGTCGGTGCCGCGTTCGTGGCGGTCGGCTGGCTGAGCACGCTGCGCGGGCTGCTCGCCTCGGCCCGGCACGGCACCCGGGCCCGGGCCCAGGTGGCGTAACGATCCGGCGCCGTCCGGGACGGCCCCGGGCACGGGCGGCGTAACGAACCGGGCACGCCGCACCCCGCGTGGGCGGACGGCGAGGGCCGCCCGATAGCCTTCGGCCATGACCACGCTGCAATCCGTTGTGCGACGCCGCCGCGCCGTCGCCGCCGCCGGCGCCGTTTCCGCCGGACTGCTCGTCCTGTCGGCCTGCGACAAGCCGACACCCGTCGCGACGATCACCGTCGGCAGGAGCTCGGTCAACGCCGAGGCCCTCTGCTACAACGACGGCAAGGCCCTCGACGCCAAGTCGCTGGCGAAGTGCGCCAAGAAGGCCGACGACGTCGAGTCGATCAAGGTCGGCCAGGACGAGACCGTCCGCATCGGCGTCGACCCGAAGGTCGCGGACGCCGGCTGGATCCTCCTGGTGAACGGCCGCCAGTTCACCGACACCAGCAAGGAGACGTACCGGACGATCCCGAGCAGCGCCTTCTTCAGCGCCCAGTACGGCACCCAGGGCAACACCAACGCGCTCTCCATCCGCATGGGCGGCAAGGCGAACGAGGGCGTCTGGTCCTTCAAGCTGAAGAAGGCCTGATCACGACGGCGGCACCGGTCCTGGTCGCCACCGCGGTCCCCGTCGAGCGGGACGCGGTGGCCCGGGCGCTGCCCGCGCCCGAGGAGGTACGACTGCCGGGCGCGGTGCTGCACCGCACGGCCGCCGGCTGGGACCTGCTGGCCGCCGGGGTCGGCCCGGCGCTCGCCGCCGCGTCCACCGCCGGCGCCCTCACCGCCGCCGCGCTGGCCGGCCGGCCCTACGGCCTGGTGGTCTCGGCCGGGATCGGCGGCGGTTTCGCGCCCGGCGCGCCCGTCGGCTCGCTCGTCGTCGCCGACGCGGTCACCGCGGCCGACCTCGGCGCCGAGACCGCCGACGGTTTCCTGCCGGTCACCGCGCTCGGGTTCGGGACCGTCACCCACCGCCCGCCGCCCTCACTCGTACGAGTCGTGTCCGAGGCCACCGGCGCCCGTACCGGCACCGTCCTGACCGTCTCCACCGTGACCGGCACCGCCGCCCGCGCCGCCGCCCTCCGCGCAGCGCACCCCGGCGCGCTCGCCGAGGGCATGGAGGGGTTCGGGGTGGCCGAGGCCGCCGCCGCGCACGGGGTGCCCGTACTGGAGATCCGCGCCGTCTCCAACCCCGTCGGGCCCCGCGACCGTGCCGCCTGGCGCATCGGCGACGCCCTCGCCGCCCTCACCGAGGGTTTCGGGAAGCTCGCGCCCGCACTGGAGAGTTGGAACCCGCATGACCACTGAGCCGCTGAAGATCTCGTACTCGCCCTGCCCCAACGACACCTTCGTCTTCGACGCCGTCGCCCACGGGCGCGTCCCCGGCGCCCCCGCGCTGGACGTGACCTTCGCCGACATCGACATCACCAACGGCATGGCCGAGCGCGGCGAGTCGGACGTGCTGAAGGTGTCGTACGCCGTCCTGCCGTACGTCCTGGACACGTACACGCTGCTGCCGTGCGGCGGCGCGCTGGGCCGGGGCTGCGGACCGCTGGTCCTCACCCGCGAGCCCGGGACCGACCTGACGGGCCGTACGGTGGCGGTGCCCAGCGAGAAGTCCACCGCCTACCTGCTGTTCCGCCTGTGGGCCGCGGACACGCTGCCGGGCGGGGTCGGCGAGATCGTCGTCCTGCCGTTCCACGAGATCATGCCGGCCGTGCGGGAGGGCAAGGTGGACGCCGGACTGGTCATCCACGAGGCCCGGTTCACCTACCGCGACTACGGGCTGCACAAGCTCGCCGACATGGGCGAGCACTGGGAGCGGACCACCGGACTGCCGATCCCGCTCGGCGCGATCATCGCCAAGCGCGCGCTGGGCGCCGGGACACTTCACCGGCTCGCCGAGTCCGTCCGCGCCTCGGTGCGGGCCGCCTGGGACGACCCGGAGGTCTCCCGCCCGTACGTCCTCGCCCACGCCCAGGAGATGGACCCGGCCGTCGCCGACCAGCACATCGGGCTGTACGTCAACGAGTTCACCGCCGACCTCGGCGAGGACGGGTACGCCGCGGTCCGCGGACTGCTCACCCGCGCGGCGGCCGAAGGACTCGTACCGCCCCTCGGCCCGGACGCGCTCGCCTTCCCCTGACCTTCCTAGACGTCCAGCTGGTCGGCGACCGCGCGGAGCAGGCCGGCGATCTTCTTGCCGGAGACCTTGTCGGGGTAACGGCCCTTCTCCAGCTGCGGCGTGATGTTCTCCAGCAGGGTCGTCAGGTCCTGCACGATCGAGGCCAGCTCGTCCGGCTTCCTGCGCTGGGCGGCGGCGACCGACGGGGTCGGGTCGAGCACGACGACCGACAGCGCCTGGTCGCCGCGCTGGCCGGCGACCACCCCGAACTCCACGCGCTGACCCGGCTTGAGCACATCGACTCCGGCGGGGAGAACCGAGGAATGGACGAAGACGTCACCGCCGTCGTCGCGGGAGAGGAAGCCGAAGCCCTTCTCGCTGTTGAACCACTTGACCTTGCCGGTAGGCACGTCTGTCCTCGTCCTCGTACTCGTTGGGGGAATGCTTCGGAAACGGCTCTTGATAGCACAGAGCGGGCCCACCGTGACCCGCCGCTACCAAGGCTAATGGTCTTCGGGCGGGTGACAAGACGTCCCCCGGCTGTTCTCTCGCGCCAGGAACTACCCTGGTCGGGTGCGTGACAAAACCCAACCGAATTCCCCCGAGCCCGGTGACCGGCTGATCCGCGCCGGTGCCGTCGTCTTCTTCGTCGGGGCCGTGGCCACCCTGGTGACGGTGGCTCCGATGCTGCTCGGCGCGACGCCTTTCCCGACGTACATGTTCGGCCTGAGCATGCTCATGGCCGTCGGTTTCCTCGTCGCCGCCGCCGGAGTGCTGCGGTCCGTCGCCGCCGGACGCCGTCAGGCGCGGGACGCCTCCCGGTAGCCGGCGAGCCAATCCGGGAACGCCGACAGGTCGTCCAGGACGACGTCCGCCCCGGCCGCCCGCAGCTCCGGCGCCGGGCACGGGCCGGTCGCCACGGCCACCGCGAGCGCGCCCGCCGTACGGGCCCCGCGCACGTCACCGACGTGGTCTCCGACGTACACGCCCGCGCCGTGCTCGCGCAGCGCCAGCGCCTTCTGCTCCGCCCACAGGTCGCCGACGACCACGTCCGGCTCGATGCCGAGGTGGGCCAGGTGCAGCTTGGCGTTCGGCTCGTACTTCGCGGTCACCACCATCGTCCTGCCGCCGGCCGCCCGGACCGCGTCGATCGCCTCCCGCACACCCGCCATGGCGTGCGTCGCGGTGATGGCCGTCGACGGATACATCTCCCGGTACAGATCGGCCATCACCGGCACCTGATCGGCCGGAAACCAGTGGATCAGCTCCTCCGCGAGCGGCGGCCCGAGCCGGGTCACCGCGAGATCGGCGTCGATGAACGTCCCCGTCCGCTCCGACAGCGCCAGGTAACAGGCGCGGATGCCCGGCCGCGAGTCGATGAGGGTCATGTCCAGGTCGAACCCGACGGTCAATGAGGAAGCCATACCCCACATTCTGCCGCCCCCCAAAACCCCCCAGCAGCCCCCCACCCGCCAGAATCCCGGCCACCGAAAGAGGCACGGGCGACGACACCCCGAAAGGGGCGCGGGGAACTGCGCGAGCAACCACGACCCACCCGCACCCGGCACACACCCCGAACCGCAGCCGAGCCCCACCGCGCAACCGACGGAGTCACTTCCGTTGGGAGCGCCACGCCAGGTACAGCGCCGAGGCGACCGCCGCTCCCCTGACGACCCACGGCCACGTCTCGCCGACGGCGTCGCCGAGGTGCCCCTGGGCGATCGGCTCGCCCCACCGCCCCTCGGTACGCCCCCACAGCCACGCCAGTCCAGCCGCGACCGCCGTACCCGGCAGCACCAGTACCGCCCACTTGGTCTCGGCCGGCGTCAGCCGCCGCGACCCGTAGGCGATCAGCCAGCCCAGTCCCAGCGGGAGCCAGCTGCCGAGCACCGCGCCGGCGACCAGAGCGGCGGCGGCGAGCAGCAACAGCGGGTTGGACCAGCCGGCGGCGGGCCGCGGGAACCGGCGGCGCCGGACGGTCCCGGCCACGGCGTCGTCGCCCGGGCCCGCGCCGACCTGGGCCTCCGCCCCCTTCGCATCCTCGGCCCCCGCCGCTCCCGCACCCGTGCCGTCGGCCTCCGGGGGCCGTCTGAGCAGCTCGGGGATCTCGACCCCGCCGACGAACCCCGGCACCGGGTCGAGGTCGGCCAGGGGACCACCGGGACTCATCCGCCACCAGTCGGGCGCCGCCACCGCGTCCCCCAGTTCATGCGCGGGCGCGAGGTGCGGCGGGGACGCGGCGGCGGGCGGCGGCGCCGGTGCGGCGGCGCGCGGACGCGGCACGGCCCGCGCCCACCGCCCACGGGCGCCCTTCTCCAGCGGCCCCGGCCCCGGCCCGGACGTCGGCTCGCGGTCCGCGGGCTGGGCCGGCACCGCGGTGCCGGGCGGCGGCGGCCCCCCGCCGGTGCCGTCCGCCGCCGAGACCACCTCGTCGGGGGTGCCGAGGCGCTCCAGGATGCGGCGGACGGCGGCGGGCGAGTCCACCGTCGTCCTCGCCCGCGACCGGTCGATCTCGTTGCGCAGCTCCGACACGAGCCGCATCCGGGTGGCCGACGGAAGCTGCCGTTGCTGCGCGACGTCTCCGACGCGGCTCAGATACTCGTAGACGACCTGGTCGCTCTCGATCCCCACGAAACCCCTCCGGGGTGACGCCGACTGAACCCCCGTGAGGACCGTACCCCCTCTGTCCCGGCGCCCCGGGCAGAGGGAAGTCCGCTACCGTTGGCCGGATGAGCCCCGAGGCCCACTCAGTCCCTCGGTCCCTCGCGGAAGCGCTCCGCGCCAGGGACGACGCCTCCCTGGCCGCGCTGCTGCGCAGCCGCCCGGACCTCATCACCCCCGTCCCCACCGACCTGACCCAGCTCGCCACCCGCGCCGGCACGCGCGCGTCGGTGCTGCGCGCCCTGGAGCGGCTGGACCGGTTCGCGCTCCAGACGGCGGAGGCGCTGGCGGTGGCCCCGGACCCGGCGCCGTACGACACGCTGCTGGGGCTGATGGCGGGGGACGCCGTGGACGAGGCGGTGGCCGCCGCGCTGCCGCGGGCCCTGGCCACCCTGCGCGAGCAGGCGCTGGTGTGGGGCGACGACGACCGGCTGCGGCTGGTGCGCACCGCCCGTGAACTGCTCGCGCCGTCCGCGCAGCACCCGTCCCCGACCGGGCTGGGCCCCACCGTGCGGGAGGCCACCTCGGGCATGTCGCCGGGCCGGATCCAGGAGATCGTGACGGCGGCCGGGCTGGCGTCGACCCATGACGCGGTGTCCGCGGTGACCGCGCTGACCGGGCTGTTCACCCACCGCAGGAAGATGGCGAAGCTGCTCGCCGGGGCGCCCGAGGCCGCCCGCGAGGTGCTGTCCCGGCTGGTGTGGGGGCCGCCGTACGGGCAGGTCACCGCGGATCCGGCCGCGCACCTGCGGTGGCTGCTGGACCGCGGGCTGCTGCTGCCGACGGCCCCCGGCACGGTCGTCCTGCCCCGCGAGGTGGCCCTGCACCTGCGGGAGGGCCGCGCCCACCGCACCCCGGAGCCGCTGCCGCCCGCGGTGGCGACGGCCGCGACGCACGGCCCGCAGGTGGTGGACGCGACGGCCGCCGGTCAGGCGTACACCGCCCTGGCGACCGTCGAGGAGCTGCTGAAGGACTGGGACGAGGGCGGTCCGGCGGTGCTGCGGGCGGGCGGGCTGAGCGTCCGCGACCTGAAGCGGACGGCGGTCGCCCTGGACGTGTCGGAGCCGGTCGCCGCCTTCTGGGCCGAACTGGCCTACGCGGCCGGTCTGATCGCGTCCGACGGCGAGGCCGACGAGCGGTACGCGGCCACGCCCGCCTACGACGAGTGGCTGGAGGCGCCGCCCGCCGACCGCTGGGGCCGGCTCGCCGAGGCGTGGCTGGCGGCCACCCGCGCCCCGGGCCTGATCGGCGGCCGGGACGCCAAGGACCGCACGCTGTCGGCGCTCGGCCCGGGCCTGGACCGGTCCGCCGCGCCCGAGGTGCGGCACCGGGTGCTGACGTTGCTGGCCGCGCTGCCGCAGGGCGCGGCCCCGGACACCGGGTCGGTGCTGGCCCGGCTGCGGTGGGAGCATCCGCTGCGCGGTCCGGTGGGCGCCGCCCCGCGCGAGCGCGGCGGGCCGTGGGGGAAGGACGGGGGCGAGGAGGACCTGCGCACCCGGCTCGCCCGCTGGACGCTGACGGAGGCCGAACTGCTGGGCGTGACCGGGCGGGGTGCCCTGTCGGCGCACGGCCGCGCGCTGCTCGGCGCGCCCGCCGCCCCGGCGTCCGCCGGGCCCGCCGCCGGCGCCGCGGACCCGGCCGGGCCCGGGGACAAGCTGCCCGTGCACCACCACCGGCCCGCCGCCCGGCCCGCGCCCCTGTCCGGCCCCGAGCGGGCCGCCGCGACCGCCGCCGCGGCCCGGCTGCTCACCCCGCTGCTGCCGGAGCCGCTGGACCACGTGCTGCTCCAGGCCGACCTGACCGCGGTCGCCCCCGGGCCGTTGCGCCGCCCGCTCGCGGACACGCTGGGGGTGCTCGCGGACGTGGAGTCCAAGGGCGGCGCGACCGTGTACCGGTTCACCCCCGCCTCCGTGCGCCGCGCCCTGGACGCCGGCCGGGCCGCCGCCGACCTGCACGCCTTCCTCGCCGAGCACTCCCGCACCCCGGTGCCGCAGCCGCTGGCCTACCTGATCGACGACGTGGCCCGCAGACACGGCCACCTGCGGGTCGGCGCGGCCTCGGCGTACGTCCGCTGCGACGACGACGCGCTGCTGAACGAGATCCTCGCCGACCGGCGCGCCGCCGGCCTGCGCCTGCGCCGCCTCGCCCCGACCGTGCTGGCCTCGCAGAGCGACCCGGCGGCGCTGCTGGAGGGCCTGCGCGCGATGGGGTACGCGCCCGCCGCCGAGTCCGCCGAGGGCGACGTGCTGATCGCCCGCGCCCACGCCCACCGCACCCCGCCGCGCACCGCGCCCGAGCCGGTGCCGGAGGGGCCGCCGCCGCCCGACGCCACGCTCCTCGCGGCGGCGGTCCGCGCGATCCGCGCCGGTGACCTGGCCGCCACCGCCCCGCGCAAGCCCGTCGACGGGGCCCCGGCGGGCGGCGAGCTGCCCCGCACGTCCGCCGCGGACACCCTGGCCACCATGCAGGCCGCGGTCCTGACCGGTGACTCGGTGTGGATCGGCTACGTCAACGCCGAGGGCGCCGCCACCCAGCGGGTGATCGCCCCGATCCGGGTCGAGGGCGGCTTCGTGACGGCGTACGACCACACGGCGGACGAGGTGCGCACGTTCCCCCTGCACCGGATCACGGGCGTCGCCGAGCTGGCGGAGGACTGAGTCCGCCCCGCCGGCCCCCGCGGCCCCTCGGGGAAGTGGGCCGGATGAGGCACACTGGACGTTTGGCTATTGCGGAAAGGGTGTGCCGCGCGTGAACGGTCCACTGATCGTCCAGTCCGACAAGACCCTGCTCCTGGAGGTCGACCACGAGCGGGCCGGTGACTGCCGGCGCGCCATCGCGCCCTTCGCCGAGCTGGAGCGGGCACCCGAGCACATCCACACCTACCGGGTGACCCCGCTCGGCCTGTGGAACGCGCGCGCCGCCGGGCACGACGCCGAGCAGGTCGTGGACGCCCTGGTGGAGTACAGCCGGTACCCCGTGCCGCACGCGCTGCTCGTCGACATCGCCGAGACGATGGACCGCTACGGCCGCCTCACCCTGAGCAAGCACCCCGCGCACGGACTCGTCCTCACCACCACCGACCGCCCGGTGCTGGAGGAGGTGCTGAAGTCCAAGCGGATCGCCCCGCTGGTCGGTGCCCGCATCGACGCGGACACCGTGGCCGTGCACCCCTCGGAGCGGGGGCAGATCAAGCAGACGCTGCTGAAGCTGGGCTGGCCGGCGGAGGACCTCGCCGGGTACGTCGACGGCGAGGCGCACGCCATCGACCTGCTGGAGGACGGCTGGGCGCTGCGGCCGTACCAGAAGCAGGCCGTGGAGAACTTCTGGCACGGCGGGAGCGGTGTCGTGGTGCTGCCGTGCGGTGCCGGCAAGACGCTGGTCGGCGCCGGGGCGATGGCCCAGGCCCGGTCCACCACGCTGATCCTGGTCACCAACACCGTCTCGGCCCGGCAGTGGAAGCACGAGCTGGTGAAGCGGACGTCGCTGACCGAGGACGAGATCGGCGAGTACAGCGGGACGCGCAAGGAGATCCGGCCCGTCACCATCGCCACCTACCAGGTCCTCACGACCCGGCGGAAGGGTGTCTACCCGCACCTGGAGCTGTTCGACTCCCGGGACTGGGGGCTGATCGTCTACGACGAGGTGCACCTGCTGCCCGCGCCCGTCTTCAAGTTCACCGCCGACCTCCAGGCGCGGCGGCGTCTGGGGCTGACGGCGACCCTGGTCCGCGAGGACGGACGTGAGTCGGACGTGTTCTCGCTGATCGGGCCCAAGCGGTTCGACGCGCCGTGGAAGGAGATCGAGGCGCAGGGTTACATCGCGCCCGCCGACTGCGTCGAGGTCCGCGTCAACCTCACCGACGCCGAGCGGCTGGCGTACGCCACCGCCGAGGCGGAGGAGAAGTACCGCTTCTGCGCCACCACCGCCACCAAGCGGAAGGTCACCGAGGCGATCGTCCGCCGGTTCGCGGGCCAGCAGATCCTGGTCATCGGCCAGTACATCGACCAGCTGGACGAGTTGGGCGAGCACCTGGACGCGCCGGTCATCAAGGGCGAGACGTCCAACGCGCAGCGGGAGAAGCTCTTCGACGCCTTCCGCGAGGGCGAGATCAGCGTGCTGGTGGTGTCGAAGGTCGCCAACTTCTCCATCGACCTGCCGGAGGCCACGGTCGCCATCCAGGTGTCGGGGACGTTCGGCTCCCGGCAGGAGGAGGCCCAGCGGCTCGGCCGGGTGCTGCGCCCGAAGGCCGACGGCCACCAGGCGCACTTCTACTCGGTGGTCGCCCGCGACACCCTCGACCAGGACTTCGCCGCCCACCGCCAGCGGTTCCTGGCGGAGCAGGGGTACGCGTACCGCATCATGGACGCCGACGAGATCCTGGCCGACGGCTAGGGCCTGTCGTTGGGATCGTTCCGGCGTCGCGGGGTCCGGCACGCACATCTGCGGCGTTGTCGTCGGTCCCCGACGCTCCGCGTCGACTCCCTCCTCCGCCTTGCAGCTGCACGCACCAGACCTCGCTCGGGTGGGCTGACAGGCGCCGCACCTCATGGCCGGCCTGATCCAAACGACAGGCCCTAGCGCGGCGCCGTTCCGGCCGCGCCGGGCGGTCTAGAAGAACGCGTAGCTGTCCATCCAGCCCTTGGTGGTGCCGGACTTGCCGTAGTACCAGGTGACGCCCTTCTTGTAGGCGGTGCAGTACACGCGCACCTTGTTGCCCGCGAAGACCGACTTCTTCACCTTGTAGGTGTAGCCGGGGCCGGTGTGCATGTCGGCGTGGTCCCACTGGACGACCGGGTAGGTCGCGTCCTTGATGTTCTTGGTGCAGCCGGAGGAGTCGACGGCGTAGGCGCCGGGCGCGGCCAGGACGGTGGCGCCCAGGGCGAGCGCGGTGGCGGCGGTCAGCGCGCCCACCGCCCTGCGGATCGGTGGCGTCGGGAAGGGCATGCGGTGTCCCCGTTCGGTCGGTCGAAATGATCGGACAGCGGTTGATCATGCTGTCACACGAGCCGAGCGGCAGGAGGACGCGCACGCCCGCCAACGGTCGCCGCCGTCAGGGCAGTTCCGTCGGGCCGGGGCGCCCCGCGGCCCCGATATTCGCTGGCACCCGTCCGCCGGTCCCTCTAAAATCTCCGCTCTTGCCCGCCTCCCCCACCGGAGCGCCGCCGTCCGGCCGGAAACCGGACGGCACCGACACAGCCCACGCAGCAGGCCCACCGGAGGCACCCCCTTGTCCACGCCCACCGACGACCCCCTGGCCCGAGAACGCGCCCACCTCGCCGCCTCCCGTGCCGCCCTGCGCGCCATGCGGGAGGACGCGGAGTCCCTGGACATCCGGGACGTCACCGCGAACTGGGTCAACGCCGAGGTCCTCGCCCGGCAGATCGAGGAACGCGTCAGAGCGCTGGCCGACCTCAGCGACACCCCGCTGTTCTTCGGCCGCCTCGACTACCGGCAGCAGCGGTGGGAGACGGGCGGACGCTTCTACATCGGGCGGCGGCACGTGCACGACGCCCACGGCGACCCCATGGTCATCGACTGGCGGGCACCGGTCTCGCAGGCCTTCTACCGGGCGTCCCGCAAGGACCCCATGGACGTCGGGCTGCGCCGCCGCTTCGGCTACACGGGCGGCGACCTCACGGCGTACGAGGACGAGCACCTCGACGACGCGGCCGGCTCCCCGCCGGACGGCACCGGCCCCACCAGCAAGCTGCTCCAGCGGGAGATCGAACGGCCGCGTGTCGGCCCGATGCGGGACATCGTCGCCACCATCCAGCCCGAGCAGGACGAGATCGTCCGCAGCGGGCTCGGCGGCACCGTCTGCGTGCAGGGCGGTCCCGGCACCGGCAAGACGGCCGTCGGCCTGCACCGGGTGGCCTACCTGCTCTACGCCCACCGCGAGCGGCTGGCCCGCACCGGCACCCTCGTCATCGGGCCGAACCGATCGTTCCTGCACTACATCGAGCAGGTGCTGCCCGCCCTGGGCGAGCTGGCCGTGCAGCAGGCCACCGTGGACGACCTCGTCGCCCACGTGGAGGTGCGCGGCACGGACGACGCGTCCGCCGCCGTGGTCAAGGGCGACGCCCGGATGGCCGAGGTGCTGCGCCGGGCCCTGTACTCCCACGTGACCCTGCCGGCCGAGCCGGTGGTGGTGGTACGCGGTTCGCGGCGCTGGCGGGTCCCCGCGCACGAGCTGGAGGACATCGTCCGGGAGCTGCTGGCGCGGGACATCCGCTACGGGGCCGCCCGCGAGGCGCTGCCGCAGCGCGTCGCGCACGCGGTGCTCGTGCGGATGGAGCAGGCCGGGGAGGCCCCCGACGACCGGGTGCAGGACGCGGTCGCCCGCAACGCCGCGGTGAAGGCGGCCGTGAAGACGCTCTGGCCGGCCGTCGACCCGGCGAAGCTGGTGCTGCGGCTGCTGACCGACGCCGCGTTCCTCGCCGAGCACGCCGCGGGCCTCCTGGACGAGGACGAGCAGCGGACGATCCGGTGGGACAGGCCGGTGCGGAGCGTGAAGGCGGCCAGGTGGTCGGCGGCGGACGCGGTGCTGATCGACGAGGCGGCCGACCTGATCCGGCGCACCGCCTCGCTCGGCCATGTCGTCCTGGACGAGGCGCAGGACCTGTCCCCGATGCAGTACCGGGCCGTCGGCCGCCGCTGCACCACCGGCAGCGCGACCGTCCTGGGCGACCTCGCGCAGGGCACGACCCCGTGGGCGACCCGGAGCTGGGCGGAGGCGCTGGCCCACCTCGGCAAGCCGGACGGGGCCGTCGAGGAGCTGACGGCCGGTTTCCGCGTGCCGACGGACGTGATCACGTACGCCTCGCGGCTGCTGCCCCACATCGCGCCCGGTCTCACCCCGGTCGCCTCCGTCCGGGAGAACCCGGGCTTCTTCGAGATCCGTACGGCCGCGGAGCCGGCCGGTGTCGTCGCGGCCTGCGCCGAGCTGCTGCGCAACGAGGGCTCGACCGGTCTCATCGCCGCCGACGCCCGGATCCCGGAGCTGGCCGAAGCGCTGGCCGCGGCCGGCATCGGCCACCTCGGGCCGGGTGAGGAGACGACCCGGGAGACCCGGTTGACGCTCGTCCCGGCCTCGCTCGCCAAGGGCCTGGAGTACGACTACGTGGTCCTGGACGAGCCGCGGGCCGTGGTGGACGGCGAACCGGACGAGCGGACGGGCCTGCGCCGGTTGTACGTGGCGCTGACGCGTGCGGTGTCCGGCCTGATCGTCACCCACTCGGCCCCGCTGCCCGCGCAGCTCGCCGGGTAGCGCCCGGCGCGGCGGCGCGCGGGCGCGCCGCCGTGGGCCGGGGCCGGGCCGGCTAGGCGGCGCCGTCCAGGGCGGCGCGCCAGCGGGTGACCGCCTCCGCCGAGACCGGGCCCCGCCAGCCGTCGGGGCGGGCCGCGCCGCCGATGTGGAACGCGGCGAGGCCGCCGGCCCGGAGCCGGGGCACGTGGTCGAGGCGGAGACCGCCGCCCACCAGGATCTGCTGGGCGTACCCGGGTTCGCCCCCGCGTGCCGCCTCGGCGAGCAGGGTGGGCAGGCCGTCGTCCACGCCGGTGGCGGAGCCGGCGGTGAGGTAGGTGTCCAGTCCGGGCAGGTCGGCGAGGTGCTTGCGCAGGGCGTCGCGGTCGGCGGCCCGGTCGATCGCCCGGTGGAAGGTCCACCGGCAGCCGTCGAGCGCGTCCACCACCCGCTCCACCGCGGCCAGGTCGACGCCGCCGGCCGCGTCCAGGAAGCCGAGCACGAACTGGTCGGCGCCCACCGCCCGCAGTTCGCCGGCGACACCGGTCAGCCGGGCCACGTCACCGGCCGCGAAGCCGTCCGCGAGGCGGAGCATCACGCGCAGGTCGATGTCGACGGCGGCGCGGATCGCGGCGACGGTGGCGGGCGAGGGGGTGAGCCCGTCGGCCGCCATCTCGGTGACCAGCTCCAGCCGGTCCGCGCCCCCCGCCTGGGCGGCGACCGCGTCCTCGGTGTCGAGGGCGATCACCTCCAGGACTGCACGCTTGCTCATGGCACCCCATTTCCTCCGCGACTACAGGTCTAGTCCAATCAAAGCCTACGCCGGAACGGGGCCGCCCCTCACCCGAAACGGGGACGCGGACGCCGGCGAACCCGCGGCGCGGCAGAATGCCGTCCATGGCCGACCTCGACGCCCTGCGCCTCCGCTTCACCCGCACCCTGGAAGCCGCCCGCGCCCCCGGCGGCGGCCCCGACCCCACGCCGTACGCCGACGACCTGCTCCGCCGCTGGCGGGAGCCGCAGCGCCGCTACCACACGGCGGCCCACCTCACCGAGGTGCTCGACCACGTCGACACCCTGGCGGCGTGCGCCGCCGACCCGGACACGGTCCGCCTGGCCGCCTGGTTCCACGACGCCGTCCACCTCCCCGAGAGGTCCGAGAACGAGGAGCGGTCCGCGCGACTGGCCGAGCGCGCCCTGCCGGAGGCGGGCCTGTCCCCCGCGAAGACCGCCGAGGTGGCCCGGCTGGTCCGGCTCACCGTCACCCACGACCCGGCCGCCACCGACCGCGACGGGCAGGTGCTGTGCGACGCCGACCTGGCGGTCCTGGCCGCGCCCCCGTCGGCGTACGCCGCCTACACCGCCCGGGTCCGCGAGGAGTACCACTTCGTCCCCCACGACGCCTTCCGTACCGGCCGGTCGGCGATCCTGCGCCAACTCCTGGACCTGCCCAGCCTGTTCCGCACGCCGTACGGCCGGGAGCACTGGGAGGCCACCGCCCGCCACAACCTCGCGGGCGAGCTGGAAATGCTGTCGACCTGAGATCGGGCCCCGCCGTACTGTGCGCGCATGCGGATGATGAGCGGGGACCAGGTGGACGCGGCCGTCGCGCACTGCGCGGCGACACTGCGCGCGGGAGCGGACCGCGACTGGGACGCGGTCCACGCGGCCGGCATGGACTGGACCTGCCGCACGACCGCCTTCCACATCGCCCAGGCCTTCACCCACTACGCGAGCCGTCTCGCCAGTCGCGCCCAGGAGCGCTTCCCGCTGGCCCTCACCCTCCCCGAGGGCACCGACAACGCCGGACTGATCCAGGTGATCGAGGCGACCGGCGCCCTGGTCGCCGCCGCCGTGCGCACCGCGCCGCCCGGGGTCCGCGCCTACCACCCGCAGCCCTTCGGCACCGCCGACCGCGAGGGGTTCGCGGCGATGGCCGTCAACGAGGCGCTCCTGCACACCCACGACATCGCCCGGGGCCTCGGCGTCGCCCACGACCCCGACCCGGAGCTGGCCGCGGCCGTCCTCGGCCGGCTGTTCCCGCACGTCCGGCCCGGCCCCGAACCCTGGCCGACCCTGCTGTGGGCGACCGGCCGCGGCGAGCTGCCCGGCCGCGCCCGGGTCACCGACTGGACCCTGTACAACAACCTGGTCCTCCCCACCGAGCGTCTCGTCCTGACCGGCGTCCGCCCCGCCGCCGCCGACGATCTGCGCCTGGGCGGCGGGGGCGGCCTGGACTGGCTCGGGGACGGCCCGCACGAGGGCACCCGCCAGGCCTGCTCGTACCTGATGAAGGCCTACGAGACGGGCGTCCACCGGCCGGAGTTCGGCGTCTTCGCCCTCGTCCGGTCCGAGGACGGCCGGGCGGTCGGCGGCATCTGCTTCCACGGCGTCCCCGACGACGAGCGCCGCGTGGAGATCGGCTACGACCTGGTCGAGGGCGCCCGCGGCCACGGCTACGCGACCGAGGCGGTGCGCACCCTGACCGAGTGGGTACTGGCCCGGGACGACGTCGACACGGTCGTCGCGACGATCCAGCCGGACAACCTGCCCTCACAACGGGTGGCGGAGCGCGCCGGGTTCGTCCGGGCGACCCTGGACGAGGAGCGCGTCGCCCACACCGAGTACGACATGGAGGCCGGCCACCGGCTCTACGTGCGCCGCGCCTGACGCCCCTTCGGCCGGCGCAGCCCGGACGCCCGCAGCAGGCGCACCACCTCACGGCTGCGCACCTCCACCGCACCGGCGGCCACCGCGTCCGCGTACCGGTGCGACGGCAGGTCGTAGTGGTCGCGCTCGAAGGCCCGCCGCGGCACGCCCAACGCCTCGGCGAACCGGTGCAGTTCGTCGTAGGACACATCGCTGACCAGGTGCGACCACATGCGTCCGTGCCCGGGCCAGGCCGGCGGGTCGACGTAGACGGTCATCGGCGCCTCACGAGGACGCCGCCCCGCCCGTGACCGGGCCGAGCGAGCCGACCCGGGCGACCTTCACGCCCGCCTTGTGGCACACCCAGTGCGGGTCGGGCCCCAGCTCCGGCTCCACCTCCAGGGCGTGCGGGTCGCCGCCCCCGCACACCGGGCACAGCGGCCAGCGGCCGTACCGGTCCAGCAGCGCGTCCTGCACGTCCTGCGCGACCAGCCCGGCGACGTAACCGGCGCCCTCCGGCCACTGCTCGACCCACCAGCGCCGCTGCACGACGGAGTCCTCCACCAGCGAGACCACGTCCGGCTCCGCGGCCCCGCCCGCGACCAGATCCGCGAGCACCAGGGCACGGGCCGCGTGCAACGCCTGTTCCAGGGGGCTGATGGGATTCATGCACCCCATTGTGCGCACTCTTGACCCCGGCACCGAACCGAAAATATCTTTCATGGGTGACCCAGGAACTGAAGGAAAGTTTCGGCAGTCCGGGGGGCTCACTCGCCGCCAAGGTGCGCACCCTCGGCCCCTCCATGACCCGCTCCATGCAGCGCGTCGCCGAGGCCGTCGCCGGCGACCCGGCCGGCTGCGCCGCCCTCACGGTCACCGGTCTCGCCGGGCTCACCGGCACCAGCGAGGCCACCGTCGTGCGCACCGCCCGGTTGCTCGGCTACCCCGGCTACCGCGACCTGCGCCTCGCCCTCGCCGGGCTCGCCGCCCAGCAGCAGTCCGGCCGCGCCCCCGCCATCACCACCGACATCGCGGTGGACGACTCCCTTGCCGACGTCGTCGCCAAGCTGGCCTACGAGGAGCAGCAGACGCTCGCCGACACCGCCGCCGGACTCGACACCGGCCAGCTGGGCGCCGCCGTCACCGCGCTGACCGGCGCCCGGCGCACCGACGTGTACGGCATCGGGGCCTCCGGGCTCGTCGCCCAGGACCTCACCCAGAAACTGCTGCGGATAGGGCTCATAGCCCACGCGCACAGCGACCCGCACCTCGCCGTCACCAACGCGGTGCAGCTGCGCTCCGGGGACGTGGCGATCGCCATCACGCACTCCGGGTCGACCGGGGACGTCATCGAGCCGCTCCGGGCCGCCTTCGAGCACGGGGCGACGACCGTCGCCATCACCGGCCGGCCTGACTCGCCCGTCACCCAGTACGCCGACCTGGTGCTGACCACGTCGACGTCGCGGGAGTCGGAGCTGCGGCCCGCCGCGATGTCCTCCCGGACCGGCCAGCTGCTGGTGGTGGACTGTCTGTTCGTGGGGGTCGCCCAGCGGACGTACGAGACGGCGGCGCCCGCGCTGGCCGCGTCGTACGAGGCGCTGGCCCACCGGCACCGCAGCGCCTCGCGCTAGGGTCTTTCGTTCGGATCGGGCCGGGTCAGGGAGCGGGGTCCGGTGCCGTGGATCGCAAGGCGGAGGAGGGCGTCATGGCGGAGCCATGGCAACCGACGACAAGGCGGCGAGGCGCGGTGCCAGACCCCGCGAGCCCGGCACGATCCGAACGAGAGGCCCTGGACCGCGCGACGCGCCGTTCGCCTCGGTCCGCGGGCCGGCCCGGCCTGTCGCGCGGCTCCCCGCGCCCCGGACCCGGTTCACTGGCACCCTGTCGAAAGAGTCACCGGAGCGAGCCACCCCCCATGACCTCTCATGACCTGCGTACCGAACTTGCCTCCCTGACCACCGAGGCCTTCCGCCCCGAGCTGGCCGGCATCGACCGGCTGCCCACCCTGGAGATCGCCCGGCTGATGAACGGCGAGGACGCGGGGGTGCCCGGCGCCGTCGCCACCCAGCTGCCGCGGATCACCGCCGCCGTCGACGCCGTCGCCGCCCGCATGGCCCGCGGCGGACGCCTCGTCTACGCCGGCGCCGGGACCGCCGGCCGGCTGGGCGTGCTGGACGCCTCCGAGTGCCCGCCCACCTTCAACACCGATCCCGCCCAGGTCGTCGGCCTCATCGCGGGCGGCCCCGACGCCCTGGTGACGTCCGTGGAGGGCGCAGAGGACTCCGGGGAGCTGGCCCGCAGGGACCTCGACGCGCTGAAGCTGACCGCCGACGACAGCGTGGTCGGCGTCTCCGCCTCCGGCCGTACCCCCTACGCGGTCGGCGCCGTCGAGCACGCCCGCGCCCTCGGCGCGCTGACCGTGGGCCTCGCCTGCAACGAGCACAGCGCGCTGGCCGCCGCCGCCGAGCACGCCATCGAGGTCGTCGTGGGCCCGGAGCTGATCACCGGCTCCACCCGGCTGAAGGCGGGCACGGCCCAGAAACTCGTCCTCAACATGCTGTCGACGATCACGATGATCCGGCTCGGCAAGACGTACGGGAACCTGATGGTCGACGTGCGCGCCTCCAACGACAAGCTGCGGGCCCGCTCCCGCCGGATCGTCGCGCTCGCCACCGGGGCGGACGACGCGGAGATCGAGAAGGCCCTCACCGAGACCGGCGGCGAGGTCAAACACGCCATCCTGACGCTGCTCGCCGGGGTCGACGGCCCGACGGCCGCCCGCCTTCTGGAGGAGTGTGACGGCCATCTGCGTGCCGCGCTGGCGCACGCCCCCCGCTGACCCGCACGCTCGGGACGTGCGCAACGACCCCGCCTCCACAGCGACCGCCGTCCTCGCCCGGGTGGGCGGACCGGCCAACGTCGCCTCCGTGACCCACTGCGTGACCCGCCTGCGGCTGACCCTCGCCGACCCGGCGGCCGGCGACGAGGAGGCCCTGCGGGCCGTGCCCGGCGTGCTCGGGGTGGTGAGCGGCGGGGACGTGTGGCAGGTCGTGCTCGGGCCCGGAGTGGTCGACGAGGTCACCGCGGAGGTACGGAAGCTGCTGGCCGGCCGGGACGCCGAAACCGCGGACGCCGGCCGGGCCGCCGGGACCGCCCCGGCCGCGGAGGCCGGCCGGGGCCGCGACGCCACCCCCGTCCGGACCGCCCTGCGCCGCGTCGCGCACGTCTTCGTCCCGCTGATCCCCGCCCTCATCGGCTGCGGCGTCCTGGCCGGTCTCAACGGCCTGCTGCTCAACGCCGGCCTGCTGCCCGCGCTCACCCCGGCCCTGGCCGCCGTCGCCTCCGCGTTCATGGCGCTGATCCCGGTCTTCGTCGGCTACAACACGGCGCGGGAGTTCGGCGGCACGCCCGTCCTCGGCGGGGCCGTCGCGGCGGTCGTGGTCTACCCGGGCGTGGCCCAGGTGACCGCGTTCGGCGTGCACCTGGCGCCCGGACAGGGCGGGGTGCTCGGCGCGCTCGCGGCGGCGTTCCTGGCCACCCGGGTGGAGAAGTGGTGCCGGGGCCGGGTGCCGGGCGCGCTGGACGTCCTGCTGACCCCGACCGTCACGGTCCTCGTCGTCGGCCTGGTCACGCTGTACGGCCTGATGTACGCGGCCGGCACGGTGGCCACGGCCATCGGAACGGCCGCGACCTGGCTGCTCGCCACCACCGGCGCCCTGGCCGGACTGCTTCTCGGCGGCCTGTTCCTCCCCCTGGTCATGCTGGGCCTGCACCAGGCCCTGATCCCGCTGCACGCCACCCTGATCGAACAGCAGGGCTACACGGCCCTGCTGCCGTTGCTGGCGATGGCGGGCGCCGGCCAGGTGGGCGCGGCCCTCGCCGTCTACGTCCGCCTCCGCCACGACGTCCCGCTGCGCACGACGATCAGGTCGGCGCTCCCGGCGGGCCTGCTCGGGGTCGGCGAACCCCTGATCTACGGGGTCTCCCTGCCGCTCGGCCGGCCGTTCCTCACCGCCTGCGCGGGCGGGGCGGCGGGCGGGGCGTTCATCGGCTTCTTCGCGATGCTGGGCACCCGGGTGGGCGCCACGGCGATCGGCCCGTCGGGCTGGGCCCTGTTCCCCCTGCTGGCCGGCAACCGCGGCCCGGCTGTGCTGGCGGCGATCTACGGGGGCGGCCTCCTCACCGGCTACCTGGTGGGCTTCCTGGCCACGTACGCCACCTTCCGGCCCCCCGTCCCGGTCACCGCGACCGCGACGGCGACCCCGGCGGGCGACCCCGGCCCCCGGCACCTGACGGGGCCGCCGGAGCGGTAGGGGCGCACCGGGCGACCGGCGCCGCAGGGCACCATGGAGGGGAGGAGGCGATCGACCGACATGAACCACGCCCAGCTCACCGCCCTCGGACGGGCTCTGCGGCTGCTCGGGGAGCACGGGGAGTCCCTGACCGCCGACATGCCGGACGCCCGGCTGCACGAGGTCAGGAGCGATCTGCGGCGCGCCCTGGACCTGCTCGACGACAGCGTCGCGGCCGGCGCGCCCGCCACCCGGTGCCCCGAGCACCCGCAGGGACCGGTCGACGAGAGCGCCCCCGATCTGTGCCTGCTGTGCGAGACCCGGCGCCGGGCCGCCCGGCGCTCGGAGTACCGGGGCAGGCCCCGGCCGGGCGAGCCGGTCCCGTCGGCCCCCTCCCGCTACGGCGTCCGCGGCGACCGGCCCCAGCCCCAGCAGCGGTGGCTGCCGGAGCTGTGGAACGGGCAGGAGTGGCAGCTGTGCGGCACACCGCGGCGGGACCTGCGCGAGGCCGAGGCGTACCTCGCGGCCCAGCGGCGCGGCTCCCGGCCGGCGATGGCGTACCGCCTGGTGCACGAGTTCACCGACTACGAGGTGCTCCGGGTGTGGGGCACGCCGGTACGGGTCGACATCGAGCCCATGGGCAATCTGTAGCCGGGCCCCGCGGCCGGGTCAGCTGAGGGTCTTGATCGCCGCCGCGTCGTAGGGCTCCAGCTCGTCGAAGCGGTCGGCGAGCACCTTGGCGGCCCACTCCGGGTCCTGGAGCAGCGCGCGGCCGACGGCGACCATGTCTATCTCGTCGGCCTCCAGCCGGTCCAGGAGGTTGTCGAGGTCCTGGACCGGGGAGCCCTCGCCCTGGAAGGCGTGCACGAAGTCGCCGTCCAGGCCGACCGAGCCGACGGTGATGACCGGCTTGCCGGTGAGCTTCTTGGTCCAGCCGGCCAGGTTCAGGTCGGAGCCGTCGAACTCGGGGAGCCAGTAGCGGCGGGTGGAGGCGTGGAAGACGTCGACACCGGCCTCCGCGAGCGGGGTGAGGATGGCCTCCAGCTCCTCGGGGGTCTCGGCGAGCCGGGCGTCGTAGGCCTCCTGCTTCCACTGCGAGTAGCGGAAGATCACGGGGAACTCCGGGGACACGGCGTCGCGGACGGCGGCGACGATCTCCGCCGCGAACCGCGCCCGGGCCACCGGGTCGCCGCCGTAGCCGTCGGTGCGGCGGTTGGTCTGCGCCCAGAAGAACTGGTCGAGGAGGTAGCCGTGGGCGCCGTGGATCTCCACGCCGTCGAAGCCGATGCGCTCGGCGTCCGCGGCGGCCTGGGCGAACGCGCCGATGACGGCGTCGATGTCGGCCTGGGTCATGGGGGTGGCGTCGGCGGTGCCGTCGATGCGCAGTCCCGACGGGCCGTGGGAGGGGGCGTCCGGGAAGGGCGCGTCACCCTGGTTGCGGACCGTGCCGATGTGCCACAGCTGCGGGACGATCGTGCCGCCGGCCGCGTGCACGTCCTCGGCCACCTTCGCCCAGCCCGCCAGCTGCTCCTCGCCGTGGAAACGCGGGACGCGGTCGCTCTGGCCGGCCGAGGGGTGACCCACGTAGGTGCCCTCGGTGACGATGAGGCCGACGCCGGCGGCGGCACGGCGGGCGTAGTACGAGCGCACGTCCTCGCCGGGGACGCCGCCCGGGGAGAACATGCGGGTCATCGGCGCCATCACGATCCGGTTGGGGACGGTGAGGCCGTTGAGGGCGATCGGCCGGGACAGGATCCGGGCCGTGCGGGAGGCGGGGGTCGTGACGGTCACGTGGGGGCTCCTCGGGGATTCGCTCGGTAGACCAGTCGGTATGTGCGCGCGCATTGTTGCACCCGATGAATCAACCTCTGGTACGCGGCCGCGCATTCCGCCCGAGCGCCGATCGCCCCGTGACCCCGGTCACATCCCCTTCCGCACCCGGGAAACGCCCGAGGGCGGCACCCCCTGCGTCAGCAGGAGGTGCCGCCCTCGGTCGGTAGGACAGACGATCAGCCGGAGGCCGATCAGAAGTCCATGTCACCGCCCGGCATGCCGCCGCCGGCCGGCGCGGCGGCCTTCTCCGGCTTGTCGGCGATGACGGCCTCGGTGGTGAGGAACAGCGCGGCGATCGACGCGGCGTTCTGGAGCGCGGAACGCGTCACCTTCGCCGGGTCGATGATGCCCTCGGCGACCAGGTCGACGTACTCGCCGGTCGCGGCGTTCAGGCCGTGGCCCGGGGTCAGGTTGCGCACCTTCTCCACCACGACACCGCCCTCGAGGCCGGCGTTGACGGCGATCTGCTTCAGCGGGGCCTCCAGGGCGATGCGCACGGCGTTGGCGCCGGTCGCCTCGTCACCCTCCAGCTCCAGCTTCTCGAAGACCTGGGAGGCCTGGAGCAGGGCCACGCCACCACCGGCGACGATGCCCTCCTCGACGGCCGCCTTCGCGTTGCGGACGGCGTCCTCGATGCGGTGCTTGCGCTCCTTGAGCTCCACCTCGGTGGCGGCACCGGCCTTGATGACCGCGACACCGCCGGCGAGCTTCGCCAGGCGCTCCTGGAGCTTCTCGCGGTCGTAGTCCGAGTCGCTGTTCTCGATCTCGGCACGGATCTGGTTGACCCGGCCGTTGACCTGCTCGGAGGAGCCCGAGCCGTCGACGATGGTGGTCTCGTCCTTGGTGATGACGACCTTGCGGGCGCGGCCCAGGAGGTCCAGGGTCGCGTTCTCCAGCTTGAGGCCGACCTCCTCGGAGATGACCTCGCCGCCCGTGAGGATGGCGATGTCGCCGAGCATGGCCTTGCGGCGGTCGCCGAAGCCCGGGGCCTTGACGGCGACGGACTTGAAGGTGCCGCGGATCTTGTTGACGACCAGGGTCGACAGGGCCTCGCCCTCGACGTCCTCGGCGATGATCAGCAGCGGCTTGCCCGACTGCATGACCTTCTCCAGGAGCGGGAGCAGGTCCTTGACCGAGGAGATCTTGGAGTTGGCGATGAGGATGTAGGGGTCCTCGAGCACCGACTCCATGCGCTCCATGTCGGTCGCGAAGTAGGCGGAGATGTAGCCCTTGTCGAAGCGCATGCCCTCGGTGAGCTCGAGCTCCAGACCGAAGGTGTTGCTCTCCTCGACGGTGATGACGCCTTCCTTGCCGACCTTGTCCATGGCCTCGGCGATGAGCTCGCCGATCTGGGTGTCGGCGGCGGAGATGGACGCGGTGGAGGCGATCTGCTCCTTGGTCTCGACGTCCTTCGCCTGCTCCAGCAGGGCGGCGGAGACGGCCTCGACGGCCTTCTCGATGCCGCGCTTCAGGGCCATGGGGTTGGCGCCGGCGGCGACGTTGCGCAGGCCTTCCTTGACCAGGGCCTGGGCGAGAACGGTCGCGGTCGTCGTACCGTCACCGGCGACGTCGTCCGTCTTCTTGGCGACTTCCTTGACCAGCTCGGCGCCGATCTTCTCGTACGGGTCCTCGAGCTCGATCTCCTTGGCGATGGATACACCATCGTTGGTGATCGTGGGGGCGCCCCACTTCTTCTCGAGGACGACGTTGCGGCCCTTGGGGCCGAGCGTCACCTTCACGGCGTCCGCGAGCTGGTTCATGCCGCGCTCGAGGCCGCGCCGCGCCTCCTCGTCGAACGCGATGATCTTGGCCATGTGAAGTGGTCCCTCCAGGACTGGGGGTGATTCCTTCGGACCGCGCCCGCGCCCGCGACGGACGGCTCGCCGGCCGCGTGGTTCCTTGCCCCACTTGGCCTGCGGGCCTCACCGACCCGGTCCTTCGTTGTCACTCTCACCTTCAGAGTGCTAACGCAATGATTAGCACTCGGCATGGTCGAGTGCAAGCGCCTCGGGGGGTACGAGCCCTCCGTCAGCCCCACGCGAACACGGCTCCGGGCACGGCGAAGGGCCCGCACCCTGTGCCGGTGCGGGCCCTTCGCCGTGAGAGACGTTCAGGCGCTGAGGCGAACCATGTCGGCCTGCGGGCCCTTCTGGCCCTGCGAGATCTCGAACTCCACCCGCTGGCCCTCTTCCAGGGTGCGGTAGCCGTCCATCTGAATGGCGCTGTAATGGACGAAGACGTCCGCACCACCGTCGACCGCGATGAAGCCGTACCCCTTCTCCGCGTTGAACCACTTGACGGTGCCCTGAGCCATGCCTAACTCCCCTATTACTGGCCCTTGCACAGATCCGCACTTCGCGGACCCGGGTCAGACCTCACCCCCATTCAGCCGGGGGCGTGCGCCGGAACGCGTCGACCGCGGCTGAATGTATCTGTCCAACTGCCGTCTGCAACAGGTCAATCGGACGAGAAATCTGGACGCGAGCGGTCCGGAATGTGGCGAGAATTCATCCGACTTCAGGGCAAGTCGGGCCCCACGAAGGGAACAAAAGCCGCGGAACACCCCAGCACTTTGGCTGTTTCTAGTCGGGCGCGCGGAACGGAATCCCGGAAGGCCGACCCGTGGACGGCGACCGTGTTCCCCAACTCTACCGCGCTCAATCACACAGAATTGCCCCCTCCGCTTCTCTTACGGAGAGGGCAATGTCATGAACGACGCGTAACCGGCGTTACCGAAGGTAATGATGCGGCGGTTCAGCCGCCGGCGACCGCCGGAATGATCGAGACGCCGGCACCGTCCGGCGTGGCGGTCTGGAGGCCCTGTTCGAAGCGGACGTCGTCGTCGTTCACGTACACGTTGACGAACCGCCGCAGCTTCCCCTGGTCGTCCAGGACCCGGGCGGCGATCCCCGCGTGGTTCTTCTCCAGGTCGGCGATGACCTCGGCGAGGGTCGTGCCCTCGGCGGCGACCTCGGCCGAGCCGCCGGTGTAGGTGCGCAGGATGGTGGGGATGCGAACGGTCACGCTCATGCGAGGCCAGCCTCTCGGAAGGAGTCCAGGGTCGGGCGGATGGTGGCGGTGAGGCCGGTCCCGGCCACCGCGTCCAGGGTCTTCAGGCCGTCGCCGGTGTTGAGGACGACGGTGGTCTTCGCCGGGTCCAGCACGCCGTTCTCGATCAGCTTGCGGGTGACGCCCACGGTGACGCCGCCGGCGGTCTCCGCGAAGATGCCCTCGGTCCGCGCCAGCAGCCGGATCGCGTCCACGATCTGCTCGTCGGTGACGTCCTCCACGGCACCGCCGGTGCGGCGCGCGATGTCCAGGACGTACGGGCCGTCGGCCGGGTTGCCGATGGCGAGCGACTTGGCGATGGTGTCCGGCTTCTGCGGGCGTACGACGTCGTGCCCGGCCTTGAAGGCGGCGGACACCGGCGAACAGCCCTCGGCCTGGGCGCCGAAGATGCGGTACGGCCGGTCCTCGACCAGTCCGAGCGCGATCAGCTCCCGGAGCCCCTTGTCGATCTTCGTGAGCTGGGAGCCGGAGGCGATCGGGACCACGATCTGGTCCGGCAGCCGCCAGCCGAGCTGCTCGCAGATCTCGTACGCGAGGGTCTTGGAGCCCTCCGCGTAGTACGGCCGCAGGTTGACGTTGACGAAGCCCCAGCCCTCGCCGGCCGAGTCGCCGATCAGCTCGGAGCAGAAGCGGTTCACGTCGTCGTAGTTGCCCTCGATGCCGACCAGCTCACCGCCGTAGACGGCGGCCATGACGACCTTGGCCTGTTCCAGGTCGTGCGGGATGAACACGCAGGAGCGCAGGCCGGCCCGGGCGGCGGCGGCGCCGACCGCGCCGGCCAGGTTGCCCGTGGAGGAGCAGGACAGGGTGGTGAAACCGAAGGCGCGGGCGGCCTCCAGTGCCTGGGCGACGACCCGGTCCTTGAAGGAGTGCGTCGGGTTGCCGGAGTCGTCCTTCACATACAGCCCGCCGGTCACGCCCAGCTCGCGCGCCAGGTTGTCGGCCCTGACCAGCTCGGTCCAGCCCGGGTTCAGGTTGGGCTTGCCGGCGACGTCCGCGGGGACGGGCAGCAGGGGTGCGTAGCGCCAGATGTTCGCGGGTCCCGCCTCGATGCGGCGGCGCAGCTCTTCGGTGTCGTGGGCGGAGAAGTCGTAGGCGATCTCCAGCGGCCCGAAACACTCCTCGCAGGCGAAGACCGGGCCGAGCGGGACGCGGTGGCCGCACTCGCGGCAGCTCAGGGCGGTGGCGGGGCCGAGGTCGACGGTGGAACCGCTGGTGCTTGCAACTGTCTGCACAGCCATGGAGGCGAGGCCCTTTCTCCTCATCTTCCTCACGACGCACTTCGCCGTGAGACGGATTTGGCACCTTCCCTAGCCGGGAGCCTCGCGCAGCGATCAGAGCTGATCTACGAGAACCGACTGGAGGGTTGCCGGGGCTTCATCGGGCCGTGTCCCTCTGCCCCTCTGGATGAGCAATATGTGGTTGTGGACGCGGGCGACCCCCGACATGCGATGGTCACCGGCGTTGTCCAAGACTGTAACCGAAGGCCAGGACAGTTGAGATAGTCGTCCGTACCGCGAGATGGATCACACCCTGTGTGTGGTCGTGACAGTGAGGAGCCGCAGACCGTGCTGGAAGAAGTCGAGCGCTGGCTGGCCGACCGCTCCTGGTCCGTGACCGACCGACCGCTCCACCGGATCCTGGCCGCCAAGCAGCGCACCGGCCAGACGATCAGCGTCGTGCTGCCCGCGCTCGACGAGGAGGAGACCGTCGGCGACATCGTCGCGGTCATCCGCCACGACCTCGTGGAGCAGATACCGCTGGTCGACGAGATCGTCGTCGTCGACTCCGGCTCCACCGACCGCACCGCGCAGGTCGCCGCGCGCGCCGGCGCCCGGGTCGTCCACCGCGACGACATCCTGCCCCGCATCCCCGCCGTCCCCGGCAAGGGCGAGGTGCTGTGGCGCTCGCTGCTGGTGACCGGCGGGGACATCGTCTGCTTCATCGACGCGGACCTGCGCGAGTTCTCCTCCGACTTCGTCTCGGGGATCGTCGGCCCGCTGCTCACCGACCCCGGAGTCGACCTGGTCAAGGCGATGTACGACCGCCCGCTCGGCGGCGCGGCCGGACAGGGCGGCCGGGTCACCGAGCTGATGGCCCGCCCGCTGCTCAACATGCACTGGCCGCAGCTGGCCGGCTTCGTGCAGCCGCTGGGCGGCGAGTACGCGGCCCGCCGCTCCCTGCTGGAGCAGCTGCCGTTCCCCGTCGGCTACGGCGTGGAGCTGGGGATGCTGGTGGACGCGCTGCACCTGGTCGGCCTGGACGCGCTGGCCCAGGTCGACGTGGGTGTGCGCCTCCACCGCCACCAGGACGGGCAGGCCCTGGGCCGGATGGCCGCCGCGATCTACCGCACCGCGCAGCTCCGGCTGGCCCGCGGGCACCTGGTGCGGCCCGCGCTGACCCAGTTCGAGCGGGGCGCGGACGGGTTCGAGCCGCGCACCTACTCGGTGGACACCGAGGAACGGCCGCCCATGGTGGAGATCGCCGAGTACGCCGAGCGGAAGGTGGCGTGAACGGGCCGTATACGGTCCCCTTCCGGGACGGACCGTACGTTTGAGCGTTTCCGGGCCGGGCTAGGTTGAGGCGTATGGCTTCCTCGCACGGCGCTGCTGAACAGGCTCAGGTGCTGGTCGCGTCCAATCGCGGCCCGGTTTCGTATCAGATCGACGAGGGGGGCTCGCTGCACGCCCGGCGGGGCGGTGGCGGGCTCGTCTCCGGCCTGTCGGCCATCGGGTCCGACGCGGACTCCGTGTGGGTGTGCGCCGCGCTCGGCGACGGCGACCGGGAGGCGGTGCGGCGCGCGGACGGTGGGCTGCTGCCGGCCGCGGACACCGGCGGGCAGCGGGTGCGGATGCTCGACATCGACCCGGCGGTGCACGCCGAGGCCTACAACGACATCGCCAACTCGGTGCTCTGGTTCGTCCACCACATGCTCTACCAGACCCCGCTGGAGCCGGTCTTCGACGCGGAGTTCCGGCGGCACTGGGCGTCCTACCGCGCCTACAACCAGGCGTTCGCCGAGGCGCTGGCCGAGGAGGCCGCCGAGGGCGCCGCGGTGCTGATCCAGGACTACCACCTGGCCCTCGCCCCGCGCATGCTCCGCGAACTCCGCCCCGACCTGCGCATCGGCCACTTCTCGCACACCCCGTGGGCGCCGCCGGACTACTTCCGGCTGCTGCCCGACGACATCGCCGCCGAGCTGCTCGGCGGCATCCTGGGCGCGGACCGGGCGGCGTTCCTCACCCGGCGGTGGGCGGACGCCTTCACCGCCTGCTGCCAGGTGGTCCTCGGTGCCGACGCCCCCGCCGGCACCCGGATCGGGGTGCACGGCCTCGGCGCGGACGCGGACTTCCTGCGGACGCGGGCCCACCGGGACGACGTGGCCGAGCGGATGGCGGCGCTGCGCGAGGAGATCGGCCCGGGCCCGGACGGGACGGCGCGCCGGACGATCGTGCGGGTCGACCGCACCGAGCTGTCCAAGAACATCGTGCGCGGCCTGCTGGCCTACCGGCAGCTGCTCGACGACCACCCCGAATGGCGGGAGAAGGTCGTCCACGTGGCCTTCGCCTACCCGTCCCGGCAGGACCTCGCCGTGTACCGCGAGTACACCGCCGAGGTGCGGCGGGTCGCGGACGACATCAACGAGCGGTACGGCACGGCGGGCTGGACGCCGGTCGTGCTGCACGTGAAGGACGACTTCGCGCGTTCCCTGGCCGCCTACCGGCTGGCCGACGTGGCCCTGGTGAACCCCATCCGCGACGGCATGAACCTGGTCGCCAAGGAGGTCCCGGTGGTCTCCGACGAGGGCTGCGCGCTGGTGCTGTCGCGGGAGGCGGGGGCGTACGAGGAGCTGGGCGAGGACGCGATCGTGGTGAACCCGTACGACATCGGGGGGACGGCGGACGCGCTGCACACGGCCCTGAGCGTACCGGCGGCCGAGCGGGCGGAGCGGTCCAAGCGCCTGGCCGCGGCGGCGACCGCGCTCCCCCCGGCCCGCTGGTTCCTGGACCAACTGAACGCCCTACGCGACTGACACCGCCACCGGGCCGGCCGGGCCCCTGGGTCCGGCCGGCCCGGCGCCCGGGGAGCCCGCCGGCCGCCGGCCGCTGTTGCGCGGCACGCCGGACCCGACCGAAGCGGCGAGCCACGCAGCCGCCCGGCCGCGAACCGGACCCGTCGGGGCGGCTGCCCCACCGAGCCGACCGCCCGACGCCCCCGGCCCGGCGCCCTTCGAAGCCCCCTGGTGTGCGGCACACCGGTCCCGACCGGAGCGGTGACCCGCGACGCTGAACCGGCCGCAGGCCGGGCGCGCCCGGACGAGAGCCCCCGCCGAGCCGACCGGCCGACGCCCGACGCCCCGGACCCGGCGCCCCGGGGAACGGCCGCCCCCCGGACCACCACGTCGGCCCGGCGCCCTTCGAAGCCCCCTGGTGTGCGGCACACCGGTCCCGACCGGACCGGTGATCCAGGCAGCCGCCAGGCCGCAGACCGGACTCGCCCCGACGGGTGCCCTACCGAGCCGACCGACCGACCCACGGCGCCCCGGCCCGAGAGCGGCCCCCGGACCACGTCGGCCCGATGCCCTTCGGAGCCCGCTGGTGTGCGGCACACCGGGCCGACCGGAGCGGTGATCCATGCAGCCGCCCGGCCGCGAACCGGACCCGTCGGGGCGGCTGCCCCACCGAGCCGACCGCCCGACGCCCCGGGCCCGGCGCCCTTCCAAGCCCACTGGTGTGCGGCGCACCGGACCCGACCGGAGCAGTGGCCCGCGAAGCCGGCCGGCCTCCGAGCTGGGCCAGCCGGACCGATCCGGTCGACCGTCGTGCCCTCGACCGGCCGACCCAGTGACCTGCGGGAGGGGTCGAGGACCCCGGCCGCACCGGACCGATGCCCCGGGGAGCCGACGGATCGGGGTCAGTTGCCCGCGCGACCCCAGCCGACACCTCGGCCCCGTAGGCGCGGTGTTCCCTGGGGTCGGGCAGGGGGTCAGGAGAGGTGGGTGGCGAGGTCTCGGAGGAGGGTCACGACTCCTTCCGGGCCGGCCACCACCAGGTCGGCCCGTTCCGCCAACTCGGTGACCTCCGTGCTGCCGCTGCACACCAGGAGGCCGGGGGTGCCGGCGGCGCGGAGTTCGTCGACGGCGGCGAAGGCGGGCAGGTCGCCCAGGTCGTCACCGACGTAGACGACGCAGCCGGCCCGGGTGGCGCGGGCGTGGTCCAGGAGGGCCACGCCCTTGTCCATGCCCGGCGGGCGGAGTTCGAGGACCAGGCGGCCGGGTTCGACGATCAGGCCGTGCCGGGTGGCGAGGCCGGCGAGCGGGCCGCGCAGGGCGTCGAACGCGGCCTGCGGGTCGGCGGCGCGGCGGGTGTGCACCGCGAGCGCCCGGCCCTTCTCCTCGATCCACGTGCCCTGCCCGGCGCCGGCGCGCTCCAGCAGGCCGGGCAGTTCGGCGCGGGCGGCGGCCACGCCCGGGTGCGGGGGCGGCGCGGTGACCGTGCCGGTGGCCGCCTCCCAGCGTTCGGCGCCGTAGTGGCCGAGAACGGTGAGGTGCTCCAGGCCGGGGACGTCCGCGAAGCCGCCGTAGCGGACCGCCACCTCGGGCGGCCGGCCGGTGATCACGGCGACGGAGGCCACCTCGGGGGCGAGCGCGGCCAGCGCGGGCACGGCCCCGGGGTGGGCGCGGGCCTGTTCGGGGTCGGCGACGATCGGGGCCAGGGTGCCGTCGAAGTCCAGGCCGATCACGGCGTCACGGGGCCGGGCGAGCAGCGCGGCGAGCCCGTCCCGGCCGGCCTGGGTGGTCGGGAGCGGCAGCGGGTGCAGGGAGTCCGTCGTGTGGGTGCCCATACCGCGACCCTATCCACGGAAGGCCCGTCCACTCCTCAGCGTTCGGCGCGCCGCGTCCGCCGGATCCGGCGCAGCCGGTTGACGGTGACCGGATCGTGGGCCAGGGCACGGGCGTCGTCCAGCAGGGCGTTGAGGAGTTGGTAGTACCGGACGGGGGACAGGTCGAGTTCCTCGCGGATCGCCCGTTCCTTCGCGCCGGGGCCGGGGAACGCCCGGCGCTCCAGCGCGAGGATGGCCTTCTCGCGGCTGCCGAGTTCCATGGCGACCACGGTAGCGCCGGGCACGGACAGCCCGGCTAGCCGGCGGTGCCGCTGTCGGCGGCCGTGGCCGCGGACTGGATGCGGGTCAGGACGCCGGAGGCACTGCCGCCGGGGGCGACGGCCTGCCCGATGTCCTGCTTCACGGCCGCGCTGACCGACGCCCAGGAGGTCTTGCCGACGGGGTACAGCTCCGACGTGGGCAGCTGGTCCAGGAAGGGCCGCAGGACCTTGTCGGAGGCCTTGCCGGAGGTGCTCATGGCGGTGGAGGCGGAGCCGGTGACCGGCAGCAGCCCGTAGGTGCGGGAGAAGGCGAGGACGTTCTTCTGGTTGTAGACGAAGTCCAGGAAGTCGCCGATCTGGTCGGCGTGGCCGTTCTGCCGGAAGCCCATCATCCAGTCGGCGACGCCCATGGAGGCGCGCGCCTTGCCGGTTCGGCCCGGCATCGGCACCGTGCCGAACTTCACGCCCTTGCGGGCGGCCTGCTGGATCAGGGTGGGGTGGCCGTTGAGCATGCCGACCTGGCCGTCGGCGAAGGCGGCGAAGGCGGCGGCGCGGTTGAGCTTGCCGGGGGCGACGGGGCCGGTCAGGTCCTTGGAGACCAGTTCGTCCTTGAGCCAGGCGAAGGTCTGCATGTTCTGGGCGGAGTCGATGGTGTAGGTGCCGACGTCGTCGGTGTAACCGCTGCCGCCGCTGAGCAGCCACTGCATGGTCTCGGCCTGGGCCTCCTCGGGGCCGAGCGGCAGCGCGTACGGGTACTTCACGCCCTTGGCCTTCAGGGCGCGGGCGTCGGCGGCCAGCTCGTCCCAGGTGGTCGGCGGGGTGATGCCGGCCTGGGCGAAGAGGGTCTTGTTGTAGAAGAGCACCCGGGTGGAGGCGGCGAACGGGATGCCGTACTGGGTGTGCTTCCACTCGCCGGCGTCGGAGAGCTGGGAGAGGAGGTCGGCCTGGGTGCGGATGGAGAGCAGGTCGGAGACCTGGTAGAGCTTGCCGGCCGCGGCGTAGTCGGCGTAGGCGCCGATCTGGGCGAGGTCGGGGGCGTGGCCGGCGTCGACCATCTCCTTGACCTTGCGGTCGACGTCGTTCCAGGAGTAGACGCTGACCTCGACCTTCACGCCGGAGTGGTGCGCCTCGTACTCCTTTGCCAGGTCGTCCCAGTACTTCTTGGAGCTGTTGGCGGCGGAGTCGCCGTAGTCGGCGGCGACGAGTCTGAGTGTCACGTCGGAGGAGCCCGTGCTCCCGCAGCCGCCGAGAACCGCCGTCATGCCCAGTGCGGACACCACCGCGATCGTTCCTGCCGTACGCCGACGCACCCTCAAGACCCCAACCCTGCCGTCTGACTGTTCGATATGTGGACGGTTAAGGTCTACACCACGTGAGTGGACTAGACCTTTCTTGGGTGGGAGGGTCACACTAGGGCCCGTGGTGAGACATGTCATCGCCCTCGACGTGGGCGGTACCGGAATGAAGGCCGCCCTCGTCGGCGACGACGGCGCGCTGCTGCACCGCGCCCGGCGCGCCACCGGCCGCGAGCGCGGCCCCGACGCGGTGATCGAGGACATCCTCGCCTTCGCCGCCGAGCTGCGCGCGCACGGCGCCGAGCAGCTCGGCGAACCGGCCGCGGCGGCCGGCATCGCCGTTCCCGGCATCGTCGACGAGGTGCGGGGCACCGCCGTCTACTCCGCCAACCTCGGCTGGAAGGACGTCCCCCTGCGGGCCCTGCTCGCCGACCGGCTCGGGATGCCCGTCGCCCTCGGCCACGACGTGCGCACCGGCGGACTCGCGGAGGGCCGGATCGGCGCGGGCCGGGGCGCGGACCGGTTCCTGTTCGTGCCGCTCGGCACCGGGATCGCCGGCGCCATCGGCATCGACGGCCGGGTGGAGGCCGGCGCGGACGGCTTCGCCGGGGAGATCGGCCACATCCGGGTACGCCCCGGGGGCGTGGCCTGCCCCTGCGGCCAGTACGGCTGCCTGGAGCGGTACGCCTCCGCCTCCGCCGTCAGCGCCGCGTGGGCCGCCGCCAGCGGCGACCCGGCCGCGGACGCCGCGGACTGCGCCCGGGCCGTCGCGTCCGGTGACCCGAACGCCGTCCGAATCTGGCAGGAGGCGGTGGACGCGCTCGCCGACGGCCTGGTCACCGCGCTCACCCTGCTGAACCCCCGCACCATGATCATCGGTGGCGGGCTCGCCGAGGCGGGGGAAGTGTTGTTCCCAGCACTGCGGGACGCCGTCCGGCAACGCGTCACCTTCCAGAAACTGCCCACCATCGTCCCCGCCGCCCTCGGCGACAGCGCCGGCTGCCTGGGCGCCGGCCTGCTCGCCCGGGATCTGCTGACGACCACCGCCCCCACGACTCCGGAGGTAAGCACCTGATGGCAACCGAGCGGGAGACCCCGGCCCCGGACAGCGCCCCGCCGGGGACGTGGGACGGCGGGGAGCCGCGGCCCGGCCGCGGGGCACGGACCGCCACGGCGGACCCGCTGGTGCTCACCGGCGCGCACGTGGTCCTCCCCACCGGGACCGTGCGCGACGGCCGGCTCGCCGTGGACGGCACCCGCATCGCCGCGACCGCCCCGGCCGGCGCCCGGGTGGTCGACGTCAGCGGCCACTGGCTGGTGCCCGGTTTCGTCGACATCCACAACCACGGCGGCGGCGGTGCCGCGTTCTCCGGCAGCGCCGAGGAGATCCTCACCGCCGTCGACGCCCACCGGCGGCACGGCACCACGACCCTCGTCGCCTCCATGGTCACCGACGAGATGGACCTGCTCGCCCGCCAGGCCGGCCTGCTCAGCGAACTGGCCGAACAGGGCGAGATCGCCGGCATCCACTTCGAGGGTCCGTTCATCTCCCCCTGCCGCAAGGGCGCGCACGCCGAGGAACTGCTGCTCGACCCGGACCCGGCGGACGTGCGCAAGCTGATCGACGCGGCGCGCGGCCGGGCGAAGATGGTCACCCTCGCCGCCGAGCTGCCCGGCGGCGTCGACTCCGTACGGCTGCTCGCCGAGCACGGGGTCATCGCGGCGATCGGCCACACGGACGCCAGCTACGAGCAGACGGTCGAGGCCATCGACGCGGGCGCCACGGTCGCCACCCATCTCTTCAACGCCATGCCCGGCCTGAACCACCGCTCCCCCGGTCCCATCGCCGCCCTCCTGGAGGACGAGCGGGTCACGGTGGAGCTGATCAACGACGGCACCCACCTGCACCCCGCCGCGCTGGAGCTGGCCTTCCGGCACGCCGGCGCGGACCGGGTCGCGTTCATCACGGACGCCATGGACGCGGCCGGCATCGGCGACGGCCGCTACATGCTCGGCCCCATGGAGGTCGAGGTCAGCGACGGCGTGGCCCGGCTGGTGCACGGCGGCTCGATCGCCGGCTCCACCCTCACCCTGGACCGCGCGTTCCGGCGGGCGGTCACCGTCGACCGGCTGCCGGTGGAGGACGCCGTCACCGCCCTGTCCGCCAACCCGGCCCGGCTGCTCGGCCTCTCCGACCGCATCGGCTCCCTGGAACCCGGCAAGGACGCCGACCTGGTCCTGCTGGACGCCGACTTCCGGGTGAAGGGCGTCATGCGCCGGGGCGAATGGGTGGTAGCTCCCCAACTGCCCTGATCCGTACCGCCGTCGGGGAGACGGTCACCGCCCGCGCACTGGGCCGGCAGCCGTCTCTTTGGCATGATCGTGACCCCGGAAACCGATGGCAGGCACAGGCACTTCGAGGGAGGTCGGCCCGGGTGATCCTCACGGTCACACTCAACACCGCACTCGACCTCACCTACCGCGTGCCGTCGCTGCGCCCGCACACCTCGCACCGGGTGTCGGAGGTCGTCGAGCGGCCCGGCGGCAAGGGCGTGAACGTGGCCCGGGTCCTGGCCGCGCTCGGACACGAGGTGACGGTCACCGGGTTCGCGGGCGGCGCCACCGGGCGGGTGCTGCGAGAACGGCTCGCGGACACGCCCGGGCCGGTGGACGCGCTGGTGCCGGTCGCCGGGGCGACCCGGCGCACCGTCGCGATCGTCGACGCGCGGTCCGGGGACACCACCCAGCTCAACGAGCCGGGCCCGCAGATCGCCCCCGCCGAGTGGGGCACCTTCCTGGACCGCTACGAGGAACTGCTGGCCGGCGCGGCGGCGGTGGCGCTGTGCGGCAGCCTGCCGCCGGGGGTGCCGGTGGGGGCGTACGCCACGCTCGTACGGGCGGCGCGCGCCGCGGGTGTGCCCGTCCTGCTGGACACGAGCGGCGAGCCGCTGCGCCGCGGGGTCGCCGCGCGCCCGGACCTCATCAAGCCCAACGCCGACGAACTGGCGGAACTCACCGGTTCCCACGAGCCGTCCCGCGCCACCCAGGACGCCCGCAGACGAGGGGCCCGCGCGGTCGTGGCCTCCCTCGGCGCGGACGGCCTGCTCGCCGTCACCCCCGAGGGCCGCTGGCGCGCCGCCCCGCCCACCCGCGTCCACGGCAACCCCACCGGCGCGGGCGACGCCGCGGTGGCCGGCCTGCTCTCGGGCCTCGTGGAGAACCTCGACTGGCCGACCCGCCTGACCCGAGCGGTCGCCCTGGCCACAGCAACAGTCCACACCCCGACAGCCGGCGACCACGACCCCGCCCTCTACACCGACCTGCTGCACCGGGTGACGGTGACGGGGGAGTCCGGCGCGGCCTGAACGGAGCGGCGTACCCCCGCCGACCGGCTCAGCCCTTGACCCGGCCCTTCTTGATCCACATCCGGTCGATCAGGACGTTGCACTTGTCACCGGGCTGGCAGGAGACGGCGATGGTGTTGGAGCCCTTCTGGAGATCCGGCCAGACGTAGGACTTGGTCCAGCCCTTGTCGAAGGCCCCGTCGGCGGCGCTGCGCCAGTTCCTCAGGCCCAGCTTGCTGCCGAACGGCTTGCCGTTGACGGTGACCGACATCGACTGGTCCTCGCCGGTGGCGCTGTAGTTGACGACGAGGGTGTACGGGCCGTCCTCGGGGATGTCGTTGACCGTCCAGGTCACCGAGGCGCCGACCTGGTTCAGCCCGCCCACGTAGCTGCCGTCCGCGGACCGCGCCCCGGTGACGTCCGAGGCGCCGGTGGCACCGCCGGCCAGCTGGAGGCTCTTGTCGGCGCCGTCCACCTTCGGCAGTTCGCCGGCTGCCGGGGTGCCGCTGCCCGAGGGGCTCGGGGAAGTGCTCTGGGACCGGGTCGGGGCGGGGCCCGACTGGTCGGTGGACTTGTTGTCGTCCGTGTGGCCGTTGATCATCGCGATGCCGATGCCGATGACGACCGCGGCGACCACCGCGACCGCGCCGATCAGCAGGCCCTTGGTGTTCGGGCCGCGGCGGCCGGAGGCGGGCGGCGCGGCGGACCGGCCGACCGGGGCGCCGCCGGGCAGCGTCTCCGGAGCCTGGTAGTGCGCGCTCGGCTGACCGTGGGGAGCCTGCTGCGGGGCGCCCTGCCCGTACCCGGCCTGCGGCTGGCCGTAGGTGCGCTCGCCGACCGCGCGGACCCTGCTGACCGAGTTCGGATAGCCGTAACCGCCGCCCGAGGGCGGCTGGGCTCCCCGGGCCTGGCCGTCTGCGTACAGGTAGCCGAACGGGTCGTCGTCCTCGGGCGGGCTCGCGCCGTTGTCGCCGGGCGTCATCCCTGGGGTACTCCTCAACAGGTGCGGGCGGATGCGGTAGGGGTGTGGAATGGCGAGCCTACCCGCTCTGACTCGCCCGAACGGGTGACCCGGACCGCATCAACTCGCTGACCTGCGCCTCACCCGGCGCGGCGATGCTGTTTGGGACGAGATCGTTTCTCTACGTACATCCGCTCGTCAGCGGATTTCAGCACCTCGTCCGCCGTCATCCCGCAGTGCGCCCAGCCGATGCCGAAGCTGGCGCCCACCCGGACCGCCCGGCCCTCGGCGCGGATCGGCTGGATGATCTCGTTGCGCAGCCGTACGGCGAGGTCCTGGGCGTCGGCCCGGCCGAGGCCGTCGGCGAGGATGACGAACTCGTCGCCGCCGAGCCGGGCGACCGTGTCGCCGTCGCGGACGCCGTTGCTCAGCCGCCGGGCCACCTCGATGAGGACGGCGTCGCCCGCGTTGTGCCCGAAGCGGTCGTTGATCGACTTGAAGCCGTCGAGGTCGCAGAAGAGGACGGCGAGACCCTTGGTGCCGTCGTCGCGGCCCTCCTCGGGGGCGGCGGTGTGCACATGGTGGTCGTAGGCGTCGTACGCCTCCGTGCCCGGCGCGAAGTCGAAGCCGTGGCCGGCGGGGGCGTCGAACGCGGGGTGGCCGTAGGCCGCGTCCAGGGATTCCAGTGCGCCGGCCTGCGCCGGCCGCCGACAGAGCCGGGACGCCAGGCGCGACCGCAGCTCGGCGGAGTTGGGCAGGCCGGTCAGCGAGTCGTGGGAGGCGCGGTGGGCGAGCTGGAGCTCGCGGCGCTTGCGTTCCTCTATGTCCTCGACGTGGCTGAGCAGGAAGCGGGGGCCGTCGGCGGCGTCCGCGACGACGCTGTTGCGCAGGGACACCCACACGTAGGTGCCGTCGCGCCGGCCGAGCCGCAGCTCCGCCCGGCCGCCCTCGGCGGAGGTGCGCAGCAGGGTGCCGATGTCCTCGGGGTGGACGAGGTCGGCGAAGGAGTAGCGCCGCATCGCGGAGGCGGGCCGGCCGAGCAGCCGGCACAGGGCGTCGTTGGTGCGCAGGATGCGGCCGTGCTGGTCGCCGCCCATCTCGGCGATGGCCATGCCCGAGGGGGCGTACTCGAAGGCCTGCCGGAAGGACTCCTCGCTGGCGCGCAGGGCCTGCTGCTCGCGCTCCAGGCGGACCAGGGCGCGCTGCATGTTGGCCCGCAGGCGCGCGTTGCTGATCGCGATGGCGGCCTGGAAGGCGTACATCTGGAGCGCCTCGCGGCCCCAGGCGCCGGGGCGGCGGCC
Source organism: Streptomyces sp. NPDC100445 (assembly GCF_044759735.1). NCBI lineage: Bacteria > Bacillati > Actinomycetota > Actinomycetes > Kitasatosporales > Streptomycetaceae > Streptomyces > Streptomyces sp. NPDC100445. The sequence goes on along the minus strand of NZ_JBIVZV010000005.1, from coordinate 128,538 downwards.
GTTGCGCGGACGGTCGACGGATATGACCCCGAGCAGTTCGCCGGAGGCCTCGCCCTGCACGCCCGGGGTGTACATGGGCGCGAAGAGCCGGTCGGAGGGATGCCACTCGTCCTCGAAGCGCGGCGCGGGCCCGTCGGTGTACCACTGAGGGACGTCGTCGTCGTCGAGGACCCAGCCCTCGGTGTGCGGTATGAAGACGAGGTCGCCCCAGCGTTCGCCCATTGCCAGCCGCCGGTCCCAGGAGTCGCGGGAGCCGGCCCGGCCGGTGATCAGCGCCTCGGCGGCGGAGTTCCCGGAGAAGGCGGCGACGACCAGGTCGCCGTCGGGGCGTACGAGGTTGACGGCCGCCATCTCGTATCCCAGGGCGCCCACGACACCGTCCGCGACGGTCTGCAACGTGTCCGCCAGGCTGCGTGCCGTGTTCATGTCGGCCATGACCTGGTGCAGCTGTCGCAGGGACGCAAGGCGGACGTACGGCTCCGACTCGGTCTCCATGCTCGCCCTCCCCCCGAGACCTCGCGGCGAATCAAGGGTTTGTCTTCGGCGCTTCCTTACGGTGGCTCTCGCGTTGACTTCGACGTGTACTCGTTACGGCTCCCCGCCACTGAATCACAGCGCGCTGCCCACTCGGTACACAGTGTCAACAATTACCGTCTCCTGTGACTCAAGTCACAGCAGAACGTGAACAATTGAGTGGAGTTTCTGCGTTTCTCCCTCGCCATTTCAGTACAGGGAGTGCACGGCCGTGCACCCATGATGCACGATTCGTGCACGCGCCGTGTACGCGGCATGCACGGCCGGTGCGCGCGCCGCTGCGCCGCTGGTCCTAGGACCCGGCTCGGGCGGAGGGCCGATGCGCGCGGGGCGGCGCGGACACTAGCGTTTCCGGCGTGCTGAAGATCCCCTCCCCCATCACCCCCCTGCCTCCCGGGCATGCTGAGGGGGTGAGCAACGACGAGTTCCGGGCCGCGATGTCCCGGCTGGCCGCGGGCGTGGTGCTGGTCACCGCGCAGGAACCGCCGCTCGACCCCGACGACCCCGGCGCGCCGGGCGCGGAGGACGTCGGCATGACCGCGACCGCCTTCATGTCGGTCTCCCTCGACCCGCCGCTGGTCCTGGTCGGCCTGCGCGAGGGCTCCCGCATGGACGACCTGCTCGCCGAGCAGCCGCTGTGGGGCGTGTCCGTCCTCGCCGAGAGCCAGCGGCACATCGCGAGCCGCTTCGCCATGAAGGGCCGCATCAGCGACCGGCTGCTCTTCGCGGACATCCCCCACGTCCGCGGCGAGGCCACCGGTGCCCCGCTGGCCGGCGGCGCGCTGGCCACCCTGGAGTGCCGTACCGAGCAGCGGGTGGCGGCCGGGGACCACACCCTGGTCGTCGGCCGGGTGCTCACCGCGCGGATGCCGCCCGCGGAAGGCGGTCCGCTGCTGTACTTCCGCGGCGGATACCGGCAACTGGACTGAACCCGGTATTCTCCGCCGCCCCGCCGCCGTTACCGAATTCGACGGCCCGCGGCCCGGGGAAAAGGGAATGCCCGCGGTGCCGGTGCGACGGCCCACCCCTGAGAAGTGGCACGGAAAAACTCCGCGGCCGCCGCCGGTATCCGCTCCGCCCCTGTCACGGGAATGCCGGTCAGCCCCAGTCGCGGCCCGTGCGTCCGCGTTTGGTCTGGGCGCGCTGCTTCTTCTCCCGCAGCCGGCGCTCGTTGATGCCGCGCGGGATGCGCGTCGGCCGGCGGGGCTTGGGCGGCGGGGCGGTGGCCTCCGCGAGGAGCGCGGCCAGGCGTACGGCGGCGGCCTCGCGGTTGCGCCACTGGGAGCGGTGCTCGGAGGCCCGTACCGACAGCACCCCGTCGACGAGGCGGCCGGCGAGCCGCTGGAGCGCCCGCTCCTTCCACACCGGCGGGAGCGCCTCGGTGGCGGCGAGGTCGAAGCGCAGCTCCACCTGCGAGTCGCTGGTGTTGACGTGCTGTCCGCCGGGCCCGGAGGACCTGGAGAAACGCCACGTCAGCTCGGCCTCGGGGAGCGAGACCGAGCCGCGGATGAGGTAGGGCCCGGACATGTATGCCATGTTCCCGGTCCGGAGGGGTGCACGTCACCTGGATTTCCGGTTCGGTAAAAAAGGTAAAGGCATCCGGAACCACCGGGACCCCCCTCGACGTTGTCCGGGGTGACGGTAGCTTCGTCGGCACAGATGTGCACGTATGCACGGGTATCTAGGAAGGGACTCCCAACATGGCTGTAAGCCTCTCCAAGGGTGGCAACGTCTCGCTGACCAAGGAGGCTCCGGGCCTGACCGCCGTCACCGTGGGCCTCGGCTGGGACGTCCGCACCACCACCGGCACGGACTTCGACCTGGACGCCTCGGCGATCGCGGTCAACGCGGAGGGCAAGGTCTACTCGGACGCCCACTTCGTCTTCTTCAACAACAAGCAGACCCCGGACAGCTCCATCGTCCACACCGGTGACAACCGCACCGGTGAGGGCGCCGGCGACGACGAGGCGATCAACGTCAACCTGGCCGCGCTCCCGGCCGACATCGACAAGATCGTCTTCCCGGTCTCCATCTACGACGCCGAGAACCGCGGCCAGAACTTCGGCCAGGTCCGCAACGCCTACATCCGCATCGTCAACCAGGCCGGCGGCGCCGAGATCGCGCGCTACGACCTGTCGGAGGACGCGGCGACCGAGACGGCGATGGTCTTCGGCGAGCTGTACCGCAACGGCGCGGAGTGGAAGTTCCGCGCGGTGGGCCAGGGTTACGCCTCGGGTCTGGTCGGCATCGCCCAGGACTTCGGCGTCAACGTCTGATCCGTGCTCACCGCGTCCCCGCCGGCAGGCCGGGACGTGGGACCGGCGGGTGCCCGCCCCGGGCGCCCGCCGCCGCTCCCGCGCGGGTCAGGCGTGGCGCGGTCTGCCGTCGCCGTACAGCCAGTCCTTCCAGATCTCGTGGAAGTCCTTGTCCGGGGCCTTCTTCTCCACATACGCGGTGAACTGGGCGGTGCTGGCGGTGCCGTGGCGGTGCGCGGCGGCCCAGCCCTGCACGATGTCGTAGAAGGTGTCGTCGCCGGTCGTGCGGCGGATCTTCTCCAGGACCATCGCGCCGCGCTGGTAGACGGGGCTGTCGGAGATGTGCGCGGCGCTGGACGGCCTCGCCGGCGGGAAGGCCCAGATCTCCTCGTGGTCCCCGTCGTAGAACCGCCGGAACGTCTCCCGGGTGCTGGGGCCGCCGTGGTCCTCCTTGTAGAGCCACTCCGCGTAGGTGGCGAAGCCCTCGTTGAGCCACATGTCCCGCCAGGACGCCGGGGTGACCGAGTCGCCGTACCACTGGTGGGCGAGTTCGTGCACGAGGGTGGAGGTGTCGGGGGCACCGGGGAAGACGGGGCGCGTCTGGGTCTCCAGGGCGTATCCGGCGTCGTCCGGCCGGTCGATGATCACGCCGGTGGAGGAGAAGGGGTACGGCCCGAAGTTGGTCTCCTCCCACTTGATGACGCCACGGATCGCGGAAAGCGCCTTGGCGCTCGCGCCGGCCTGCGTGGGGTCGACCGCGGTGAGGATCGGCAGGCCGTGCGGCCCCGTGCTGCGCGCGATGTCGTAGTGGCCGACGGCGACGGTGGCGAGGTAGCTCGCCATGGGCTGGGCGGTGTGCCAGTGGTAGGCCGTACGGCCGCCCTTGGTCCTGCGCTCCGTCAGCTCGCCGTTGGAGACCGCCTGGAGACCGCTCGGCACGGTGACGGTGATGTCGTACGTCGCCTTGTCGGACGGGTGGTGGTTGCCCGGGAACCACGCCATGGAGCCGACCGGTTCGCCGAGGGCGAGGGCGCCGTCGGCGGTCGGCAGCCAGCCCTCCCGGGAGCCGTCGGGGTCGGTGAGGGTGCGCGGGGTGCCCGAGTAGCGCACGGTGGTGCGGAAGGTCTCGCCGTCGCTGAGACCGGCGTGCGGGCGGACGGTGAGCTCCTGGCCGCGGCGGCTCCAGCGGGCGGCCCGGCCCTCGACGGTGACCGAGTCGACGCGCAGCCCGGCCAGGTCCAGGTCGAACGCGGACAGGTCCTGGGTGGCGCGGGCCGTGATGACCGCCGTGCCGGTGAGACGGCGGCCGGCCGGGGTGTAGTCCAGCGTGAGGGCGTAGTGGCCGACGTCGTAGCCGCCGTTGCCCGCCTTGGGGAAGTACGGGTCGTGCAGGCCGGGTCCGCCCGCGGTGTCCTGTGCCCCGCCGTCGCACGCGGTGCCGGTGACGGCGAGGAGCAGGAGGGCGGCGGCGGCCGGGACAAGGCGCGCGGATCTGGACATGTCACTGATCCTAGGCGTCCGCCGTCCGGACGGGACCGGCCCGGTTCCCGGGCGCACCGGGGGCGGGGCCCGCCCGGCCGCCGTGACACCATCTCCTCTCGTGCTCGACATCGGATACGCCCTCTCCAACCGGTTCCCGGACCCGCCGCAGACCGACTACCGCCGTGCGGACGTCCACGCGCTGCGGCACGACCTGTTCTGCGGGGACGTGTACCTCGCGGACACCGTGACGGACCGGGAGCTGTCCACGGCCTGGGGATGGGTGCCGGTCCTGGACTTCGCGTGGGCGCTGTGCGACATCGTGGAGCGGCTGGACCGGGACCCGATGGGCTCGCGCGCCGCCCGCCCGCAGCGGGCCGAACTGGACTTCACCGAGTCCAGCGACGCACTGCTGTTCGAGCGCCGCTTCGGCTGGGTGGAGATCAGCTCCGACTGGCAGCCGGCCGAGGAGTCCCCGCTGACCTTCTCCCACACCGAACTCCGGCGCGAGGCCCGTGACTTCCTGCACGACCTGCTCGCCGACCTGACCGACCTCCACGAGGACCTGGCGGAGAACCCGGCGGTCTGGACGCTCCAGGCCCGCTTCCCCCGGGTGCCGTGACTCAGCCCTCCACCCGGATCCCCAGCCCCGCCGCGAGCGCCGGGGCCAGGTCCAGGAGCTGACCGGGGCTGATGACCGCCCCGGAAAGGCGCTCCAGGCCCCGGGCCACGTCCAGCGGGGCGGCACCGCGCAGGTCCACGTCGGTGAGGGTGGCCCCGCCGAAGTCGGCGCCCCGCAGCGCGCAGCCGGGGAACTCCACCCGCTCCAGCCGGGCGCCCGCGAAGTCCGGCTCGACCAGGACGCAGGACTCGAAGACGACGTCCTTCAGGCAGGCCTCCCGCAGGTTCAGGTAGTCGATCTTGCCGCCCCGGATCACCACCCGCTCCAGGACCGCGCCGTGCAGCTGGGTGCCGCCCAGGCGCGGATCGATCAGCTCCACGTCGCGGAACGTGGCCTCGGCGAGCTGCGTGCCGACACCGCGCAGCCCGGTCAGCACCGAGTCGAGCACGCGGGCCCGGCCCAGCGCCGTGCCGTCCACCGCGCAGCCCGTCAGCGCGCAGTCCATGAACCGGGCGCCCATGCCGTCCTGGCCGGACAGGTCCAGCTCCCGCAACTCCAGCCCGTCGTAGTCGCCGTCGGGCGCCAGCTCGGGGCCGGCCCACGGCTCCAGGGCCGGCAGCCGCACCTCCGGCCGCCGCGCGCCCCGTACCCCGGCGCGCCCCGCCGGTCCGCCACCCGTCGCTCGTCTCACCATCCCCCCATGCTGCACCCCGCCACCGACAACGGTCCCCGCCCCACCCGGATGCGGCACGTCCCGAACCGTGGTGTCCTGGCCAGATGAGTGACGGCCGAACGGGCGAGCCCTCGACGGCGCCGGTCACCCCGGCGGGCGGAGCCGATCCGCACCGCTGGTGGGGGCTGGTCGTCATCGCCCTCGCGCAGCTCATGGTCGTCCTCGACGCGACGATCGTGAACATCGCGCTGCCCTCCGCCCAGCACGCCCTGCACATGTCCGACGGCAACCGGCAGTGGGTCATCACCGCCTACACCCTCGCCTTCGGCGGGCTGCTCCTGCTCGGCGGCCGGATCGCCGACCTCGTCGGCCGCAAACGAAGCTTCGTCATCGGGCTCGTCGGCTTCGCCGCCGCCTCCGCGCTCGGCGGCGCGGCCACCAGCTCGGGCATGCTCTTCGGCGCCCGCGCGCTCCAGGGCGCCTTCGCCGCCCTCCTGGCCCCCTCCGCGCTGTCCCTGCTGACCACGACCTTCACCGACCCGCGCGAACGCGGCAAGGCGTTCGGCATCTACGGCGCCCTCGCCGGCAGCGGCTCGGCGATCGGGTTCATCGTCGGCGGACTGCTCACGGAGTACCTGAACTGGCGCTGGTGCCTGTACGTGAACGTCCCCATCGCGGTCGTCGCCGTGCTCGGCGCCCTCGCCCTGCTCCACGACCACCCCGGCCACACCGGCGTCCGCCTCGACGTGCCCGGGGCCGTCCTCGGGTGCGGCGGACTGGTGGCGGTCGTCTACGGCTTCAGCGAGGCCGAGCCGCGCGGCTGGACCGACCCGCTGGTCCTCGCCCTGTTCGCGGTCGGCGTCCTCCTGCTCGTCGCGTTCGTCCGGTGGCAGACCCGGGCGCCCAGCCCGCTGCTGCCGCTGCACATCGTCCGGGACCGCGACCGCGCCGGCTGCTTCCTCACCATGATGCTCGCGGTGATCGGCATGTTCGGGCTGTTCCTGTTCATGACGTACTACCTCCAGGACGTCCTCGCCTACTCGCCCGTCCGGGCGGGGCTGGCCTTCCTGCCGCTGACCGCCGCCATCATCACCGGGTCCACCCAGATCTCCGCCCGGCTGCTGCACCGCGTGGCGCCCCGCCTGCTGATGGTGCCGGGCATGCTGCTGGCCGCCGCCGGCCTGCTGCTCCTGACCCGGATGACCGTCCACTCCACCTACACCGGGGAGATCCTCCCCGCCCTGCTGCTGCTGGGCCTCGGCATGGGCCTGACCTTCATGCCGGTGTTCGCCACCGCCACCGCGGGCGTCGCGCCCCGCGACGCCGGGGTCACCTCGGCGACCGTCAACACCTCGCAGCAGGTCGGCGGCTCCATCGGCACGGCGCTGCTCAACACCGTCGCCACCACCAGCGGCGCCGCCTACGTCACCGCGCACCTGCGAGGCCCCGCGGACCGGGCCACCGTCGTCCCGGCGGGCGTGGTGCACGGCTACACCGTCGCCATCGGGTGGGCGGCCGGGGTGATGCTGCTGGCGGCCCTGGTGGCCGCCCTCATGGTGACCGCGAAGGCGCCGGGGCGGGGGGCGCCGGCCGACGCGCCGGTGGCGGAGCCGGTGCCCTGACCGGCCCGGCCGGCGGCGCGGCTCAGTCCCGGGACCCGGCGAGCCCGGCCAGCGCCCCGTCGGTGAGCCGGTACACCGTCCACTGGTCCTGCGGGCGCGCGCCGAGCGCCTCGTAGAAGCCGATCGCGGGCCGGTTCCAGTTCAGCACCGCCCACTCCAGCCGCTCGTAACCGCGCTCCACGCAGATGCGCGCCAGCTCGGCCAGCAGCGCCCGGCCGTGCCCTCCGCCGCGCGCGGAGGGACGCACGTACAGGTCCTCCAGGTAGATGCCGTGCACCCCGCGCCACGTGGAGAAGTTCAGGAACCACAGCGCGAACCCGACCGGCTCGCCGCTGACGTCGTCCACGGCCAGGTGCGCGAAGGCGGCCGGCCGCTCCCCGAACAGCGCCTGGCGCAACTGCTCCGCGTCGGCCCGCACCTCCGCCAGCGACTTCTCGTATTCGGCCAGTTCACGGACGAGGGCGTGGATGACGGGGACGTCGGCGGGGGTCGCGGCACGAATCATGGGGGGAGGTTAACCGGCCGGTCCCCCGGGTCTCAGTGCCGTCCCGCCACCCGGTCCGCCACCTTGGCCAGGCGGGAGGAGGCCAGGCCGGGGCGCAGGCGTTCGCGCCGGTCGGCGGCCCGGTAGGTGGCGTACATGCCCTGGACACCGAGCCAGCGGAAGGGTTCCGGTTCCCACCTGCGGACCTTGTGGTTCACCCAGGGCAGCTCCGTCAGCTCGGTGCGGCCGCCCTGGCCGGAGTCCCGCTGCACCAGGTCGCGCAGGGTGCGGGCGGCCAGGTTGGCGGTGGCGACACCGGAGCCGACGTAGCCGCCCGCCCAGCCCAGCCCGGTGGAGCGGTCCAGGGTGACCGTGGCGCACCAGTCGCGCGGCACGCCCAGCACCCCCGACCAGGCGTGCGTCACCCGCGTGCCCGCGAGGGAGGGGAAGAAGCGGGTGAGGATCTCCCGCAGGGCCTCGACGGTGGCCGCCTGGGTGCGGCCGTCGTTGTCGGTGCGCGACCCGAAGCGGTACGGCACCCCGCGCCCGCCGAGCGCGATCCGGCCGTCGGCGGTGCGCTGGGCGTACATGTAGGCGTGGGCCATGTCGCCGAGGGTCTCCCGACCGTCCCAGCCGATCGCCGCCCACTGCTCCTCCGCCAGCGGCTCGGTGGCGATCATGGACGAGTTCATCGGGAGCCAGGTCCGCCGCTGGCCCTTGAGGGAGGCCGTGAAGCCCTCGGTGCAGCGCAGCACGTAGGGGGCGCGGACGGTGCCGTACGGGGTCACGGCGTGCTTGGGCCGGATCTCCGTCACCGGTGTCGACTCGTGGATGGTCACGCCGAGCCCCTCGACCACGGCGGCGAGCCCCTTGGCGAGCTTCACCGGGTGCAGCCGGGCCCCGTGCGGCGTCCAGGCCGAGCCGACCGCGTCCGCGACCCGGATCCGCTCGGCCGTCTCCCGGGCGCCGTACAGCTCCCGGTCCGTCTCGCCGAACGCCAGCTCATGCTCGTGGAGGGCCCGCAGCCGCGCCAGCTGGGCCGGGGTGGTCGCCACCTCCAGCACCCCGCCCCGGTGCACGTCGGCCTCGATGCCCTCCGCCCCGGCCACCGCGACGACCTCGGCCACGGTGTGGTTCATCGCCTGCTGGAGGCGCACGGCGGCCTCCCGGCCGTGCAGCTTCGCGTACCGGTCGCGGCCCGCGACGCCGTTGTAGAGCCAGCCGCCGTTGCGGCCGGAGGCGCCGTAGCCGCAGAACTTCTGCTCCAGGACGGTGATCCGCAGGAAGGGCGCCGCCTTCTTCAGGTAGTACGCCGTCCACAGGCCCGTGTACCCGCCGCCCACGATGACGACGTCCGCGGAGGCGTCCTGGGACAGCGGCTCCCGTACCGCCGGAAGACCGTCGTCCGCGTACCAGAAGGAGATGCCACCGTTCACGACACTGCTCGCCGAGCTGCTCATGGCCGGGACGTTAACCCTTGAGCCCGGCCGGTGTCTCCTTCGGATTCCATGCTTTTCCCCGGCCCCTGACCAGCGGATAGCAGGCCAGCCCGATCAGCGCCGCCACGAAATGGCCGAAGTCGGTGAAGGTCGGACCGGCCGCCAGCGGCAGCCCGAACACGGCCAGCACGGCCAGCAGGTAGCCGTACCGCCAGGGCACCGCGATCCGGTACGCGAGCACCGCGATCACCCCTGCCAGCGCGTAACTGACCCCGATGTCGAGGGTGTCGACCGCCGCCGGCGGGGCCAGGCCCTCCCGGATCGCCCTGAGCAGCACCCCCTCGCTGACCAGCGAGGCCAGGACGTGCGCGAGCACGCAGACCGCCAGCCAGCGCACCGTCCCCAGCCACCGCTCGGCCGGCGCGTGGAACACCGTGTACAGGAAGGCGTACGGCACCCAGCGGCCGCCCTCGATCCACAGCGCGCTCACCACCAGCACCCGCACCGGGCTGCGCGACAGCTCGTGCAGGTTGGTCGACCGGTGCCGCAGGAAGCGGTCCTCGAAGTCCGGCGGCATGTGGTGCAGGACGACCGTCGTGACGAAGAGGACCGCCAGCCACACGTACGTGCCGGGAGCACTGCGGACATACGCCCGCACCCCGCGCACAGCCCGCCGAGATCGCATGCACCGATTCAGCCACGCCGGCGCCGCCCGGCCCGTGATCGACATCCCCGGCGTTCCCCCGCCGCACCCCCGGCCGGACATGAAAAAGGCCCAGGTGGGAGGGGCCCCGCCTGGGCCGGTGGAGCCCCCTGTCGGATTCGAACCGACGACCTACGCATTACAAGTGCGTTGCTCTGGCCGGACTGAGCTAAGGAGGCCTGACGCGCGCGCGTGGCGCCGCCGTGCCAGTGCAGTGTACCCAGGTCCCGCAGCGGCTCCGGGAGGAATTTTCCCGAAGTTCACAGGGGCCCGGGTACTGACAGAGCGAGTGAACGCCAGGTACCGTCTCGATCCGGTTCACTCACGTGGACTACACCAACCACCTTCCTACAACGGATCGTCCGGCACGTTCCTGCCGGTAGAAGGGGTCCATTCACCATGGCCACTGTCACGTTCGACAAGGCGACCCGGATCTACCCGGGTTCCACCAAGCCCGCCGTCGACTCGCTGGAGATCGCGATCGAGGACGGCGAGTTCCTCGTCCTGGTCGGCCCGTCGGGCTGCGGGAAGTCCACCTCCCTGCGCATGCTCGCGGGCCTGGAGGACGTCAACGGCGGCGCCATCCGCATCGGCGACCGCGACGTCACGCACCTGCCGCCCAAGGACCGGGACATCGCCATGGTGTTCCAGAACTACGCGCTGTACCCGCACATGACCGTCGCCGACAACATGGGCTTCGCGCTCAAGATCGCCGGCGTCAACAAGGCGGAGATCCGGCAGAAGGTCGAGGAGGCCGCGAAGATCCTCGACCTGAGCGAGTACCTGGACCGCAAGCCGAAGGCGCTCTCCGGCGGTCAGCGCCAGCGTGTCGCCATGGGCCGCGCCATCGTGCGTGAGCCGCAGGTGTTCCTCATGGACGAGCCGCTGTCCAACCTGGACGCCAAGCTCCGCGTCTCCACCCGCACCCAGATCGCCTCGCTCCAGCGCCGCCTGGGCATCACCACCGTGTACGTCACCCACGACCAGGTCGAGGCCATGACGATGGGCGACCGCGTGGCGGTCCTCAAGGACGGTCTGCTCCAGCAGGTCGACTCGCCGCGCAACATGTACGACAAGCCTGCGAACCTCTTCGTCGCCGGCTTCATCGGCTCCCCCGCCATGAACCTGGTCGAGGTGCCGATCACCGACGGCGGCGTGAAGTTCGGCAACAGCGTCGTCCCCGTCAACCGGGACGCGCTCAAGGCCGCCGCCGACAAGGGTGACCGCACGGTGACCGTCGGCGTCCGTCCCGAGCACTTCGACGTGGTCGAGCTGGGCGGCGGTGCCGCCACGGCCCTGACGAAGGACAGCGCGGACGCGCCGGCCGGTCTGGCCGTCTCCGTGAACGTCGTCGAGGAGCTGGGCGCCGACGGCTACGTCTACGGCTCCGCCGAGGTCGGCGGCGACGTGAAGGACCTGGTGGTCCGCGTCAACGGGCGCCAGGTGCCGGAGAAGGGCGCCACGCTGCACGTCGTGCCGCGGCCGGGCGAGATCCACGTGTTCTCCACCTCCACCGGTGAGCGGCTGACCGACTGACGTCCACCACGTTCGGCAGGGGCCCCGCGCGCACCGCGTGCGGGGCCCCTGCCGTGCCGCGGGGTGGTCGCCCGGGTGGGCGGCGTCAACCCGTTACCCCGAAAGCGGCGCCGTCTCATCCCCCATAAGGGTGACGGATTGTCGCCGTGTCGCTACCTGCCGCTACCCTCACACGCGTGAAGCACTCCACCACCCCACAGACGCGACGCGGCCACCGGGGCGGCCCTGCCCGCCGGATCGGCCGCACACTCGCCCTCGTCCTGCCCGTCTTCCTGGTGCTCTCCGGGACCCTCGCGGTCACCCGGGTCAACTGGACGGGGAGCCCCTCCAGTTCGGTGCTGGCCGCCTCCGACGTCTCGACGGCCGCGGTCCCCGTCCGGAAGGCCGCCGCCCGGGCGCCGCAGGACGTGCTCCGCGACCACCTGATGACCGAACTCCAGGACAAGAACCCCGGAGTCGTCCTCACCCACCTCCAGCAGGCCGTCAACGGCCATCCGAGGCTGGCCCGGCACTGCTCCTCCATCGCCCGCGCCCTCGGCCGCGCCGCGGTGGGCATCTACGGCGCCTCACGTGCCCAGTCGTACGCCCGCCCGGTCTGCGACACGGCCTTCGCCTCCGGCGTCCTGGCCGCGCACAGCTGAGTACCGGCGGGCACCGGGCAACGACTCCCCGCGAGCGTGTTGCCGCCCGCACCCGGCGGTGGGGCGCCACGTACAGTGCCGTCATGACCCATCCGAGCGCCGCGTCGCGCCCCACTCAAGCCGTGGTCCTGGCCGGTGGCCAGGGCTCCCGGCTGCGCCCGTACACCGACGACCGGCCCAAGCCGATGGTCGAGATCCCCGGCACGGGGACGCCGATCATCGGCCATCAGCTCACCTGGCTCGCCGAGGAAGGCGTCACGGACGTCGTCGTCTCGTGCGGCCATCTCGCCGACGTCCTGGAGAAGTGGCTGGACTCGGCCGACCTCCCGGTCTCCGTGACCACCGTGGTGGAGAGCGAGCCGCTCGGCCGCGGCGGCGGCCTGCGCTACGCGGCCGCGCGCCTCCCCCACCCCGAACGGCCCTGGTACGCCACCAACGGCGACATCTGGACGCGGTTCTCGCTGCGCGACATGGCCGACTTCCACACGGAGCGGGACGCGGTGGCCACGCTGGCCCTGGCCCGTCCGCGCATCCCCTGGGGTGCCGTGAAGACCGACGGCTTCGGGCACATCACCGACTTCATCGAGGCCCCGCCGTCGACGTTCGAGATCAACGCGGGCGTGTACGTCTTCTCGCCCGAGTTCTCCGCGCTGCTGCCCGAGCGCGGCGACCACGAGCGGACGACGTTCCCCCGGCTGGCCCGGGAGAAGCGGCTCGCCGGGTTCACGATCCCGCACGGCGCCTACTGGCGGGCGATCGACACCGCCAAGGACCTGACCGAGGCCGCCAAGGAGCTCGCGGCGCTGGGACGCTGAGCCGGGTCCGGACGGCACCACCGAAGCACCGCAACCGGCCGACCGCATGGCGAAGGGCCCCGTACCGTCCTCGGTACGGGGCCCTTCGCGTGTCGTCGTGCGTCAGCCCAGCAGGCCGCCCACCAGGCCCGGCTTGCCGCCCGACGTCGTGCTGCCGCCCGAGCCGGTCGTGCCGCCGGTGGAGGTGGTGCCGCCGGTCGAGGTGGTGCCGCCCGTCCCGCCGGTGCTGGTCGGGCCCACCGTCGTGCTGGGGGCGCCGCCGCCCGTGGGCGGGACGCGGCGGGGTGCGACCTGGCCGGTGGTGCCCTGCGTCTGGCTGGGCGTCGTGGTGGTGGCGCCGGTGCCGCGGCCGCTCGCCCCGGGGGGTGTGGCCGTTCCCGAGGGGACCGCGCCGGCCGTGGCGCCGCCGGTGGGCGTGGCGGAGGCCGTCGGGGCCTTGCGGTGCCGTTCGCCGGGCTCCTGCGGGAGCGGGGAGCCGGGGAGCTGGTTGCGGGGGGCCTCTCCGGGGCCGGGGACGACCACGCGGCTGGAGTCGCGGACCGCGCCGCCGAGCAGGGAGCCGACGAGGAGGGTGAGGCCGATGCTGACGGCCGTGAGGACGGCGCCGCGCCGCAGGACGTAACGGCGCAGCTCCCAGATGTCGGCGCGGGGGCCGAGCCGGCGCCAGGCGCTGCCCGCGAGGCGGCCGTCGACGGAGTAGACGGGCGCGCCGGCGATGATCAGCGGGGACCAGGCGGCGAGGTAGATGATGTCCGGCGCGTCGTAGGCGGGGACCGTCTTCCAGCTGACCGTGACGAGCAGGGCGGCGGAGAGCAGGGCGCCGACGACGGCGGCCACGCGCTGCCAGCAGCCCAGGACGGTCAGGACACCGACGACGACCTGGAGGAAGGCGATGACCAGGCCGGAGCCGACGGGGTGGTGCAGGGCCGCCTGGCGCAGGGGTTCGGCGACGGCCCAGGGGTGCAGGGTGTTGAGCCAGGTGACCATGGAGCCGCGCTTGCCGCCGTCGAAGTAGACGGGGTCGCAGAGCTTGCCCATGCCGGCGTAGAGCGAGATGAAGCCGAGGAAGATGCGCAGCGGGAGCAGGACGACGCCGAGGTTGAGTCGGCGGCCCGGGTAGTAGGCGTGCCGGGCCGGGTCGTCGCCGTGACGCTTGCCCGGGCGCGGGGTGTCGGCGTCCGTGCCGGTGCCGGTGTCCGCCGGGTACCCGTCGTACGGGTCGTACGGGTCGTGGCCGGTGTCGGGGTGGGTCTGCTCGTCGTAGGCACCGGTCACGGTGCGCATGTGCGGCAGGAGGCGGGTGCCGTCGGCCTCGGCGGCGGTGCGCTGGTGGCCGACGACGGGCGTCTCGACGGTCTGGTCCAGGGTGTCGTACGTGTCGGCGTACCCGGTCTGGACGCGCGGGATGACCCGGGTGGCGCCGGCCGCGGACTCCTCGGTGTGGCGGACGCTGCTGCCCCGCACGGCCTGGAGGAGGCGGTGGGCGCCGGTGTCGTCGGGCGCGGACCGGCCGCTCCACACGACGGGGCGGCGGCGGCCCGCCGTGCCCACGACGGGCATCCGGGACGCGTCCTGACCGGCGCTCAGATGCCGGGCGATCCGCGGGGACCGGCTGCGTTTCGCCGACGCGCCCAGCTGCACGCGGAAGCTGGCGTGAGCGACGATGACCTGCGCCGGATCGCTCGGCACCTTCACCATGCTCAGCGCGGGAACGTCGTCGAAGCCCGACGAGCGGTCCCCCGTGGGTGTGCGGGGTGTTCTGGTGTCCACACTCATCTAACCGAGTGATGTCGCGTTAGGACACTGCCTTGACCGCCCGGATGTGTCCGGACCCCGTCAAGGCGGGCCGTCGGGCGGCACGGGCGCCGTAATCCCCCCGCGGGGGCGAGCCGCCGGACGGGCGTTCGATCCCCGCTCCCGTCCGGGGCCCCGTCGGGACGGGCTGTCAGGCGCGCCTGCGGGCCGCCTCGTGGAGCACGATCCCGGCGGCCACACCGGCGTTGAGGGACTCGGCGCCGCCGGGCATCGCGATGCGCACCCGGTGGTCGCAGGTCTCGCCGACCAGGCGCGACAGGCCCTTGCCCTCGCTGCCGACGACGATGACGACCGGGCCGCCCAGGGCCGTCAGGTCGCCGAGTTCCACCTCGCCGTCCGCGGCCAGGCCGATCACCGTCACGCCGTCCTTCTTGTACGACTCGAGGGTGCGGGTCAGGTTGGTGGCGCGGGCGACCGGGGTGCGCGCGGCGGTGCCCGCGGAGGTCTTCCAGGCGCCGGCGGTCATACCGGCCGAGCGGCGCTCCGGGACGATCACGCCGTGGCCGCCGAAGGCGGAGGCGGAGCGGACGACCGCGCCGAGGTTGCGGGGGTCGGTGACCCCGTCGAGGGCGACGACGAGCGGGTCCTCGCCGTTGTCGGCGGCGGCGGCGAGCAGGTCGTCCGGGTGCGCGTACTCGTACGGCGGGACCTGGAGGACCAGGCCCTGGTGGTTCAGGCCGTTGGTCATGCGGTCCAGCTCGGCCCGCGGGGCCTCCATCAGGTTGATGTTGCCGCGCTCGGTGGCGAGCTGGAGGGCCTCGCGGACGCGCTCGTCGTTGTCGATGAACTGCTGGACGTAGAGCGTGTTGGCGGGCACGCCCTCGCGGAGGGCCTCGTAGACCGGGTTGCGGCCGACGACCAGCTCGGAGGTGGACCTCCCGCCGCGGCCCCGCATCGTGGGGCGGCGCACGGCCTGCTTGGCCTTGGCGTTGGCGACGCGGTTCTTCTTGTGGCCCTTGCGCATCTCGGCGGGCGGGGTCGGACCCCGGCCCTCCAGGCCCTTGCGCCGCTGGCCGCCACTGCCGACCTGCGCGCCCTTCTTGCCGGACATGCGACGGTTGTTCGCGGCCATGATCTACCTGTTCTCTACGGAAGTGTGTGTACGTCTTCGGGTGTGCCGCCCGGGCGGGCCGGGCGGCACGGTCCGGTCGGGGACCGGTGGTCAGCGCGGGGCCAGGCTCCAGCGGGGGCCCTGGGGCCCGTCCTCGATGAGCAGGCCCGACTGGTTGAGCTGGTCGCGGATCGCGTCGGCGGTGGCCCAGTCCTTGCGGGTGCGGGCGGACTCGCGCTGGTCGAGGACGAGCCGGACGAGGCTGTCGACGACGCCGTGCAGGTCCTCGCCCCGGTCGCCGCTCTCACCCGCCCACCGCGTGTCGAGCGGGTCCAGGCCGAGGACGCCGAGCATGGCCCGCACCTCGGCGAGCCGGGCGACGGCGGCCTCCTTGTCGTCGGCGGCCAGCGCGCTGTTGCCCTGCCGGACGGTGGTGTGCACGACGGCGAGGGCCTGCGGCACGCCCAGGTCGTCGTCCATCGCCTCGGCGAAGGCGGGCGGCACCTCGGCGGCGGGCTCCACGGCTCCCCCGGCCTTCTCCACCACGCGCTGCACGAAGCCCTCGATCCGCGCGAACGCCGACTCGGCCTCGCGCAGCGACTCCTCGCTGTACTCGATCATCGAGCGGTAGTGGGGGGTGCCCAGGTAGTACCGCAGCACGATGGGGCGCCACTGCTTGACCATCTCGCTGACCAGGACGCTGTTGCCGAGCGACTTGGACATCTTGTCGCCGGCCATGGTGACCCAGGCGTTGTGCACCCAGTAGCGGGCGAACTCGTCGCCGTAGGCCTTGGCCTGGGCGATCTCGTTCTCGTGGTGCGGGAAGATGAGGTCCAGGCCGCCGCCGTGGATGTCGAACGCGCTGCCCAGGTACTTGTGGGCCATCGCCGAGCACTCCAGGTGCCAGCCGGGGCGGCCGGGTCCCCACGGGGTCGGCCAGGTCGGCTCGCCGGGCTTGGCGGACTTCCACAGCGCGAAGTCGCGCGGGTCCCGTTTGCCGGTCTCGCCCTCGCCGGACGGCTGGAGCAGGTTGTCCAGCTCCTGCCGGGACAGCTCCAGGTACGAGGGGAGGGAGCGCACGTCGAAGTAGACGTTGCCGTCGGCCTCGTAGGCGTGGCCGCGCTCGATGAGGCCCCGCATCATCTCGATCATCTCCGGCACGTGGCCGGTGGCGCGCGGTTCGTACGCCGGCGGCAGGCACCCGAGGGCGGTGTAGCCGTCGTTGAAGGCGCGCTCGTTCTCGTACCCGATCGACCACCAGGGCCGGCCCTGCTCGTGGCTCTTGGCGATGATCTTGTCGTCGATGTCGGTGACGTTGCGGACGAACGTCACCTCGTAGCCGCGGTACTCGAACCAGCGGCGCATGATGTCGAAGTTCAGGCCCGACCGGATGTGCCCGATGTGGGGGGCCGCCTGCACGGTGGCACCGCACAGGTAGATCGAGACGCAACCCGGCTTGAGCGGGGTGAAGTCACGGATCTGCCGGGCGCTGGTGTCGTACAGGCGAATAGTCACCACTCCAGGGTAGTGGGCGCCGGACAGTGCCGTGCGCCCACCGCCCGGAACGCCGCGGTCACGACATGCCGACGACCTTCTGCGGCCGGATGCGTACGACGACCCGCTCGGCGTCGTCGGCCGAGGCGGGGTTGAAGTCGGCGTAGTCCTTGCCGGTGTACTTGCGGCTCAGCTCGTCGATGAGTTCCTGGCCGCCCTCGGTCGTCAGCTCGGCGGTGCCGCGGATCTCGGCGTACTCGTAGGGCTGCTCGGGGTTCATGACGACGACGGTCACCCGCGGGTCGCGCTTGAGGTTCCGGTACTTGCGGCGGTCGGACGTCGTGGAGAAGAGGACGTCGTCGCCGTCGCGCTTCACCCATACCGGCGACATCTGCGGGCCGCCGTCGGGCTGGAGGGTGCCGACGACGATGAACACGGTGCCGTCGAGCAGGGACTTCACACGGTCGGACAGGACAGCGGACACGGATACCTCCACGAAACCGTCAACGGTGACTCTGCGGGTACCCTCGCATGCTCTCAGCTCACCCGCACCACGAGTGCGGTGGCCACGGCCATCAGTCCCTCGCCGCGGCCGGGGAAGCCCAGCCCGTCGGTGGTGGCGCCGGAGACCGAGACGGGGGCGCCGGCCGCCTCGGACAGGATCTTCTCCGCCTCCGCCCGGCGCTTGCCGATCTTCGGGCGGGGGCCGACCACCTGGACGGCGACGTTGCCGACGGCGAAGCCCGCCGCGCGCACGATCCGGGCGGCCTCGGTGAGCAGGGTGACCCCGGACGCGCCGGACCACTCGGGCCGGCCGGTGCCGAAGTGCTGTCCCAGGTCGCCGAGGCCGGCGGCGGAGAAGAGGGCGTTGCACGCGGCGTGCGCGACGACGTCCGCGTCGGAGTGGCCGGCCAGTCCGGGGCCCTCGCCCTCCCAGCGCAGGCCCGCGCACCACAGCTCGCGGCCCTCCTCGAAGGCGTGGATGTCGGTGCCGACACCGACCCGGGGCAGCACCGGCGGCGCCGGCAGCGGCTGGGTGCCGGTCGCCTCAGAAGCCATCGGTGAGCCTCCTGCGGGCCAGGACCGCCTCGGCGAGGACCAGGTCGAGGGGGCGGGTGACCTTGAAGGCCTCCTCGTGTCCGGGGACGGCCACGACGGTGAGGCCCAGCTGTTCCACCATGCTCGCGTCGTCGGTGACGTCGCCGGTGACCTCCTCGTGGGCGCGGACCAGGGTGGCCCGGTCGAAGCCCTGGGGTGTCTGGACGGCGCGCAGCCGGTCGCGCCGGGGCGTGGCCACGACCGGTTCCGGGTCGCCGGCGACGGCCGCGGGCTCGACCTCCTTGACGGTGTCGGCCAGCGGGAGCGCGGGGACCACGGCGGGGGCTCCGCCGCGCACGGCCTCGATGACCCCGTCGACCGTGTCGGCGGGGACGAGGGGACGGGCCGCGTCGTGGACGAGGACGACGCCGTACTCGGGCGGCAGGGCGTCCAGGCCGAGCCGGACCGACTCCTGCCGGGACCGGCCGCCGGTGACGACGAGGAAGTCGGTCCGCTCGGGCAGCGCGTGCGCGTCGAGCAGGGACTTGACCTCGGCGGTGCCGTCCGGCGGGGCCACGACGACGACGAGCGAGACGTGGCGGGACGCGGCGAGGGCGCGGACCGCGTGGATCAGCATCGGCGTGCCGTTCAGCGCGCGGAGTGCCTTGGGGGCGCCCGGGCCGAGGCGGACGCCCCGGCCGGCGGCGGGAATCACGGCGGCGACGGGGCTCTGCGCGGGCGTGGGGCGCGATTCGTCAGACATCGGTTCCTGTCAGGTTTGTGTGCTCGACCTACGTGGGTATGGCCTGGAGGAGTGCCGGGCGCGGCGCCTTGACCGGACCCTTTCCGTGACCCTGGTCGAGCCGCTGACCCGGGCCCGGCACGACGTGTACGGGGGTGTTCTTCCCGGGGTGGTGCCGACGTGTTCACCGGCGGTTCACCGTGCTGTTCCGGGGGACGAACATGCCGCAGCGCCCGGCGACAGGGTAAGTGTCATCGGGCACCGCGGCATTTACTGTGCTGTGCGTGCCGGAAGCGAGGGTTCGCTGCCGCTGCGCGTCAGGAGGCGAGCACCTCGTCGAGCAGGGCCTCCGCCTTGTCCTCGTTCGTGTTCTCCGCGAGGGCCAGCTCGCTCACCAGGATCTGGCGGGCCTTGGCGAGCATGCGCTTCTCACCGGCGGAGAGTCCGCGCTCGCGCTCGCGACGCCACAGGTCACGCACGACTTCCGCGACCTTGATGACATCGCCGGAGGCGAGCTTCTCCAGGTTTGCCTTGTAGCGGCGCGACCAGTTCGTGGGCTCCTCGGCATACGGGGCGCGCAGCACCTCGAAGACCCGGTCCAGTCCGTCCTGACCGACCACATCCCGCACGCCGACGAACTCCGCATTGTCCGCTGGCACACGTACCGTCAGGTCACCCTGCGCGACCTTCAGCACCAAGTAGGTCTTGTCCACGCCTTTGATCTGGCGAGTTTCGATAGCCTCGATCAGCGCGGCCCCGTGATGGGGATAGACCACGGTGTCGCCAACCTTGAACGTCATGTGACAGGTACCCCTTCCGTGGCTATCCAGGGTAACACGGATACGGCGTCTTCTGAATGGCGTTTTCGCAGGTCAGGGCATATCTCGGGGCTTGACAACAGCAACCGGAACGTGCTGCGGAGCGCCTGCGGAAGCGGGTATTCGCAGGTCGGAGGGGCTCTGCGGGCAGGCCGAAACGCGTACGTCACACACCCGGGCAGGTCCCCCCGAGTGGCCGAACGTCCTGATATGTCCGGTTCCAAGCGTACGACTTCCGCTACTCCGTTCGGTGACCACCGGCGGATGTGAGCCGAATCCGGAATTGATCAACGCCCGCCGGAGCGGCGCCCCGTGATCAATATCGTGGGCGCCGCGGAATCCTTCACGGAAATCTCGCAAGTGCCGCCGCGAGCGTGTTGCGCGCCTTGTCACGGCCCTCTCCGCGTTTGTCGCGAGCCGTCCACCGGCGCGTTATGTGAATGACGCACGAGCCGCTCCGCAATGCGCCGGGCGCGCTGCTCACCGACCCGCGGGGTACCCCCACCCGGAGGGAAGGGCGCCGCCCGGGGGAGGGTCGGGTGCACCGGTCCGGGAACGGCTCGGTAACCTGAGGCCGCTGACAGACCCTTAGGGCGGCTTTATCAGGGGAGCCGCCCGCGCGTTCAAGGAGTTGCCGCCGCCGTGAGCAGCAGCCTTCGACGCGGCGCCCTCGCCGCCTCCGCCATCGTCTTCTCGATCGCCTCGCTCGCCGCCTGCGGCGCCGGGAACAACGCCCAGACGCTGGAGATCAAGCCGGACAACGCGGCCATCCACGTCGGCGACATCAAGATCCAGAACGCCGTGGTCATCACCCAGCCCGACCTGAAGGCGACGGGCCCCGCGGTGATCTCCGCGACCCTGTTCAACGGCGGTCGCACCGACCAGACCCTCCAGTCCGTCACCGTGACGGGCAGCGGTACGTCCGCCCAGCTGAAGGCCGCCAAGGGGCAGAGCCTGACGGTCCCGGCCGGCGGTTCGCTGACCCTCGGCGGCAAGGGCAACGCCTCCGCGGTGCTGCCCAGCGGCCGGGAGGCCGTCCGGGACGGCGACGCCCAGCGGATCGCCTTCACCCTCAGCAAGACCGGGAGGGTGAGCCTGAACGCCCTCGTCGTCCCGGCGACCAGCTACTTCGACCAGTGGGGCCCCTCGCAGATCCCGTCCGCCTCCCCGGCGGGCGGCTCCACGGTGTCCGGCAGCTCGACCGCCTCCCCCAGCGCCGGCGCCAGCACCGGCACCGGCGGCAAGCCGGGCAAGGGCGACACCGCGGGTGCCTCCGCCAGCGCCTCCGGCGCGGCCGTCACCCCGAGCGACTCGGCCTCCGAGTCGACCGCCGGCCACTGAGCCGTACCCACGTACGCCGAAGGGCGGCACCCCCGCGGGGGTGCCGCCCTTCGGCACAGCGCGTCCGACGCGGCCTACGGCTCGAACTTGTAGCCCAGCCCGCGCACCGTCACCAGGTAGCGCGGCGCGCCCGGGTCCGGCTCGATCTTGGCGCGCAGCCGCTTGACGTGGACGTCGAGGGTCTTGGTGTCGCCCACGTAGTCGGCGCCCCAGACCCGGTCGATGAGCTGCATGCGGGTCAGCACCCGGCCGGCGTTGCGCAGCAGCATCTCCAGCAGGTCGAACTCCTTCAGCGGGAGGTCGACCTTGGCGCCGCCGACGGTGACCACGTGCCGGTCCACGTCCATGCGGACCGGACCCGCCTCCAGCGCGGCCGGGGTGACCTCCTCCGGCTCGCCGCGGCGGCGCAGCACCGCCCGGATCCGGGCCACCAGCTCGCGCGAGGAGAAGGGCTTGGTGACGTAGTCGTCGGCCCCTATCTCCAGACCGACGACCTTGTCGATCTCGCTGTCCTTCGCGGTCACCATGATCACGGGGACGTTGGAACGGCCGCGCAGCTGGCGGCAGACCTCCGTGCCGGGCAGCCCCGGCAGCATCAGGTCGAGCAGGACCAGGTCGGCGCCGTTGCGCTCGAACTCGTCCAGTCCGTCGGGACCGGTCGCCGCCACGGCGACCTCGAAGCCCTCCTTGCGCAGCATGTAGGACAGGGCGTCGGAGAAGGACTCCTCGTCCTCGACGACGAGCACTCGGGTCACGGAAGGACCTCCGGGGCGGGAAGCGGTGCGAACGGTGATGGGTCGGGGCCGGCCTCGTCGTAGAGGTCGGGGTGCTGCTGTGCGCGGTCGCGGGCCGCGCCCGCCTCCGGCAGCCTGATGGTGAAGGTGGAGCCCTGGCCTTCGGCGCTCCAGACCGTGACCTCCCCGTCGTGCGAGGCGACCACGTGCTTGACGATGGCGAGACCCAGGCCGGTGCCACCGGTGGCCCGCGAGCGGGCCGGGTCGACGCGGTAGAAGCGCTCGAAGATGCGCTCCCTGTCCTTGTCGGAGATGCCGATCCCCTGGTCGGTGACGGCGATCTCGATCATGTCACCGCCGGGCGCGGTGATCTGCCGGGCGGCGATGCCGACGCGGGTGCGGGCCGGGGAGTAGTTGACGGCGTTCTCCACCAGGTTGCCCAGGGCGGCGGCCAGCTGACCCCGGTTGCCCCAGACCCGCAGGTCGTCGGCGCCTCCGGCGGCCATGGTGATCTGCTTCGTGCCCGCCTGGTGACGGCAGCGGTCGACGGCCTCGGCGACCAGCTCGTCCACCCGCACCGGCTCGGCGTCCTCCAGGGGGTCGTCGTTCTGCACCCGTGACAGGTCGATCAGCTCCTGCACCAGGTTGGTCAGCCGGGTCGCCTCGATCTGCATCCGGCCGGCGAAGCGCTGCACGGCCTCCGGGTCGTCGGAGGCGTCCATCACCGCCTCGGAGAGGAGGGACAGCGCGCCGACGGGCGTCTTCAGCTCATGGCTGACGTTCGCCACGAAGTCACGCCGTACCGCCTCGATCCTGCGGGCCTCCGTCAGGTCCTCGACCAGCAGCAGCACCAGGCGTGAGCCGAGCGGCGCCACCCGCGCCGAGACCGCGAGGGCCTCGCCGCGTCCGGTGCCGCGCCGGGGCAGGTCCAGCTCGACCTGCCGTATCTCGCCGTCCCGCCGGGTGTCCCGCGCCATCTGGAGCATCGGCTCCACGGCGAGCTTCCCACCGCGCACCAGCCCGAGGGCGTACGCGGCGGAGCTGGCCTTGACCACGG
Source organism: Streptomyces sp. NPDC100445 (assembly GCF_044759735.1). Taxonomy (NCBI): domain Bacteria; kingdom Bacillati; phylum Actinomycetota; class Actinomycetes; order Kitasatosporales; family Streptomycetaceae; genus Streptomyces; species Streptomyces sp. NPDC100445. The sequence continues at coordinate 105,645 of NZ_JBIVZV010000005.1, read as the reverse complement.
CGTCCGCCTCGTCGAGCACGACGGCGGAGGAGCGCAGCACCGACAGCACGGTGTCCACGCCGGGCGGCAGCACGGCATCGGTGTGCAGGGAAGTCCTGGTCGGCCGCTTCTGGTCGCGTTCACTCCAGCGGAACGCCAGCATGGCGATGACACCGGTGAGTACCCCGGCGATCGCTGCCGCTGCGGCGACCGCCGCGTTCACGTCCATGCCTTTAGGTTAGGCATGGCGTACGACATGCCCACAGCCACCGAGGTGCGACCTCGAACACTCGTCGCCCAGAGTTCACCTGGGGGCCGGTGCCGGTTCACTTGCGGTGGCGGAAACGGACGCGTACGGGACGGAACGTGGGAGCGTGGGGTTCCGCGCCGCCGGTCGCACCGCGGGGCGCGCGGTGTCACGGCCCCCGTAGACCCCCCGAAACACACGTACGAGAGGGAACTCTGATGCGGGACGCGTACCACGAGGAACTGGACTCCATCGGCGACTCGCTGGTGGAGATGGCCCGGCTGGTCGGGTCGGCGATCGGGCGCGCGACGACCGCCATCCTCGACGCCGATCTCAAGCTGGCCGAGAGCGTGATCGAGGCCGACCAGAAGATCGACGAGCTCCAGCACGACCTGGAGGCCCGGGCGATCGCCCTGCTGGCCCGGCAGCAGCCCGTCGCCACGGACCTGCGCATCGTCGTCACGTCGCTGCGCATGTCCGCCGACCTGGAGCGCTCCGGCGACCTCGCCCAGCACGTGGCGAAGCTGGCCCGGCTGCGCTTCCCGCAGCGGGCCGTGCCGCAGGACCTGCACGCCACGATCCTGGAGATGGGCCAGCTCGCGCAGCGGCTGATGGCCAAGGCCGCCGAAGTGATCATCACGAAGGACGTCGACCTCGCGCTCCAGCTGGAGCAGGACGACGACGAGATGGACCTGCTGCACCGCACGCTGTTCCAGCACCTGATCGACGACCGCTGGAAGCACGGCATCGAGACCGCCGTGGACGTCACCCTGCTGGGCCGCTACTACGAGCGGTACGCCGACCACGCCGTCGCCGTGGCCAAGCGGGTCGTCTACCTCGTCACGGGCGAACACGCGGACAACCTCCAGGGGGACATCCAGCCGGTCACGGGCGTAGAGGGCGCGTAGCCCTGCCGAGGGGCGGGGGGACGGCTGTCCGGCTGTCCGGCTCGGCGATTCCGGTGTGGCGCCGGGATCACCGGAACTCACGGCCGGCTCCCGGCCGGGGGCGGGGGGGCTCGACGTCCACCCGGCCGGGCGCGGCAGCGCCTCCGTGCGCCGTTGATGCGCCCGGCGGGACGGGCATGAATGGGGCGAGGGCATCCCTGCCCCCAGCGTCCAGGAGGGACCCATGGCCGAATCCCCCGGTACCACCCCCGATCCCACTCAGGAGCGCGAGACCGACCGGCCCGCCGAGACCAGGAACCTTCCGCTGTTCGGCGCGTGCGGCTGCGGCTCGGGGTGCGGCTGCGGCTGCCAGTCCGGCAGCCCCTGCCAGTGCGGCTGACACACCCCGGGGCCGGTGTGAGCACGCTTCACACCGGCCTTCGCCGGTCGGACGGCCTCCGTCACGCCAGCCCCAGGATCACGCGCACGCACTCCTCCACGCGCCGCAGCTCGCTCGGAGCGAGGAGGCCGAGACGCCTCCGGAGCCTCGGTTTGTCCACGGTGTGCAGGTCGGTGCAGTTGACGTAGGACTCGTCGTACCTGGTCACTCCGCAGTTCGGGCCGATCGGCACGTGGGTGGCGGTGGGGCCGGGCGTTCCGTTGATCACCGCGACGGTCAGCGCCGACAGCGGTTCGGCTACGCGGTTCACGGTGAGCACGACCACCGGATGCGGGCCGATGGGCCCGGGCAGGGCGCAGCCCCACACCTCGCCCCGCAGCGCGGAGCCGATGTTCACCATTCGGTCTCGTCCGCCGCCGCCAGCTCGTCCGCCGTGGCGGGCCGAACACCCTCGGGGGTCGGCGCCCGGCCGCCTTCGTAGAAGTCACGGATCTCCTGAGCGGCGGCGACCTCGGTCGCCTCCCGGGAGAGCAACCGGAGCCCCTCGCGCAGGGCATCTGAGAGTGAGTGCAGGTCGAGGGTCCGCATCACCTGCTGGAGTTCCGCCAGCTCATCCGGGCGCAGCCGCACCTGCGCCACGCTCGTCGCGTTGCCGCCGCCCTGCTTCGGGTCCGCCTCTGCGGGCCGCGCCGCGGTCGATGCGCGCCTCCTGGTGGTGGTACCCGAGGCGCGGCTCCCGCGTTCGGTTCCGGAGGCCATGCCTGCCTCCCTTCCCTCGCGTATGACAAATGTCGTACACGCAGTGTCGGCCTCCTGTCCAGGCTGGTCAAGCGCCCTGAGTCGTCGGTTCACGCGGCTGCGGGCAGGAGCGCGCCGGGCCGCCGGCAGTCGCGGCAATGTCCGGGTTCCGGTGCACGGAACGCCCGTTCGCAGCCGTCGCAGGTGTGGAAGGGCAGTACGGCCGTGCGCTCGATGATCGGCGGGGGCGGCGCGGGCAACGGCGTCTCCCGCAGGCGGAAGGCGAGGATGCGCGCCGGGCGGGTCAGGAAGCGGTCGGGGAGCCGGGTGGTCAGCAGCGCGGTGATCTGAGCGGGCGCGACACCGGCCGCGAGCCACTGGGCGACGGCCGGCGCCAGCCGTACCGCCTCCCGCTCGGACAGGACGAGACGTGGATCGACGCGGCGGAGGGAGGTCAGCACGGTGACGGCCCGTGGGTCGGCGTCGGAGAGGTTGGGCGGTTCCTCCGGGCGAGGCGGAGGGACGGGCGTCGGTTCGATGGCGGAGGTCGGTTCGGTGGCGGGATTCAGCGGGGGCGGCACGTTGCTCGCCGCGGGCGGCTTCGGCGGGCCGGGCGGAGGGGCCGGAGGGGGCGAGTGGCCACCGGGTACGTCGTAGAAGTACGTGCGGGTGCGGATCTGCCCGGTGGGCAGGCGTTCGCGGCGACGTTCCAGGTAACCGGCGGCTTCGAGTTCTCCGAGGGCCCGGGAGATCAGGATCTCGCCCTCGGTGAAGTGCTCGCACAGGGCGGCGATGCTCACGCGGGAGCCGTCGGGCAGGGAGGCGATGTACGCCGCGACGCCGATCGTGACCGCGCTGCCCCGCCGCTGGGCGAGGGCGTTGGAGATCACGGTGAAGTCGGCCGTCAGCCGGGTGCGTACGTGGATCACGCCGGAGGTCGGTGTTCCGGCGCCGGCGCGCAGGGGCGCGTTAGACTGCGGGTCAGCCATCGGGAAGGTGCTTTCTTCCTGATCGGTCAGGCCCTCGATCGGGATGCCAGTCCCGGCCGGGGGCCGTATCTGTTTGCGGTTGTCGCGGCGAACGTAACCGTCCGTATCCCTCCCCGGCAAGCTGGTCACTCGGACGGGTGATGCGGGGTTCCGGCCGGGGAGGGTGGGTGGGCGGGTAGTTCTCTCCCTCGGTTCTTTCAGGAGGTCAGTGGCCCACCGGACCCTCGCGGACAAGGGCCCGGCGCACCCGACCCGGGGACGGCACCCGGATCCCGGCCGCCTCAGGGACGGCGGTGCCCGGCCTTCAACTCGCCTATGAAGGCGCACCAGGAGGCGGCGCCGAAGCACAACACCGGTCCCTGCGGGGCCTTGCTGTCACGAACCGGGACGACGACCGGGAATCCGTCGGCCACCTCCACGCAGTCGCCGCCCGCTTGATTGCTGTAGCTGCTCCTGTGCCAGGCGGCGCCGTTCAGATCGGGACGGGAGATTCGCGCCACGGTAGTTGCCCTCCGACGTGGACCGGATCATGTCGAGCGACATGATCGGGGGCAGGGCTGCCACCCGGAGCCGATCGTAAATCACCTTGTAGCGGCTGACGTCGGCTGGTTCCTCGATGAGTTGGCCGTAGTCAGCGCCCTCCGTGTAAGCCACTTCGGAGCCGTCCGGCAGGGTCAGCGTCGTCAGTGAGCCACCCATCGCCTCGTGCCCGCCCTGGTCGAACGGCAGCACCTGCAAGGTGATGTGCCGCTCCGAAGCCGCGTCCAGCAATCGCATCAACTGCTTCCGCGTCACGGCGTGGCCGCCGATCGGGCGCCTGAGCACCGCCTCATCCAGGATCACGCACAACTCGGGCCGGTCGGACGAACTCAACCGTTCCTGGCGTCCCATACGGGCTGTGACGCGCTCTTCCAACTGCTCTTCACCGTCCAACAGAGCGTCCAGGCTGAGCACTGCCCGCGCGTAGTCCTCCGTCTGCAACAGACCGGGAACCACATGTGCCGCGTACTGCCTGATGGCCACCGCGCGCTCCGAGTACTCCATGAACTTGCGGGACCAGTCGGGGAAGGCCTCTCGGTAGACGTACGGCCACAGCTCGACGAGCAGGTCGTCCGCGCCGAGGACGGTGTCCAGCGCACGGGCCAGTTCGAGGGTCGGCTTGGCCCCGGAGGCGCGCTCGATCTGCGTGATCCGCGTGCTGACGACGTGGGTTCTCTCGCCGAGCTCGGCCTGGGTCAGTCCGGCCGCCGTACGGAGCCTGCGCACCCGTGCGCCGAACAGAGCCGCCATCGACGCACTGGGGTCAATCGCGTTGGCCAAAGCATCACTTCCTTCTCTTACGGCTCGGAAAGTAAGCCTGATCCCCCTGTCGAGCGTAGGGCGATGGGACGACGCTTGGGCACGGAACGTGACGACTCGCGTACCGGCGGATAGCCTCGCGCGCGACAGACAAGGACGGACAAGCCGTGCTCACAGGAACGACCACCCCGGACAACGAGCCGAGCCGGTCCACCACGGAACGCGAACTCCTCGACCGGGCGGCGCAGTTCGTCTCCACACCACGGGGCGCGCAGCTTGCCAGGCGTTTCGCCGTCCGGCACCTGGAGGAGTGGGGTTACCCGACGACCTCGGAGGCGTCGTACACGGTCGCCCTCGTGGTCGGCGAGCTGGCGGCGAACGCCGTGCGGCACGGCCGGGTCCACGGACACGACTTCGGCCTCCGGCTCACTCTCGACATGGCGACGAGCCTGGTCCGCGTGGAGGTGGCGGACGCGGCGTCGGCCAAGCGGACACCGACGGTGCCGCCTACGTCGTACCCGGAGGGCGAGTCCGGCCGGGGACTGCTCCTGGTGCACGTCCTGGCCGCGCGGTGGGGATCGGCACCGCGTCACCCGGTCGGCAAGACGGTGTGGGCGGAAGTGCTTGCCGAGGCACCGGAAGGCTGAGCCCCCTGCCCTCCTCGAACTCAGCGAAGGAACGGCAGGCGGCGACGGTCGGCACGGGTGGCGCGGTTGCGCAGGTCCGCGTAACGGGTCACGGAGGCCTTGCTCGCGGTTCGCACCCAGACGGGGGCTCCCACAAGGATGCGCTGTGCTCCACTCATGCTGCCCGTGAAGTTCCAGCGATCCTCGGTCAGTACGACGTCGGTATAGATCTGGGCGAACCATTCGCTGTCGTCGGCGTGCCCGAGCGTGTAGCCGCGCGTCCAGGGCTGACCGTCGTGCTCCCCGTGATCACCGGAACTACCCTGATACAGAGCGACCTTCAGGGCCTCGACGGACAGCGACTCCGGATCGTCCCACTGGGATGTGTTCTCGGTCCCTCGGCTCTCCAGCAACTGCGCGATCGCGTACCAGGCCGACGAGAACCACCCCGTCTCGGGCGCGTCCTCGGGACGCATCACTCGTCCGGGGAAGTTGTCCATGCTGCCGAAGAGCACGAGGTCGACCTGCTGGCCTCTGACACTGGCCGTCCTGATGTGGAAGAGCGCTCCCCTGTCACGCTCGGGTCCCGCCGTGAACCTGGCCATGTGGACCTGTCCGACGCCCTTCGCGAACCGGGCCCGTGGTGGCGAGCCGAAGGCGACGACGGCTTGATCACCGAGGGCCTTCTCGATCTTGCCCGCCATTTCGAGACGGGGGAGATCTGCGCGCTCCTTGTTGCTGACCTCGGCCCCGACACCCTGCGGGGCGGCCTTGAGCGCCCAGTTGTAACGACCCTTGAAGTTGACGCCGTTGTCGGATGCGATCGCAGCCACCCGGCGGTCCGACCAGTACAGGTAGCTGCCCACATGGTCCTTGCCCACCACTGCTCCCCCCACGCCGTTGCCCAGGAGCACTATTCCAGCGGCTCAGAGGCTCTTGCGCAGGAGAATGCACATCGTCTCGTGGCGACGGATCGACCCGTCGGGTCCCTCCACGTCCCAGGCGTCTGGTTCGCGGCCGTAGGCGACGTAGCCCAGTCGCTCGTACAGGACCCGCGCCCGGGGGTTGCTCTCCTCCACGGCGAGTTCGGCCCTGCGCAGCCCACGGTGCCGTATCCGCTGCTCGGCAGCGCGGACGAGCAGCGTCCCCAAGCCGCGGGATTGCAGCGCCGGCAGCACGGCGAGCTGCCACAGGGTTCCGGCTCCCTCGGAGACGCGATAGTCGACGCCACCGATCGCCACCGGCAGGTCCACAGGGGTGCACACGGCCAGGTAGTCCACCTCACCGGCCGCAGCGCGCACCAGCTCGCGCTCGACGTGACGCAGGTGGGCGGCCGAGCCGGACCAGGTGCACGCCGGCAGATCCTGCGGCACCAGATCGCGCACGGTGACAGGCACGGTGAGGGTGGCGTGGGGCAAGTCGTCTCGATCGGTCACGCCCTGAAGCATGCGACCTCGGGAACGGCACGACAACGCCATTCTGAAATACCCCCCACTTGGTACATGGACTACCCTTGGTACATGCCCATGAAGCGCACCAACGTCTACGCCGACCCGGAAGACCTGGCCATCATCAAGGAGGCCGCCAAGCGCCGGGGCATAAGCGAGGCCGAGATCATTCGCCAGGGCATCCACCTCGCAGCCATGGCGAACCGGGTCTGGGACGAGCCGCTCTTCTCACGCACCTTCGAGGGGTCGGGTAGCACGCTGTCCAAGTCGGAGGTTCGCGACACGGTCGCGGAAGCTGTCCGGCGTGAGACCGGCTCGGGTTCTGGATCCGCCGCGTGATCATCGTCATCGCCGACACGTCCGGCCTCCTGGCGGCGCTGGACTCCACCCATCCGGAACACCGGGCGGCCAACGAGGCGATCATGGCAGCGGGCCTGCTGGTGATGTCCCCGCTTCTGCTGGCCGAACTGGATCACGTGGCGACGCGTGAACTCGGCAGGGAAGCCGCCCTCAGCGCGGTCGACGACCTTCGGCGCTGGATGGGTCGGGGTCGTGTCGTCATGCCGGAGATCACGGAGGACCACCTGAGCGCCGCCCAGTCCGTCCGTCTCCGCTACCGCGCACTGGACCTCGACCTCGCCGACGCGGTGAACGTGGCGCTCGCCGCCGACTACGACACGGACGCGATTCTCACCCTCGACCGGCGAGACTTCCGAGCCGTACGCCCCTTGGGCCACCACAAAGCATTCCGGGTACTCCCCGACGACCTCCCCCTCTGACGAACCCCCGGCGACCAGGTGCGCGCTCCCCACAGGGCTGGCGAAGCACGTGCGAGACGGGCGTCCACCATCGCCCAGAGCGGGCTGACGGCTCGCCTCCACTCATCTCTCCAAATGGAGCGACCTGGGCACATGACCCAGGCCAAACCCCTTCCCAGCGGGGAAACCCACAGCCAGGCGACTCGTTCGCGGGCGGTTACTTCTTCTTGCCGGGGGTCTTCGCCGGTGCCGCTGGCTTCACCGTGATTCCCCGCTGTTCCCCGCCCGATCTGGTGCGCTCGTGGTGCGGGCCTCACAGTGTCAGATGCCGTGCTGTCGCCAGGCGTTGTCAGTGCTCATGGCTAGGGTCTCTGACGCGCGGCCGGCTTCCGAGGTGTACAGCTCTGTAGAGCAGCTGCATCCCCGGCTCTGTGGGGGGCGGCCCGGGTACGACCTGGGACCTAACCAACGGTCGGGCTTCGTCGATGGCCAAGGAGAGACCTGCCAGCGCCGGCCGCGCACTGAGTACGGCACTGCCGCCGGAGCAGGAACGCTCTATGACACCAGGAGAGTCGCGGGGCACGCCCGGCGGATTTGCTGCGGTGCGAGCCGGATAATCTCCGGCGACCGAGGACCTGAGGGCGGACTCGACACTGAGACCGGTGAAGGTCGCGACCTGGACGACGTGGGTCTCCATGTCTCCAGCCGGCTATGCCTTGGCTCCGGAAACGCGCCGTGCGGGCCATCAGATCCGGGCCTCGTAGCCGGTGGACGGCCAGGTGAAGCAGCGCGCTGCGAACGGCGCTGAATGTGCCGCTGACGAGCGAGAACGAGGACCGCTGAGGTCCTTGATTCCCACCACCGCCGGAAGCACTTCCCAGGACTTCCAGTTGTAGATGGGCGCCGAAGGAGGATGCTGGGATTGAGGGCTTGGAGAGGTGGTTCTGATGGTGAAGTTCACCCCTGACGCGTCCCGATCTTCTCATGATGTTGAGGTATCCAACGTCGAATTCACCGAGGAAGACTGGACCCAGTTCCGCGCATCCCCGGTCAAGTTCCTAAGAGGAATCTGCGAGGCTGAAGGTTACAAGGTGAATCGCCTCCTCATCGATGCCCGCGTGTTCGAAAACGACGATAACGAACCTCCAGGCATTTGCCACGGCATCATGGGTCACGGCCACGTGAACTCAGGGCCCAACGAGTCACATCATTTGTGGTGGTGTAGCGGAAACTGGGAGTAGTTCAACTTCGATCTTGCGTGAGGGTTCGTCAGGCTGCTGACGGACTCTCAAATGAGCTCCCCGGTGCCCGAGTCCTGAGGCTCTGTTACTGGGCCTCCGGTCAACGGAACCAGAAGGTGCCTACGCCCAGGTTGCAGCGATACCGGACTTGCCACACATTGGAAACGAGGGTTCCATCACTCAGATCATAGAGACGTGAGCCGACGCAGAGGATCGCAACATGACCCAACCCACCCCTCGAATCAGAGGCGTTCATGCTGTCAACGATATCCCCGGCGAAATCCCCCACCGTCACCCTGTCACTTCACTCATAGTTGATGGTGAGGACTTCACGCCGACCGGAAAGGCTCATTTTGTGTTCAGGGCGGAGGGAAGGACCTTGGCGCAGGGGACGGCGGACGTAAAACCGAACGGATCGGTCAGTTTTACTGCAACAGTAAGGCCCACACTTGAATGTGAGAGTTCGGTGTCCGCAGTGGGAGAGGATCTCAGTTCCGGTAAAAGGACCGATCGCGTGTCCGGCGAAGTAGTTTGCCCCCAGGGCCCGTTGTAAGATTGACGATTGTCACACGGCGCTGCTTGGTCGCAACGGTCTGCTTCAGAAGAATCTGCGCGTCTTGGGGTCGACCTTGCCCAAGGTGCACAGAGCGAACATGACGTCGATGCATGCACACATGGCCCACAGCATCATCTTGAGGAGCCCGAATGCCAGGCCGAGCATGTCTGCGTCCTTTCTACGAAGGCACGCTGGCGAGCCAGATGGCCACGCCATCGTGGTGCGAGCAGGTACCCCGGCGGTGCGCGGAATAGCTGTACGTACCGTCGTTGCATTGGGCGGTGACCCCAGCGGGCGCCTGCTGTGAATCGTCCGAGGACGAAGAAGAACCCGAGTCGCTCCCCGACAACTCCGGGTCACCGGCCGATGAGCTGGAGGAGTCGTCGCTGTAGTCGTCCTCGGCGCCGGCGACGGTGGACGAACCGTCGTCGCTGTAGTCGTCCTCGACACCTGAGACAGTGGAGGAATCGTCTTCGCTGTAGTCATCGATGCTGCCGGACCCCGTGGGGTCGTCACAGCTCTCGCCCTCACTGGACTTGACCGTGTCGAACGTGAGCGTGTCATCGGTACTCATCATTTCGCCGGCCGCAGGTGTCTGGGCGCAGACTGTCCAGTTGCGGTCCCAGAGCTGCATGCGGCCCTGGCCGGTGGCATCCGTTGAGGTGAGGTCAACGATGCCGTCACCTTGGGCGGCGTCTTGGGCTGCCTGGAGCCCCATGCCGACGAAGTCCTCGACCTTGACCGTCTCCGCCTTGCCGCGATACACGGAGGATGAAGATGACGAGGTGGACGTCGAGTCGGTGTCGTCGTTGGTCAGAGCACTACATCCGCCGACCGCGAGAAGTACGGCCAGCATGACGCCGCAGCCAACTCGGAAGTTCTTCTCGTCCTCCGCCGTCGGCTGAGGTCTCTTCTTCTGGGCCACGTGCTCGTACCCCCTTGCCACTACCTGCTGTGCGCTCCCCAGCGCGCATGGTTCTGCTCTTGGCCATGAACCAGTGCCCGCCTACAGCGGGAAGCAGGTGCCGTCAGGGCGATGACTCTAACCTCGTACCGGCGAGTAGGTGAGCGTTCAATGAAAAAACGGGACGCAGAGTGGTTGGGGTGGAACCGTGAGATACGAGTCGTGCCCCGGTGTCAGCCGCTGCCCCGGCAATGCGAGGCCTTCGAGTAGACGCGTCAGCAGGATCGGCCCGAGTCACAACCTGGACTGATTGCCGGCCTGTTGACCACTGGTCGCCCTGACCGGACTTACCAACCCACGCCACTGACCAACGCAGCGCCGCGCCACTTCTACGCCAGGGTGCTTGAGGTGACATGACGGCTGTGGGCTTCTGCGCTTCAGCTGAGAGACGGACGGGGCCATGGCAGACGAGTACTTGTTGTTGGCGTGCGACGACGTGCCTCATGACGTGGTGCTCACCGACCCTGGTGTCCACTGAGCAGTCGGAGAGGGACGCTCCGAGGCAGCGAAAACCCCCCACCAGCGGAGTCCCGCAGGCAGGGGGCTTGATAGGTGGGCGTTACTTCTTCTTGCCCTGGGTGTTGCCGGGGATCTTGGTGAGCTGGGTTTTTGCTGGTCAGGGGCAGTGGCCTCGTGCGCCTGGCGGTCGTCGTTGGTCGTCATTGGCCACTGGTGAGCGGCCTCGGACGGCCCAGGGACGGCCCAGCGATGAGGGAGCCACTCCCCTGCTACACCGGGATATCGTGCCGTCGTGGCAAGCGTGACGGAGCGTCCCCTCCTTTTCCTAGACGTCGATGGCCCACTGATCCCGTTCGGGCCGTCGTCCGGGCGCTCACAGGACACTGCCGCCGACGCCTCGACGTGTGGCGATCAAGGAAACCCACTGCTGACGCGACTCGATCCTGAGCTCGGATCGCGCCTCACCGCCCTGGGATGTCATCTCGTATGGGCTACGACCTGGATAGAGGAGGCGAACGAGGTCATCTCCCCACGCATCGGACTGCCGAGGCTGCCTGTGGTGGAGTGGCCGGCCTCCTACGCCGACGAGGGCCCGCGCGGCTTGCACTGGAAGACCCACCACCTCGTCGAGTGGGCCAACGGCCGACCGTTCATCTGGGTCGACGACGAGATCAGCGCTATGGACCGCCTGTGGGTCGATGCCAGTCATTCTGGGCCGTCATTGCTCCATCGCGTCGATCCGGCCAAGGGCCTCATGGACACCGACTTCGCCGCGCTCGCCGACTGGCTCCGTCTCGTCATACCGAGATGAGCACCGCTTTAGGAGTTCGATCGCAGCGCGGTGCGGCGTGCCGGTTTAGGGCATACGGGTTGCTCGCCGGTCCGGCTGCGAACGCCTCGGTGTCCCTCCGTTCGCCGCCGTTGATGTCAGCTGGTGATGTCAGCGCGAAAGGCTATGCGGTGACAGGCAGCTCCCTTGCCCGCCGTCGGGCTTGGGACCTCAACTCCTTGAGACGGCTATGAAACGGGTTGTGGCTGTTCTGATCGAGGTTCAGCGGCAGGTCGAGTCGAGAGATGAACTCCGACTCCATGGTCCACGGCTCGTCGTGCTCGATCCAGCAGACCCGGGCGTTCTCCGCCATCCGCTGGCTGAGTTCGGCCTCGCCGGCCTTGCAGAAGGTCATACGCTTCCCGCTGCCCACGCGACGCAGTTCGAGGCCGAGCAGGCATCCGAGGGAGAAGCGAAGCGTCGATCCCTCCGCGTTGCCCCGGTAGTGGTACTGCACGCGCTTGCGCAGGTTCTGCGTGCTGGTCCGGTTCGCCATGTGCCGCGGAGCTATACCAACGATGGGCACCCAGCCAAATATAGACCCAGACCACCTCTCGTATGAGGCACAGGAGGGATCTCGGTCGTTGGCCCAGTCGCCGCAATCTCGCGCGGCGGCGTAAGTATTGGTGACCGGATCGATTCAGAGCGCAGTACCGCGACCTCCCTGGCTCGGATCGCGCGGCTGGCCCCAGTCTTACTTCCCGCCTTTACGCACACCCTTCGGGTGGTCTAATCGACGAACGTGTATCGCGCGGCAGATATGAGGCTAGATGGGCGTCAATGAGTTCAAGGTCAGCCAGGTCTTTCGGCCGTCCACTGAACCCTTTCCATTGCCGAACCCACTCCAATGGCATGACAGGTAGCTCGCGCACTGTCTGAGCTTGTGCGATCAGTTCTGATACGTTCCCTTTATGGCCGTACCAGGAGTTGAGGATCTCGATGTGGCCAATGCGGATGCACAGCGCACCGACCGAGTTGTACTCGAAGGAGTACCGGTGAATGAGCTCCTCCCAAAGAGAGTCGCTGACGATCACATCGACGTCATTCACTGCCCGTAGTCCGGCCAATCCCATGGGAAAGCTTCCGGCCAGGACATACTCGCCCGCTGGCAGCTTCAAGGCCCGTACCTCTTCCAGAAGAAGATCTAGTTCGATGGCCATCGCATATTCCCCAGGCTGTCGATCACGGCTTGGACATGCGCGGTCGCCAGCGTCCGGCAGCGGTTACACGCGGTCAGGTGGTTGCGATACTCATAGAGTATGACATTCGCAATGTCGTCAGAGTCACCGGCCGCGTGGCCGCTGACTACATAATGAAAACAATTATTTATTATGACTGGAACTGTCGATGCCGTAGTGCCGCCGACTATCACACTGAGTGGTGCGACATTGTTCAGTACTAGTTTCACGCTGATTCGGCCAGCTATCGACCTAACTTTACGATCACCCACCTCCTTGGGGGTGGCTGGCCCCCGCAAGTTTTGCCGGACAGCGAAAGCGTTACAGCAGTTTAGCTGCTTCATTAGCGTGACCACGTCAGGGCTAGGTGGCGAGTTGCTAGCAGACGGCTCGAACCCGAACGCATGCACCAAGTGAATCAAGGACTCAAGATCTGCCTCGAAATCGGCGTGCAATCGAGAGGGCCCGGCATGGTCTTGTCGGTTGCCAGCCGTGATCTCTTGATGCTGATGCGCCAAGGTATGGAAGGTGTATCGCGCTATCCATACACTTAGACAGGACTTCATATTCTCGGTGGTGTGTTCCACTCCCTCAGGCACGTGAGATCCGAGCATGACCGCGTTGAGGAAGTCGACCGTAGGCGTGATTTCCAGGCGGGTATAATTCCTAAGCCTCCGAGCATCAAACCGATTGGGGTGGAATACATAGTCGTTTCGTTCCTTGACGGTAAGCCCAGCAAACGGGATCTCTAGGCCGATAGAGACGCTGCGGCCGAGGCCCCGCTCCTTAAGGGCCCGCTTGAGGTCTTCGTCCGGCAGGCTACGTACCTCCCTCGGCATGCTGTTCAAAGAGGCAGCCACGCGTTGCAAGCCGTTCCAGACCGAGGCGATCACATCTTCGGGCCGCAAGGTCACTCCCAAATTGGCTGGGGCTTTCGGTGCCTGCGCTACCCAGGGGGCAAAGGTCTTCTGGATCGAAGTCTTAGCCATCGCAGACCACTACCTTCATGCAGGGGTGCTGCAGCCTGCAGAAGTCATGTCGCCGCCGGTTTCCGGGGGCCACCACGGCCGTCTTCGTTGCGCGGGTCTGGCGACTTCTCCTGTCCGGCCCCTGCGGATCTTCCTAGGGTCATTTGCCTTATCTGGCGCCACGGAGTCTCCGGAGTTGGCTGCTACATCGATCGCCTATCGGTGTGCGAGCTCAACGTTCGTGGATTGTTCCGAGGCATACAGCGAAAGGTCCCATATGTGCAACTCGGAAGTCTGAGATAGCGTCGAGTTGGCCACCGATGAATACCCGAGCACCTGATTTTGCTGCCGGGGGCATCGCACATCAGAGGACTGCAGCAGGTAAGCGACAGACGGCTACTCGGTGCTGCCTCTAGCAAGCCATTTTACAGGGCTTGGGCAGTCCTGCAGAGCAGTGCCCCCGTAGCTGTTCCAGTCCGATGCTGTCCAGGGGTGTTGATGTCATCCGCTGATGTCACTTCGCGGAGCATCGGCGCGTTGCCAGTCGTCGCAGCCTCGGCGGCGCTGTCTCGCTGCTGAGCTCTCACGATGGCGGCTGTCTGCGGATCACTGATCAGGTCGTAGTCGTGCATCAGGAGCGCGTCATCGTCCTCAGCAAGCTGGCACAGCAATGTGTCGATGTGACGCTCAGGGCTGGTGAGTAGCCGCTTCGACTCCAGCCAAGCGGCTAGGCCCCCATCTTCTTCCAATACGGGACCACCGTAGCCAGCCGGCCCGGCGTCGTCATGCCAGTTCTCCGGGCTTGGGCATGGTGATACCAGTGTCGCAGATCCACTTGGGTGACCTGCGGCTGTGGCTGGCTACGACTGTCGCTAGTAGTCATTGCCGGTCGGCACTGAGCGGCCTCGGACGGCCCGAAGACGGCCCAGGAGCGAGCACTCGCCGGCCGCCGCTTCTCGTCGAAGCGGACCCTGACCTGGTGGTCGTTGGTTTGCAAGATAGTTGCCGCCCAGCTCTCCTCACCCAACTCCGCGCCCGGCACTGCAGGGCTCGTGGACCACACACGTACTCATGCATCGAGACAGCATGACGCCCTGGAGCTGACGCCTGACAAAAATCCGCACGGAAGGGGTGATGTTGGTCGTACCCTCAGACTCGCTGTTCCTGGGTGTGCCTCGTCACGCCGCGAACGTGGGAGCGAGGGGGAAACGTGAACCCGGACGGGTCGATAAGTATTAAGTGGTGGCTTCCCGACGGCCTAAGCAAAGAAATCCTGAAGGCTGTCAAGCCCACCCTGCGCAAGTTCCAGGGGATCGACCTAACCTGCGCCGCATGCGAAACACAGATCGAGATCCACCACGATGTTCTTCTTGCAGTCCAGCTGGTGCGGCAGGACAACGGCCTCGGTATTTTCCTCACCCACCCCCAATGCGCAGTGCCACGTTTGAGGTTCGACCCAATAGACATTCCGTTTGTACAGGGCCCGAATACCAGCCAAATTCATTACGTGGCTGCAATGAGACCTACTGGCGAACCGCTGCTACTAATAGATATCTCTTCTTTTGTGCACGCCGTACCCAAAAGGCATCGGTCTGTCGTACCGGCTACAAGGTTGTACGCCGAGGCTCACGGTTTCAATCTGACAGAGAACGCAACGCCGACTCATCTCACCACACCTAGATGCGACGACGCCAAGGTCACAATCGTCGGCGATCGAGCCTTCGTCTCCAGGATAGGTGTCGGCATTCTTGATGAATTGGACCTGTCATCTGCCGGCACTCACTGGAAAACCGTGGTCAATCAAGTTGGGTATGTGGAGTTCGTCGCAGGCGTCGGCTTGCTAAGAGTTGGACCGTCAGGTCTGGCCAACCAATTTCCTGCCCTTGCTAACGGCAAAGTACCTGCCACAATTTCTGGCATCTCTGATTTCATCACACCCGCCGAGAACGCGGACAGTACTATTTACAAGGTGCTCAATATCGCCCCCGGGGCGCAACCTACCGTATTCATGCTGGACTCTGACGTAGTCGTGTGCATCGACCGGTGGTTTTACGGGTCTGGCGCGCCATTCTCTCCGGCCCTGAGGAGGCAGCTGGAGGGTTTGCTGACCCTTCGAACCCTCACCGGGGCGATGCGTATCGACTACACCCTTGGCGTTGCCGAGAATTGCTGGGGTCGCTTCTCTGACCCAGTCAACAGACATAGAGCTAGGAAGATTCTTCGAGCAGTTAACACTACGCTCAGCCTTGATTCCGAAGCGCTCATGACTCTCATCAACCAAGAGAAGTCCCCAGCACAGGCAGTCCGAGCTGTAGACTCCTTCTCCGGCGGCATGCCCGAGAAGGAGTCGCAACTACAGACGATGTCATATGCACTTACCTTGAAGCTTCAGAGCCTTTATCGCAAGTCTCGCGGGGCTAATTTGGAGCGCAAGTTGCGGCTTCTTGAGAATTACACAGAGGAGTTGGATAGAGACCTGGGATTCGTAGGCATGTACGAATTCCAAATCGCCTGCGATTTCTTGTTTTCGGGGCGGGATTCCAGTGGATACGCCGAGCTGCTATTGAAGCCAAGCAAGGAGCGGCGAATTCTGGAGAGCAGTTGGGGCGCCGCATGGGATCTCACCCACATGAGGCGGGCTGATCTCGCATTGAGAGGCATCCACTGGGACATGCCGGAATTCGCCGCCCTAGTCTCCGGTGATAAGGCTCTGCGGTTGCTCAGAGACAGGCTCACGGTACACAAGCCCGTCGAAGTGCAGGGAGTATCCGCCCTGCAAATGAATTTGACGTCTCCGCAATTTAAGAACGATCGAGACGTCGCTCGTTTCGCTAAGATTATGGACTTCGTCCATGACATCATCGAGCGCAACCTGCACATAACACGCGAACAAAACGTGGAAAAGGCACAGGCCCTGATTCCGCGACTGGAATCAGAACTCACCCAATAGATCCGAGCGGGCGGATAGACGTCGGCACGTACGGGCCGGTCCGGTTGGTACTCGCTTTTGATCACTGGGCCTCCTGGTGACGGACTGCATACCGTTCACCGCGAAGGTCGGCGAAGCCCGTGGAGCGCTTCAGGGGAGAGGCGAAGGCTGACCCTCATCGGGTGGTATGAGGCGCCGCTCGTAGAGAGACAACAGGTTCAGCGCCGCCGCACAGGCGCTGATGTAGTCGATCGCAGCCGAGCTTTGCACGCTGCCACCGTGCGTCACTTCGTTTCGTAGTCGGGAAAGCCCCGTGATCACGTCAGCGACATCAGCAGGCAGTCCAGACGCCACCAGAAACATCAGTTGGCTTCGAGGCATCCGGGGGCGTTCGACAGTCTCTCCCCTTGCGCGGGCTGCGCGAATGACCTTCCGCACCAACGACTCCATTCGCATGTCAACCTCGCGGTAGGCGGCCATGATGGCTGCCTCCGGGTGCTCACGCGCCATGGACCGCAGCGCATCCATGGGTGCGGCAGGAGAGGGCAATACGGATTGAAGTAGCTGTTCCAGCTCTGCTTGCATGGCGTTGACTAGGGTGATCCCTTGTTGCGCCATCTGTTCGGCGCGCAAGCCTCTCTGGTCGGCGGAAGGGTCCAAGTAGCTGGGTTCACCTTGGTCGCTAGGTGGAGCACCGTTTTCGGCTAGTGTCCCCGGTTCCGAAGCCGCATCCGCGGCTGCACGGGCTGCCTGCTGGCTTGCTTCGAACGCGGCCCGGACTTCCTGAACCCGTTCACTGGTGTCACGGACCTCAGCTTCGACTGCCGCACGAGCCTCCTCTGCAACGGCCTGTACTTCCTCCGAGAACTCGACAGCGGCTCCACCACCCTTTGCGGATTTGAGCCGCCTGAGGAGCTTCCGGAACTCGTCTCGGAAGAAGATCATCACGACGAGCACTATGGCGGGCCAAGCCAACGCCTTCACGTAGTCAAGGACCAATCGCGCAACATTCACGGGTACATGATCTCTGCCAGTAGCTCAACTCGTCCCGTGATTGCGGTAACCGACAGGCGCTCATCTCTCCTCAACCCACCACTCTCCCCAACTCCCATCCCGTCCGCCGTCGACCCACACACCGTGGAGCAGGCGTGGTTCATGGCGTCCAGGTGGAGCGCGCCACTGTACGAACGACCTGGACGCCATGGGCCACGTCTGCTCGGCTCTGCCTGGGTCGACGGCGGACGGGATGGGAGCCCCCAGCATCCGCCACGACGGACCGCAGTCGGCGACGGCGCCCCCTCCATCCCGGTGCCGGCCGATCCCCCGCCGGAGGCACTGTTCTGACCGCGGCCACGCTATGCAGTGATCGAGTCATGGCACCGGCCCTACCCACTAGTGGGCGCGCGTCGGCGCAGCGCGGGCGGAGCGGGCCGGAGGCAGGAGCGGCGCCCGCAGCGGAGCCGGTAAGCGCGCCCGGCGGAGCGGAGCGACGCCGGGGCTTGAACCAGTAGAGAAAGTTGTAACTCAGTCTGCGCTGTGGGGCTTGAAGCTGTGTGCGCATGCTGGGAGTTCAGTGCCCTGCCGATGTGCGAGGGGCAGGAAGATCACCGGTCGGATCGTCCAGGTGATGCGGATGCCGGCATGCGTGATGGTCACCGTGCAATGCTCGGAGCGCATCAGGGCCCTGCGGGTCTCGGCACGGTCCTCGTGCAGCCACGTCCACGCTTCGTCCGACGCGTCGGAGTCGAGTGCCGGTGAGATGGTGCGCAGAGCGATGGCGACCCATCGGTCTGCCTGGGGCGCCGAGTATGCGTCGAACGATGCCAGGAGCGCCGGCTCTTCTGCGCTGGCGGCATCCTGAGTCCAGCACTCGCACCAGTAGCCGCGGGCGGGCCCGTTCATGAGGTCGCTCCTGCCGGGGAGACGAGCAACACGTAGCGGGTGCTCTCGTCGTGAAGAGTGAGTTGGTAGCCCGTGCCACTGGTCATGCAGGCGAGAGCTCGTTCGTGCTCAGCTTCGTCCGTCAACCAGTGCACGCCTGGCTGTGCGTATGCAGCGTCGAGCTGGTCGGTGATGTGCCGCGTGCGCTCCCGTAACCAGCGCAGTGCCAGGCGTGGACTCGTGGCGTCGTGTGATCCCAAAGGGATGGAACGAACCTCGTTCACCGGGCAGGCAACGGCTCGGCACCGGTGGGGGAGACTTCGGCTGCCTGCGCTCAGCACTACGGAAGGAGCGGGCATCAGCACGGGTACCCTCCCGCAGACCTGGCCTGAGTGAAGAGTTCCGCGGTGACTGTGTACCCGTCGGAGCTGTTGTGGACGACGACTCGGTGGGCGATCGCGCTGACCATGCCCAGGCCCCGACCGTGCTCAGCCTGGACGTCCTGGTGCTCGACCTTCGGGGCTGTGCCGGTACCTCCCTCGTCCGTGACCGACAGGGCGACCACCTGCGGGGAGATCGCGAGTGCCAGATGGAAACTGCCCGCCTGCTGGCCGCTGGCGGTGTGGAGGATCGCGTTCGCGCTCAGCTCGCTCACGATCAGCTCTGCGGCCTCGGCCAGAGGGGAGCCGCGCAGGATGTCCCGCGTCCAGCGGCGGGCCCGGCTGACCTCTTCCGGGAAACCTGGGCAAGACAGTCCCCACACCCGGGTTGTACTCGTATACTCGTGCATACAAGTTCCTTCATGCTGGTAGGCCGCCATGTGCAGCGGGTTCGGGCTAGACGAGTTTCACGCCGTCGTGGGCGCGGATGGCCGGCGGGGACACTGCGTCGAGCGCGTCAAGGACGCGGATCGCGTACGCCTCGTCGGCAAGCTCGGATACTTCTTCGCGGGTGGCCCAGCGCAGGGCTCGGGTCTCGTCCCCGGTGGTGGGTGCGCCGTCGGCGGCCTCACAGCGGAAGACCAGCGAGACGATCAAGCCCGTCATGTTCTTGTAGACGCCGGTCAGAGTCGCCGGAAGGGCAATCTTGATGCCGGTCTCTTCGAGGACTTCGCGTTGAAGGGCCTCGGAGATGGTCTCCTCGCGCTCGAGGATTCCGCCCGGTGGTTCCCAGTGGCCGTTGTCCCGGCGCTGGATCAGGAGGGCCCGGCCCTCGTCGTCGATGACGACTCCGGCCACGCTCACGGAGTGCGGGCGTTCAGTGCTCACGTTCCTCGGCCCTCTCGGCTGACTAGGCTCTCACCGTAGCAACAACACTCGCCCACTCGTCTAGATACCTAAAGGAGTACGCGTGACGTCTCTACCTAGCCTTCTCGGCGGCCTCGACCCCACCAGTGATCGGGCGGTCTTCCGGCAGATCGCCGACCAGCTGCGCGAGGCCATCGACCGTGGGCGATTCAAGGAGGGCGAGAAGCTGCCCTCGGAGGCCGAGCTGGTCGAGCACTACGGCGTCTCCCGGATGACAGTGCGGAACTCCTTCTCCATCCTTCAGGGCGAGGGACTGGTGCACGCAGAGCACGGCAAGGGCGTCTTCGTCCGGCCCCGGCCGCCAGTGCGCCGCCTCGCTTCCGACCGGTTCGCCCGGCGCCACCGCGAACAGGGGAAGTCCGCGTTCATCGTGGAGGCCGACGCCGCCGGCAGTCACCCGAAGGTGGACAGTCTGGAGGTGAAAGAGGAGAAGGCCAGTCAGGACGTCTCCACGCGACTCGGTTCCGTGCGGCGTGTGCTCGCCCGGCGTCGCCGGTACCTGCTCGACGGGCGGCCGGTCGAGTTCGCCACGTCGTACCTCCCGCTCGACATCGCCCGCGGTACGCAGATCGCCGAACCCAACCCGGGCCCCGGCGGCATCTACGCCCGTCTTGAGGAGCTGGGTCACCAGCTTGACCATTTCGAAGAGGAGATCCGGGCCCGGATGCCCTCCCCGACTGAGGTCAAGACGCTGCAACTGGCCTCCGGCGTGCCGGTGATCCACCTGATCCGTACCGCCTTCGACACTGCGGGGCGGGCCGTGGAGGTCTGCGACACGGTCATGGCCGCAGACGCCTACGTCCTCTCCTACCAGCTTCCGGCGACCTGATCGACGGTGCGCGAGGCCACTTCTCCGGACTCGTACACCCCGACACGCATACTCGTATAGACGAGTGGGCAAGTTGCATGGCAAGATAATCCTCGTTCCCGGCGAAGTCGGGTTCGAAGAATGCATCTTGTCTAGACGAGTAGATGGGGAGAACCCTTGCGCACCATCCGTGTGGAGACCTCGGCCGCGACGATCCTGCTGACCGAGGCGCCCGAGCCCAAGGTCCGTGACCGGCAGTCGGGTGAGATCGCGAAGGACGCCGTCAGCGGGGAGGCGCTGATGACCATCGGCGTCGTGTACATCGAGGAGGGGGAGTCGTCCCTGATCAAGGTGACCGTGCCGGAGAGCGGGGTGTCGGAAGGGCTCGCCCTTGGTGCCCCGGTCTCCCTGCCGGGCCTGGTCGCCCGGCCGTGGGAGAGCGTGTTCAACGGTCAGCAGCGGCACGGCATCGCCTTCCGGGCCGCCGCTGTCACTCCGGCCGCCTTCCCTGCCGTTGTGGGGGCCACGGCCTGATGACCGACCTGGCAACGCTCTTGGAGGTGGGTGGGCCCGTCGCCGTACTCGGCGGTGGGGCCGCCTACGCCCGGGCGCGACACCCCGGCGTCTACTGGTCTGCGGTCGGCTTACCGGTGTCCACGGCCCGACTGCTCGGCTCCTACGGCTCCGTCATGGAGGCGTGCGGGTTGACCGTGGCCCCCTCCCGACTGCGGGTGCTGGCGGTCAAGGCCACCACTCGCCGTGAGGTCCGGCCCGTACCGCCGCGTCGGGGGATCATCCGGCCGACCACGACGGGGCTGCGGGTTCGTCTGCGGCTCGCCCCGGGGCAGGAACCCGCCGACGTGGCCGCCTCCGCCGAACGGCTCCGGCATGCCTGGGGAGTCCACGCCGTCTACGTGACCACGGTCAAGCCGGGCGTGGTCGAACTGCGGCTCGTCGGCTTCGACGTGCTGCGACGGGTGCGCATGCCGCGCAAGCTCCGCCCGGACCTTCTCCGGGTGCCGGTCGCGCTGCGGGAGGACGCCACGCCGTTCCTACGCGACTACCGCGCCGTGCCGCACCAACTCACCCTTGGTGCCACGCTGTCCGGCAAGTCCATGTACCTGCGTCACCTCGTTGCCGGCCTCGCCCGTCAGCCCGTCGCCCTGGTCGGCGTCGACTGCAAGCGGGGCGTGGAACTGGCGCCCTTCGCCCCGCGGCTGTCGGCGCTCGCCACCGATGCGGAGCAGGCGGCCGAGCTGCTGCCCGTGCTCATCAAGGAGATGGAGGACCGGTACGACCTGATTAAGTCCCGACAGGGCATCGCGCCGAACACTCCCGACGAGGAGATCACCTCCGACATCTGGGGCCTGCCCGAGCATGAACGCCCGGTGCCCGTCGTGCTGTTCGTCGACGAGGTGGCGGAACTCTTCCTCGTCGCCACGAAAAAGGACGAGGAACGCCGGGACGAGATGGTGACCCAGCTCATCCGGCTCGCCCAGCTCGGTCGGGCCGCCGGCATCTACCTGGAGGTCTGCGGGCAGCGCTTCGGCGCCGAGCTGGGCAAGGGCGCGACCATGCTGCGGGCCCAGTTGACCGGCCGCGTCTGCCACCGCGTCAACGACGAAGCCTCCGCCAAGATGGCACTCGGCGACATCGCTCCCGAGGCGGTCTCCGCCGCCTGCGCCATCGCCCCCGAACGACCTGGTCTCGCCGTGGCCGGCGACACCTCCGGCGGCTGGTCCCGCATCCGCACGCCGTACCTCTCCCTCGGTGACGCCGCCGAGATCTGTCGCGAGTCGGCCCACCTGGTCCGCGACCTGCCCGCGCTCAAGCCCTTCCGGCCCGACGTGCCCGTACGGCCGCCCGCCGAGACACTGAGCCCGGTCGTGCGGCCCCGACCGGTGACCGACTGACCCGCGCCCGCACGCATACACGGTCGGCGTGACCGCCTCACGCCATGTCCCTACCCCTCCCATGCCCGAATCCGGAAGGAGCCGCAGCATGCGCGCCCACCTGGCCCGTGTCGACGCGGTGCTCGTCCAAGCGGTCATCGCCGCCGCGTTGTCCTTCGCTCACCTGCACGACGTCGCCTCGGCGGCCGGACAGGACGGGTGGAAGGCGTGGGCCTATCCCGTCTCGGTCGACCTGCTGCTCGTCGCCGCCTGGCGCCGACTGCGGTCCGGCGACGCGAAAGCGGCCGGGTGGTGCTGGTTCGTGATCGCGCTCGCCGCATCCCTGGGCGCGAACGTCGCCACCGCCGGGCTGCTCGACCTGGGCCAGGTGCCGGCCTGGCTCCGCATCCTCGTCGCGGGCTGGCCCGCGGTCGCCTTCCTCGGCGGAACCCTCCTCGTGCACTCGGCGCCGACCGCGCCCGACGGAACCGGGGACTCTGCGGGCCAGGAGGAGGAGCCCGAGGGCATCGAGGACCAGGAGGACGCGCCCGATCCCGCACCGGGGCCCCCGGCACCTCCAGTGACACCGACAGTCGAGTCGGCACCGGCTCCAGCTCCGCCCTCGCCTCCGGTCGCCGTCCCGGCCGCCCTGGTCGAGCACGCCCGCAAAGTCGCCGCCGAGCACCAGGCCCGTACCGGAACGGCCATCGACACCCCGACCCTGCGCGCCCGCCTCGGCGTCCCGCCGCCCATGGCCGACGCCATCGCCGCCCAGCTCACCTGACCGACAAAAAGGGGAATCATGCCTCTCTGCTTCAACACGGCCGCCGATTACCTCGAAGCGGCTCGCGAAATGGCCGCGAGCGGCCGGCCGACGCTCGGCCGGCTCCTCGCCGAAGAAGCCGCCGACCGCACGTCGGACGCAGGGGAAGCCGCCCGGATCCTGCGCGAATTCTCCGACCCCAGCGAGCGACAGGAGGACTGACCATGCCCGCACCGAAGCGCTTCCGCAACGTCAGCCGCATCGGCCCCGTCCAGGTCGGCACGTCCTACGACGGTCGCGGTCGCGAGAAGCACACCGCCGCCTGCACGGCCCCGCGCTGCGGCTTCTCCACCGACTACGACAGCCGCGCCGCCGCTGAACTCGCCGCCCGTACCCACCGCTGCCCCGTCCGCTGAAAGGATCCCGCACCCGTGACCGTCAGCCTCCCGCTCGTCTTCGTCCTCGGCTTCTTCGCCTGGGGAGCGGTCAAGTTCCTTGGCGTCCGCACGTGGATCGTCGTCCTGGTCGCCCTCTTCGGCTTCTGGCTCTCGCACACGTTCTTGGCCCCGGCCATCGAGTCCGGCACGCGCTCCGGCGTGGACATCGTCAACGGCTCACATAACTAGACGAGTAGGCAAGGAGAGCTTCGCCGTGTTCCTGCCCAAGTACCCCGACAGCCCGACACCACCGCCCGCCGCGACCCACATCGTGAGCGAGAAAGCGCCTGCGCGGCGGCCGGCGCCTCAGATCTCCGTCAGCGCCGGAGCGGTCGCGGCCGTCCTCGTCGGCGGCGTCGTGCTGACCGCGCTCCTGGCCGCCGTCGCCGTCACGGCCGTCTCCGTGGCCGCCACCGTCGTGGTCCTGCGCTCGATGCTGCGCGACCAGCACCGCCGCTGACACACCAGACCCCCGGGTCGGCCTCGATACCGCCAAGCATCCGCCGCCCCGGGGGCCCTCTCCCTCCAGACGAAGCCAGAAGGAGTAAGCCCATCATCACGCGCGTCACCCCGCCCCCGCTGACCGAACTCGGCGAGCTGGCCGCGCTCGGCACCATGCCCGCACTCCTGCGCCAGCTCGCTGGCCTCGGCGGCTGCACGCACCCGATCCGCCTCGCCGGCCACCGCACCGAGTACGACGTGAACACCCGCACCGGCGAGATCGGCAACGTCCTCCGCCACCTCGACTCCTCCAGCCTCCCGGCCGGTCACCTCCTGGTCCGCTGCAACAACCGCCGCACGACCCGGTGCGCGGCCTGCGCCGAGGTGTACCGCCGCGACACCTTCCACCTGATCACCTCCGGCCTACGTGGCGGCAAGGGCGTCCCCGAACGCGTCGCCGCCCACCCACGCGTCTTCGCCACCTTCACCGCGCCGAGCTTCGGCCCGGTCCACAACCGGCCCACCGCCCCGGCCGGTGCGGTCCGCCGCTGCCGCTGCGGCGCCCTTCACGACCAGGACGACCCGGCCCTCGGCACTCCGCTCGACCCGGACACGTACGACTACGAAGCGGCCGTGCTCTGGAACGCGCACGCCGGCCCGCTGTGGCGGCGCTTCTCGACATATCTGCGTCGGGAGGTCGCCAAGCGCGCCGGCCTCACGCAGCGAGCCTTCCGTGAGTACGCCCGGGTGTCCTTCGCCAAGGTCGCCGAGTACCAGAAGCGTGGGGCCGTCCACTTTCACGCCGTCATCCGCATCGACGGCCCCGGGGGCGGCGACACCCCGCCTCCCGCCTGGGCCACCGTCGAGCTGCTGACCGACGCCATCCGGGCCGCCGCCATCGCCGCCCGCGTGGACGGCCCGGTCATCGACGGCCGTGCCCATGTCTTCACCTTCGGCCGTCAGCTCGACGTCCGCACCATCCGCTCGGCCGACTTCGACGGCGGCCAGGAGCTGACCGAGCGGGCCGTAGCGGCGTACATCGCCAAGTACGCCACCAAGGGTGCCGAGACGGCCACGGGAGCTCTCGACCGGCCGCTGAGGTTCCTCGCGGAACTCGCCCAGCTCGACATCAGCGACCACGCCCGCCGGCTCGTCCGCACCGCCTGGACCCTCGGTGCGCGTAAGGACCTCGAACACCTCCGCCTGCGGGCCTGGGCCCACATGCTCGGCTTCCGCGGCCACTTCTCCACCAAGTCCCGCCGCTACTCCACCACCCTCGGCGCCCTCCGCGACGCCCGCGCCGAATGGCGCCGCGCACAAGCCCTGGCAGCGGCCGAGACCGACCCGGACACGACCCTCGTCCTCGCGCACTGGGTCTACGCCGGAACCGGCCTCACCGACGCCGAAGCCTGGCTCGCCGAAACCCTCGAACCCGCTCCCGGAACGGAAGGAGAGCCCACCCATGGGTAGCCGTCGCCTCGCTGTCGCGGAAGCAGCCTCCGAGCCGCGTGGTCTGCCGTCGCGTTACCTGACTCCTGACGACCTGGTGGCGATGTTCGACCTGCCCAGCGTCGAGACGGTCTACCAGTGGCGCCGCAAGCGCACTGGTCCCCGTGGCTTCCGGGTCGGCCGGCACCTGCGCTACGACCCTGCGGACGTCCAAGCCTGGGTCGAGTCCCTGCAGGAAGGAGCTGCCGCCTGATGGCCGGGCACATCCAGGACCGCTGGTACCGGACCGAGACCGGCCCGGACGGGAAGGTGCGCAAGGTCAAGACCGAGCGCTACGGGTCCGGCCTGCGCTATCGCGCTCGCTACGTCGGCCCGGATGGCACGGAGAAGTCCAAGAGCTTCCCCGACCGTCAGAAGCGGCTCGCTGATCAGTGGCTGGCGCACATCGAAGCGGACATGGCGCGCGGGCAGTACATCGACCCGCGCGCCGCACGGATCACCTTCCAGCAGTACGCCGAACGCTGGGTCGCTACACAGGGCGCCGACCCGAACACCCAAGCCTCGATGGAGTCGCAACTACGGCTGCACGCCTTCCCCTACCTCGGCTCACGTCCGCTCGGCTCCTTCCAGCCGGCGCACATCCGCGACTGGGTAAGGCAGTTGCAGGAGAACGGCGTCCGCGGGTCGTACGCCCGGACGATCTACTCCAACGTGCGCGCTGCGCTCAGCGCTGCCGTGGACGACGGTCACCTTCCCCGCAACCCGTGTGCCGCTCGGTCCGTCCGTCCGCCGACCGTCGATAGCAAACGCGTCGTGCCCTGGACGCCCGAGCGGGTCTTCGCCGTCCGGGCCGCCATGCCCGAGCGCTACCAAGCCATGGTCGACCTGGGCGGCGGCTGCGGGCTCCGTCAGGGCGAGATCCTGGGCGTGGCCGTCGACGCGATCGACTTCGAGTCGGACACGCTCCACGTGGTCCAGCAACTGAAGCTGAGTCGCAGCAAGGCGGTGTTCGCGCCTCCGAAGGGCGGCAAGCTGCGGGACGTACCGCTTCCCGGCCCCGTCGCCGACGCACTGCGGGCGCACATGAAGCGGTTCCCGCCGGTCGAGATCACCTTGCCGTGGAAGGTGGCGGACGGGCCTCCGGTGACCAAGCGGCTGATCTTCACCGGGCCGCGGGGTGGTCACGTCTGGCGTACGTCGCTCAACGAGGAAGTGTGGAAGCGGGCCCTCGCCTCGGCTGGCGTGATCCCCGAGCGGAAGCCGGGCGGATCGTACGCCGAGTCCCGCGAGAACGGCATGCACGCCCTCCGCCACTTCTACGCCTCGGTCCTCCTGGACGCGGGCGAGAACATCAAGGCCCTCGCCGAGTACCTCGGCCACTCGGACCCGGGCCTGACGCTCCGCGTGTACGCACACCTCATGCCGTCCAGCCAAGAGCGCACCCGCAAGGCGGTCGCCGCCGTCTTCGACACGGCCCGGTCGACCTCCTCCAGCACCTGACGGCCCAGAGACGGCCCAGAGGCAGCGAGAAGCCCCCTCCCAGCGAAGAAACCGCAGGTAGGGGGCTTACGCGTGGGCGCTTACTTCTTCTTGCCCTGGTTCTTGACCGCCTCGATGGCCGCCGCCGCCGCGTCGGGGTCGAGGTAGGTGCCGCCCGGGTTGGTCGGGCGGAAGTCGGCGTCGAGCTCGTAGGAGAGCGGGATGCCCGTGGGGATGTTGAGGCCGGCGATGTCGGCGTCCGAGATGCCGTCCAGGTGCTTGACCAGGGCGCGCAGCGAGTTGCCGTGGGCGGCGATGAGGACGGTGCGGCCGGTCAGGAGGTCGGGGACGATCGCGTCGTACCAGTACGGGAGCATCCGGATGACGACGTCCTTGAGGCACTCGGTGCGCGGGCGCAGCTCCGGGGGGATCGTCGCGTAGCGCGCGTCGTGGGCCTGGGAGAACTCGGAGTCGTCCGACAGCGGGGGCGGCGGGGTGTCGTACGAGCGGCGCCAGAGCATGAACTGCTCCTCGCCGAACTCGGCCAGCGTGGCCGCCTTGTCCTTGCCCTGGAGGGCGCCGTAGTGGCGCTCGTTCAGGCGCCAGGAGCGGTGGACGGGGATCCAGTGGCGGTCCGCGGCCTCCAGCGCGAGCTGGGCGGTGCGGATGGCGCGCTTCTGGAGTGACGTGTGGAGCACGTCGGGCAGCAGGCCGGCGTCCTTGAGCAGCTCACCGCCGCGGACCGCCTCCTTCTCGCCCTTCTCGTTGAGGTTGACGTCCACCCAGCCGGTGAACAGGTTCTTCGCGTTCCACTCGCTCTCGCCGTGGCGGAGGAGGATCAGCTTGTACGGTGCGTCGGCCATGGCCTTCAGCCTACCCAAGGGGCCTGGCAACCGCGCCGTCCGCCGGGGGCGGAGGCGGGTCCGGGGGCCGGTAGGCCGCAGATGTCGCGGGGCTTCCTGCACGTTCCGGTTAATTCTTCTACAACCTTTGGTCACATCGGGCTGTCTTGTTTTCGCCAGGAAGGTCGAGGCTGACGAAGAGGAGCACTGAACGTGACCGTGCGTTCCTTTGCGCGGCGGATGCGTCCGCGGGTCGAGCGGAAGGCCGCCGAGCGGGTGTGGCAGCTGCGGACCATGCGGCGGCGCCGCAAGGCGGCGGTCACCGATCCGGTGCTGCGTCCGGTGGCCGTGCGCGGCCAGCAGCTGTACGGCAGGGTCGTGGACCGGTTCAGCGCCGCCGAGGCGGCCGCGTCCAACCTCGATCTGGTGGTCGCGGCGCTGGAGCGGGAGGGCATCGCCCACTTCCTGGTGCCCTCGTCGTCCCGGACCCGGCACACGGTCGCCGTGAACGTCGCGGACCGGGAGCGGTTCCTCACCGCGCTGGAGACGCTGAACGCCGGCACCGCCGTGTTCATCGGCCGTCCCCTGCCGGGCGGCCAGCTCAAGCACCCCGCGCTGTTCCTCGACGGCGTGCTGCCGGCCCCGCTGCGCACGGCCCCCGTGCTGCGGGTCGGGGAGAACCACCTCGGGCCCGCCGGTCAGCTGCTGGCCGGCCCGGAGCTGGCCTGCGACGTGGAGTTCTGGGAGGACGGCGGCGAGCTGTTCGCGTCCGCCGACGGACCGCGGCGGCTGGCGAAGGTGCAGCCGCAGGCGTCGGCCGACGTGTTCGCCGAGTCGCTGGTCGCGCCGCGCAACAACGGGATCACGGACGTGCTGCCGGCCGCGGAGCGGACGCCGGTCACCGTACGGGTCGGGGACCGGGAGCTGCCGAGTTTCGCGCCGCTCGCCCTGCCGACGGTGAACCAGGTGACGTTCCCCGTCGACGTGGTCTACACGTGGGTGGACGGCGAGGAGCCGGCGATGCGGGCGAAGCGGGCCCGCCACCAGGAGAACGGCATCGCCGAGATCCTGGACAAGGAGACCAACGCATCCCGCTACACCAGCCACGACGAGCTGAAGTACTCGCTGCGCTCGCTCGCGATGTACGCCGACTTCGTGCGGCACGTCTACATCGTCACCGACGGCCAGAAGCCGCACTGGCTGGACGACAGCGTCCCCGGGATCACGGTCGTCGACCACCGCGACATCTTCCCCGCCGACGTGCTGCCCGTCTTCAACTCGCACGCGATCGAGACCCGGCTGCACCACATACCGGGCCTGTCCGAGCACTACCTGTACTTCAACGACGACGTGTTCGTGGGCCGCCGGATCAGCCCCGAGCACTTCTTCTTCGGCAGCGGCCTGATGAAGATCCCGGTCTCCCCGCTGAAGATCGGCGTCGGCGAGCCGCACCCCGAGGAGACGGCGACCAACTCGGCCAGCAAGAACGTACGGCGGCTGCTGCTGGACGAGTTCGGGCGGATGACGACGAACAACTTCATGCACACCCCGCTGCCGCAGCAGCGTGCGACGCTCCAGGCGCTGGAGGAGTTGTTCCCCGAGGACATCCGCCGCACCACCGCCTCCCGGTTCCGTTCGCCGCAGGACATCGCGATGACGGCTCCACTGCTCTACCAGTACGCGCTGATGACGGGCCGGGGCGTGCCCGGCAAGTTCAGCTTCCGGTACGTGAACATCAGCCGCCCGGACGCCGAGCGGCGCCTGGCCGACCTGCGGCGCAACCGGCGGTTCGACTTCTTCTGCCTCAACGACGTCGACGTGCCGCTGGAGGAGCGGGAGCAGGTCAGTGTGCGGATGCACGACTTCCTGGAGAACTACTTCCCCTTCCCCGGCCCGTTCGAGAAGCGACAGCCGGCCGCCGCGATGCCGCGGCCGGTCTCCGCACCGGTCTCCTTCGAGGCGCCGCGGTCCGCTCCGGCCTCCTTCGAGACACAGAGCTGACGGGCCGCGGCCATGGGCATCCGACAGCGTTTCGCGGTGCGGCCGACGGGGCTGCGGGCCGTCCGTGACCTCCTGCTGCGACTGCGGCTGTGGCTGGCCGCCCGATTCCGGGCGCTGCGCGCGGCCCCGGCCCGCCGGCGGCTGCGGGCCGGTGTCCCGGGGCTGCGCCGGATCACGTGCGGGCCGGCGCGGCTGTACGGGCGGACGGTCGCCGCGTACACCGCCGCCGACGCCGCCGCCGCCGACCTGGGGCAGGTGCGCGCCGTGCTGGAGGCGGCCGGTGTGCCGTACTTCCTGGTCCCCGCCGAGCGGGGGCCGGGCGCGCCGGGGCCGGTGGTCGGGGTGGAGGAGTCGCACCGGGAGGCGGTCCTGGCACAGGCGGCGCGGCACCTGGCCGGTACGGCCGGGTACGTCGGCGCGGTCGGCCCGGACGGCACCGTGTCGGCCGCGGTGCTGTGGGCCGACGGCCGGCTGCCGCGCGCCGTGCGCCGGGCGGCGGTGCTGCGGACCGGTGTGGTGCGCCTCGGGCCCGGCGGGCAGGTGCTCACCGGTCTGGAGACGGGCTGTGACGTGGAGTTCTGGCGGTACGGCCGGGACCTGGGGAAGGACCCCGGGCACCTGACCGTGCCCGGTGCCCGGCTGGCCGAGGACTTCGGTCCGGCGCTGGTCGCGCCGCGCCGCAACGCGGTGTCGGAGGTGCTGCCGGAGACGGCGCTGCGGCCCGCGTCCGAGGTCGCGGCCGGGTCCCGGCGCGGCGCGCCGACGTTCGCCGCGTTCGCGGAGCCCGGCATCGACGAGGTGTGCTTCCCCGTCGACGTCGTGTACACGTGGGTCGACGGCGACGACCCGGCGATGGCCGTGAAGCGGCGCGCCCACCAGGTCCTCTCCGACGGTGCCATCGCCGCCCGGGAGACCGGCGCGTCCCGCTACACCAGCCACGACGAGCTGAGGTACGCGCTGCGCTCGCTGGAGATGTACGCCGGTTTCGTCCGGCACGTCTACCTGGTGACCGACGCGCAGACACCGGACTGGCTGGACGCGGAGGCGGCGGGCCTGACCGTGGTCGACCACCGGGACATCCTCCCGGCCGACGCGCTGCCCGTGTTCAACTCGCACGCGATCGAGAGCCGGCTGCACCGCATACCCGGCCTGTCCGAGCACTACCTGTACTTCAACGACGACGTGTTCATCAACCGCCCGGTGGACGCGGGACACTTCTTCCACGGCAACGGCATCGCCCGCATCCCGCTGTCGCCGCTGAAGCTGGGGGCCGGTGCCCCGCATCCGCTGGAGCCGGCGCCGAACTCGGCCGGGAAGAACGCCCGCGAGGTGATCCGGCGCTTCCACGGCCGGTACGTCACCCACAAGTCGCTGCACACCCCGCATCCGCAACTGCTCTCGGTGATGCGGGAGATGGAGGACCTCGGCATCGAGGAGCTGGAGCGGACGGCGTACTCCAGGTTCCGGGCCACCACCGATGTCGCTCCCGCGTCGACGCTGCACCACCACTGGGCGATCGCGACCGGCCGGGCGGTCCCGGCGGACTACCGGTTCCGGTACGTGCAGCTGGGCACGCCGGACATGCGGCGGCGCCTGGCCCGGCTGGCGGCCGGCGAGGACGTCGACTTCTTCTGCCTGAACGACGTGGACACCGACCCGGCGGACCGGGCGGCGGCCCGCGCGGCCATCGGGGAGTTCCTGGACCGCAAGTACCCCTTCCCGAGCCGTTTCGAGCGGACGGCACGCGGCGGGGCGTACCCGTTCGTGCCACCCCGGGAGGCCGCGCGGAGCGGGCTCGGCGGGCGGGCGCGGCGTACGGGGCTGGGGCGCGGGACGCGGGGGGCCCGGGGTGCCCACGGTGCGCGCGGCGAGGCGCCGACGCGCGGTCCGGCGGGAGCGGCGGCGGCGACGGTGTCGCCGGTGCGTCCGGCCCGTCCCGCGAGCTGACACGAGCACGGCCGTTAAAACGGCTGGTGTCGCCGCGCGCCGTTTCGGTAATGTGCGCGTGCCAGTGGGGCCACTTACCTGTGCGGGGGATCGCGAATGTCACCAACCGGTCTGAGACGTGCTGCCCGGGAGTCCGTCTCCGGGCTCCCGCGCTCCTTCTGGTGGCTGTGGACCAGCACCCTCGTGAACCGGCTGGGCGGCTTCGTCGCCACGTTCATGGCCCTCTACCTCACCCTGGACCGGGGCTACTCCGCCTCGTACGCCGGTCTCGTCGCCTCCCTGCACGGGCTCGGCGGGGTCGTCTCCTCGCTGGCCGGCGGGGTCATGGCGGACCGGCTCGGCAGGCGGCCCACCCTGCTCATCGCGCAGACCGCGACGGCCGCCAGTGTCGCGCTGCTCGGCTTCATGACCGACCCGGTCGCCATCGCCGGTGTCGCCTTCCTGGTCGGCATGGCCTCCAACGCCTCCCGGCCCGCAGTGCAGGCGATGATGGCCGACATCGTCCGCCCCGAGGACCGGGTGCGCGCGTTCTCCCTCAACTACTGGGCGATCAACCTGGGCTTCGCCGTCTCCTCGATGGCCGCCGGGTTCATCGCCGAGGTCAGCTACCTCGCCGGGTTCCTGATCGAGGCCGGCATGACCCTGGCCTGCGCGGTCGTCGTCTTCGCGAGGGTGCCCGAGTCCCGGCCCGCCGCCCCGGCCCGTCAGGCGGGACCGCGGACCGGACTCGGCACGGTGCTGCGGGACGGGCGGTACATGGCCGTCGTCGGGTTGTCCTTCCTCGTCGCCCTGGTCTTCCAGCAGGGCTCGGTCGGACTGCCGGTGGCGATGGGCCGGGCCGGGTTCTCCCCCGCCGACTACGGCAGTGCGCTGGCCGTCAACGGCGTGCTGATCGTGGTGCTCCAGATCCCCGTCACCCGGTTCATCGAACACCGCGACCCGCGCACCCTCCTGGTCGCCTCCTCCCTGCTCGCCGGGTACGGCTTCGGGCTGACCGTCCTCGCCGGCTCGGTCGGCGCCTTCATGCTCACCGTGTGCGTGTGGACGCTGGCCGAGATCGTCAACGCCCCGACCCAGACCGGTCTCGTCGTCCGCCTCTCCCCCGTCGACGGCCGCGGCCGCTACCAGGGCGTGTACACGCTCTCCTGGTCCGTCGCCGCGCTGGTCGCGCCCCTGATGTCGGGCGCGGTCATCGACCACCTCGGCGCACGGTGGCTGTGGGGCATGTGCGCCGCGGTCGGCACGGTCGCCGGGGTGGGGTACGGGGTGCTCATGCGCCGGCTGCCGACGGAACACAAGGCGCCGCGACCCACTCGGACGGGCACGGAAGCGGAGGTCCGCACCGCCTGAGGTCAGTGACCGGGGTCACAGGCGGGCGTGTCACGTCCCGGGCGGGGCGGTCCGTCAAGGGGGTGAAAGTCGATCCCCACCACACAGGAGCAGATGATGGACGCTCGTCTCGACCTCCTCGGCAACCCGCTGGCCGGGAAGCTGTTCAAGCACTTCAACGCGGTGGGCAAGGTGCTCACCGAGTCCGCGCTGCCCGCCGCCACGCAGGAACTGGTGAAGATCCGGGCCAGCCAGATCAACGGCTGCGCGTTCTGCACGGACATGCACACCAAGGAAGCCGACGCGGCCGGGGAGAGCGCGACCCGGCTGCACCTGGTCGCGGTCTGGCGGGAGGCCACGGTGTTCACCGAGGCGGAGCGGGCCGCGCTGGAGCTGGCCGAGCAGGGCACCCGCATCGCCGACGCGGCCGGCGGGGTCACGGACGAGGCCTGGGCGAAAGCGGCCGAGCACTACGACGAGGACCAGCTCGCCGCCCTCGTCGTGCTCATCGCCGTCATCAACGCCTACAACCGCGTCAACGTCCTCGTGCGGCAGCCGGCCGGCGACTACGTGGCCGGCATGCTCGGCTGAGGAGCGCCGCGGGGTTCACGGGTGCATCCGCGCGCCCTTCAGCACCTTGTCGACGCCGTTGCGCGGGCCGTACACCGCCAGTCCGACCAGGTCCAGGGCGGCGGTGGACACGGCCCGCACCGCCGCCCGGTTGTCGTGGTCGTCGCCGGTGGCGAACAGGTCGGCCGTGAACACCGCCCGGGGCAGGGCGCGGCTCAGCGCCCTGCGGTGGGCGGCCCGCAAGGTGTCCTCGTCGCCCTCGAAGACCAGGACCGGCTGCCCCAGCATGGGCAGGTAGGCGATCCCGTCGGCGTCCTCGTAGGGCTCGCCGATCACCTCGGGGGCGGCCGTACCGAGGCCGCTGACCAGGAAGGCGGTGACGTTCAGCCGCTGCCAGGGCGCCAGGTCGGCGCGGAGCAGTACGGCGATCTTCGTGTCGTGTCGGCGGTGTCCGGTGCTCATGGGACGAGACTGCCGACCGCCGCCCACCGCCGTCTTGTACGTTCTTCGCATGGCAGCCGGGAGCGAGGTGACCGCGTGGCGTCCCCGGGTCCCGGGCGTCACCGAGGTCTTCCACGCCCGCTTCACCGAGTACGCCTATCCGATGCACGTCCACGACGCCTGGACGCTGCTCGTCGTGGACGACGGGGCCGTACGGTACGACCTCGACCGGCACGAGCACGGCACCCCGCGCGACACGGTGACGCTGCTGCCGCCGCACGTGCCGCACAACGGCTCGCCCGCCACACCGGGCGGGTTCCGCAAGCGGGTCCTCTACCTCGACGGCAGCCGGCTCGGGGACGAGCTCATCGGTGCGGCCGTCGACGGGCCGGAGCTGCGCGACCCCGTACTGCGCCGCCGCGTCGGGCAGTTGCACACCGTGCTCGCCCGGCCCGGCGACGAACTGGAGGCGGAGAGCCGGCTCACCCTGGTCGGGGAGCGGCTGCGCGACCACCTGCGGCGCCGGACCGACGTACCGCCCCGGCACCGCGACCCCGTACTCGCCGCCCGGCTTCGGGAGTTGCTCGACGCGCGGGTCGTCGACGGGATCACGCTGGCGGAGGCGGCGCGGCTGTTGCACGCCCACCCGGCGCACCTGGTACGGGCGTTCAGCGGTGCGTACGGCATCCCGCCGCACCAGTACCTGCTGTCCCGGCGGATCGGTCGGGCCCGGCGGCTGCTGCTGGACGGGATGGCGCCGGCCCAGGTGGCGCCGGTGACCGGGTTCCACGACCAGGCGCACCTCACCCGGCACTTCAGGAAGCTGGTCGGGGTGACACCCGGGCGTTACCGCGCCGCGCGCTGAGCCTCGTACAGGTTGCGCGGGCGTACGGCGTCCGTCGTGCCGTACAGCTCCAGGCGGGAGTGCGGGTCGCCGGTGAAGTCGGGGACGTCGACCTGGTCGAACTCGCGGACCTCGTTCAGTCCGACCGTCGCCGACCAGGGGGCCAGGCCGTCGATCCGGACCAGGCCGGCGCGGCCGTTGGTGACCCGGATGTTCCAGTGGGCGAAGCGGGCGCCGAACAGCGGTCCGGCGCTGGCGTCGCCGCCGTGCCGGCCGTTGTTGTCCACGGTGATGTCGGTGCGGACGTTGGCGAAGGGCAGCCCGCGGTGGCTGTCGAAGGTGCCCATCCGCATGTCGCCGCGCGACCAGACGTTGTGGGAGGACAGTCCCTCCACGTTGATGCCGTGCAGCTGGGTGTCCGGGGGCGCGGGGACGGTCCGCTCCTCGACGGTGAAGTCCTCGACGAGGTTGTCGTGGGAGCCCTCGCGGCAGAAGTACGGGTGGTGGGCGCCCCGCCCGGCGACCCGGGTACGGCGCAGGGTGCAG
This sequence comes from Streptomyces sp. NPDC100445, assembly GCF_044759735.1. Classification (NCBI taxonomy): domain Bacteria; kingdom Bacillati; phylum Actinomycetota; class Actinomycetes; order Kitasatosporales; family Streptomycetaceae; genus Streptomyces; species Streptomyces sp. NPDC100445. The sequence goes on along the minus strand of NZ_JBIVZV010000005.1, from coordinate 70,173 downwards.
GCGGAGGCGGCGACCAGGCCGAAGCCGTTGTCGACGTGCCGGACGGTGACGTCGTCCACCCAGCAGTCGTAGGCGCACTGGAGGACGACGCCGTTGTAGCCCTTGTCGAGCAGATGCGGTGACTGCGGGGTCTGCACGGCCTCCAGGGTCAGGCCCTCGACGCCGGAGCCGGTCAGTTCGGGGACGTGGGTGGTCAGCCGGGGGTCCCACTCGGGGCGCAGGTCGAGCGGGAGGGGGCGTTCGAGGGTGACGCGGCGGCCGTGGACGCGGGTGACGCGGACGGGCCATTCGTAGGGGACGTACGACGTCAGCTTGGTCTTGTCGTCCCACGCGTACGCCGCCGGGCCCGGGCCGCCGCCCGCCATGTGCTGGAGCAGGGTGTGGGCGGTGTCGTCGGCCAGGCGGAGCAGGACGAGGCGGCCGGGGTGGAGCGTGCGGGCGTCGGCGACCGTGACCGTCCAGGAGCCCCGGCGGGCCGGTGCCACGGTGGTGAGGGTCGTCCACTCGTCGCGCGCGTTGCCCGTCCAGCCCTCGAAGGGCCAGGCCCGGGCCCTGATGGCGGCGGTCAGGGACTGCCAACGGGCGTCGGGGGCCAGCCAGATGAGGCCGCCCGCCCAGGACCATGCGGACTTGTCGCCGCCGTAGCGGGAGCCGTAGGCGCCGATCAGCTCGGTGAGGTTCCTGGTCGCGTACAGGGTCGTCCGGCCGCTGCCGGCGCCGCGCAGCACGACACCGCAGTGGCCGATGCGGATGACGCCGTCGACGCGGTAGGTGCCGGGCGGGACGGTGACCGTACCGCCGCCGGCCCGTGCGGCGGCGGCGAGGGCGCGGTTGATGGCGGGGGCGCAGTCCGTGGTGCCGTCGGCCACGGCGCCGAAGGCGGTGACGTCGGCGACGACGCGGGGGCGCGGGAGGCGGGTGGCTCCGGCGCGGCAGCCGGCCCGGCCGACGTAGGGGATCTGCGGGTGGGTGAACGGGGTGCGCCGGAACTCGTGCCAGATCGACGGGATTTCGGCCGCGTGGGCGGTACCGGACGCGGCGCCGAGGGCCACGGCGGTGGCTCCGGCGAGGAGGGTCCTTCGGGTGAGGTGTGCGTCGCTCATGCCGGCCGCTCCTCTAGTGTTCATGATGATGAACAGAGTTCAGGAATACGTCGGGCGCGAGCATGCCACCGGCACACAGCCGAGGGAAGGGGTCGGACGGGGCACCGCGCGAAGTGGACGGAAGCCGCCCGTCCGCAGATCACGGCTGGTTAATGTCCGGCCATGGATGACACACAGGAAGCACCGGAGCCCCGCACTTCGCACGACTCGTCCCGCTCGCTGCCGCTCAGACGGTTGTCCATCGCCGCCGCGGGCGCCGCGGCCCTGGCCGCCCTCGGCGTCGGGGTGGCGCTCGCGGCACCCTCGGACCACGGTGCCCGCTCGGGACAGGGCGTCACCAGCACCGTTCCGCCGGACACGGACAGCGGAGGCACGTCCGGCGGGGACGCGTCCGGAAGCGGCACGTCCGGAGGTGGCGTGACCGGCGGGGAAACCTCGGGAGGGGACACCTCGGGAGGGGACGTCTCCGGTGGGGGCTCCGTGGACGGCGGTGGCAGCGTGGGAGTCGACGCGGGCGCCGACGGCGGTACCGCCCCGACTCCGAGCGGCCCCGCGTCGTCGGGCGAACCCACCGGCAGCGCCGGCCTCGACGAGCTGAACCGGCGCATCACGGAACTGGACAAGAAGGTCGACCGGTTGCCGACCAAGAAGGAACTGGCCGACGCCCTGCGGAGCTTCGCCGACGAACTCGACCGCAGCGCCGGGAACGGACACCCCCGGCCGGACCCGTCCTGAGCCTTCGGGCGGGCCCGGTCAGTCCGTCGGGTGCTCGATCAGGTTCTTGAACGCGTCCAGGTTGCGCGTGGACTCGCCCCGGGACACCCGCCAGGCGTACTCCTTGCGGATGGAGGAGGCGAAACCAAGTTCCAGGAGGGTGTTGAAGGCGCCGTCGGCGGCCTCCAGCGTCTGGCCGAGGAGCCGGTCGATCTCGTCGGGGGTGACGGAGGCGAGCGGCAGGCGCGCGGCGACGTAGATGTCGCCGAGGCGGTCCACCGCGTAACCCACGCCGTACAGGCGGAGGTTGCGCTCCAGCAGCCAGCGGTGGACGGCCGGTTCGTTCTCGTCGGGGTGCCGGATGACGAAGGCGTTCAGGGAGAGGGAGTGGCGGCCGACGAGGAAGGCGACCGTCGTGGACAGCTTGTGGCTGCCGGGGAGTGTGACGACGTAGTTCCCCGGTCCGGGGTTCTCCCATTCCAGTCCGGCGTCCGTGAAGACGGCTTCCAGAACCTTCCCGGCCTTCTCGACATCACCCATGGTGCGAGCGTACGCGACGGCGGTGGGACTGGGTCGCGGCCGTGTAGACGTCGGCGGTGGCGGCGGCCGCCGTGTCCCAGCCGAAGGACTGGGCGTGCCGGGCGGCGGCCCGGCCCAGCCGCGGGGACAGGTCCGGATCGTCGGCGAACCGGCGCAGCACGCGCGCGTAGTCGGCCGGATCGTGGCCCCGGACGAGGAAGCCGGTCTCGCCGTCGCGCACGGCCACCGGCAGGCCGCCCACCGAGGCCGCGATCACCGGCGTCCCGGCCGCCTGCGCCTCGATGGCGACCAGGCCGAAGGACTCGCTGTAGGACGGCATGACGAGGACGGACGCGGCCCGGAACCAGTCCGCGAGCTGCTCCTGGCCCACCGGCGGCCGGAACCGCACGACGTCCGCGATGCCCAGCCGGGCGGCCAGCTTGTGCAGCCCCTCCGGCCTGGCGAGCCCGCTGCCGCTCGGGCCGCCGACGATCGGGACGAGGATGCGCGAGCGCAGCTCGGGACGCTCCTCCAGCAGCACGGCCACGGCGCGCAGCAGGATGTCCGGCGCCTTCAGGGGCTGTATGCGGCCGGCGAAGAGCGGGATCAGCGCCTCCTGGGGCAGGCCGAGGCGGTCGCGGGCGGCGGCCCGGCCGTCGGCGGCGCGGAACCGCTCCAGATTGACGCCGGGATGGACCACGGCGACCTTGGCCGGTTCGGCCGCGTAGTGCCGCAGCAGCTCGCCGGCCTCCTCCGCGGTGTTGGCGATGAGCCGGTCGGCGGCGGCCACGATCTGGGTCTCGCCGATGACCCGGGCGGCCGGCTCGGGGGTGTCGCCGGCGGCCAGGCTGGCGTTCTTGACCTTGGCCATGGTGTGCATGGCGTGCACCAGCGGGACGCCCCAGCGCTGGGCGGCGAGCCAGCCGACGTGGCCGGAGAGCCAGTAGTGGGAGTGGACGAGGTCGTAGTGGCCGGGGCGGTGACCGGCCCACGCCTGCATCACCCCGTGGGTGAAGGCGCAGAGCTGGGCCGGCAGCTCCTCCTTGGCGAGGCCCTCGTAGGGTCCGGCGTCGACGTGCCGGACCAGGACACCGGGGGCCAGCTCCACGACGGGGGGCAGGCCGCCGGCCGTGGCCCGGGTGAAGATCTCGACCTCGATGTTGATCGCGGCGAGTCGCTGGGCCAGCTCCACGATGTAGACGTTCATGCCACCGGCGTCGCCGGTGCCGGGCTGGTGGAGCGGGGAGGTGTGCACCGAGAGCATGGCGACCCGGCGGGGACGCCGGTGCAGCCGGAGCCGTGCGGCGGCCGCCGGGGAGCGCCGCCCGAGCCTGCTGACGTACTGGCTCACGTGGCGTTCCTCCTCGCTGCGGGCATGCCTGCCGGAGGGGCGCCGTCTCCCTCCAGGGAGTGCAACAGCGTCCGGATGCCCGGCCATTTCCCGATCAAGCGACTTTGCCGAATCGTTACCCGGACCTGCCCGACCGCTGCCAGCCCCGGGGACACGGGCGGGAGACCGCGCGCCACCCCGCGCGCGGACCCGGCCGCCGCCCCCGACTTACCCTCATACACATGACAGCCCGCTCCACGCCCCTCCCCCGCTCCCGCCAGGGCGGGGGGAGACCCGTCGTGGGGACGGTGACGCGCGGGACGACCAACCCCAACCGGCTGCGCCGCATGGACCGCTGGATCGCGGCCGTGCACGGCGGTGAGCTGCGGCGTGCCGAGGACCCCGTGGCCGTCGACCTCGGCTACGGCGCGGCACCCTGGACCGCCGTCGAACTGCTCGGCCGGCTGCGCGCCGTCGCCCCCCGCGCCCGCGTGGTCGGCGTCGAGATCGAACCCGAGCGGGTGGCGGCGGCCCGGCCGTACGAGCGGGACGGGCTGGTCTTCCGGCACGGCGGCTTCGAGATCCCCGTACCCGGACGCCCGGTGCTGATCCGCGCCGCCAACGTGCTGCGCCAGTACGACGAGGGCGAGGTCGCCGCCGTGTGGGCGCGGCTGTGCGCCCGGCTCGCCCCGGCGGGCGGCGGCTCGCGCGGCGGGCTGCTGGTCGAGGGGACCTGCGACGAGATCGGCCGGCGGCACGTATGGGTGGCGCTCGGCCCCGAGGGCCCGCGCACCGTCACCTTCGCCACCCGGCTCGGCTCCCTGGACCGCCCCTCCGACCTCGCCGAACGCCTGCCGAAGGCACTCATCCACCGCAACGTCCCCGGTGAGCCGGTCCACGCCTTCCTGCGCGACTTCGACCGCGCCTGGGCCGCCGCCGCGCCCTACGCCTCCTACGGCGCCCGCCAGCGCTGGCTGCGCGCGGTGGGGGACCTGACGGCCGACTGGCCCGTCACCGACTCGCCGACTCGCTGGCGGCAGGGCGAAGTCACCGTGTCCTGGACGGCGTTGGCACCGGTCCGCTGACCACCGGACGGCAAGGGAACGATCTCCCGGCGCCGTACGTCACATCGCGGAGGGACCGCCGTACGGACGGTGGCGCGGGGCACGCCACGGGGCGCGCCGGGACCGGGGGCACCCGGTTTCGGACGACCTCTGTCGTTCTGCGCCCGGCCGTGGCAACATCCCTCGGGCGACCGTAAGTTACTGACGGTAAATCAGCTGGGGGGAAGAGGTATGCGTACGGGCGAGCGCGGCCTGCTCACTGCCGCACTGACCGTGATCTGCGCGGTGACCGTTCTGGCGGCACCCGGCACGGCGTTCGCGGCCCCCGCCCCGCCCCCGGCCCCCGCGCCGGCGGCGACCCCCGCGCCCGACAAGGACCTGGAAGCGGTCCGCGCGCGGCTCGACCGGCTGTACCACGACGCGGCCGTCGCCACCGACGCCTACAACGGGGCCGAGGAGAAGGCGCGCAAGCAGTCCGCCGAGATAACCGCCCTGACGAAGCGGATCACCCAGCAGCGGCAGCGGCTGGCGGAGCTGACCGACCGGGCCGGCGCGGCGGCCCGGGACCAGTACCGCACCGGCGGCCTGTCGCCCACGGCGCGGTTCCTGCTCGGCGACGACCCGGGCCGCTTCCTCGACGACGCCGGCCGGGTCCTCCAGGGCCAGCGGGCGGCGTCGGGACTGATCACCGACGTGTCCCGCGCCCAGCGGGACCTGAAGGACTACGCCGACGACGCCGCCGCCCGCTGGAAGGAGCTGGAGGCCGACCGCAAGGCCCGGGCCGCCGCCCGGCGCGAGATCCGCAGGCAGATCGACACGGCCGAGAAGCTCGAGTCGCGGCTGGAGAAGAAGGAGAAGGAGCGCCTCGCCCAGCTGGAGCGGGAGGCCGCCGCGAAGGCGCAGACGGCCTGGCTCGGCACCGGCGTCCTCGACGGCACCGACGGCACGACCTCCGTCCGGGGCGAGAAGGCCGTGCGGTACGCCACCGCCCAGCTCGGCAAGCCGTACGTGTGGGGCGCCGAGGGGCCGGACTCCTTCGACTGCTCGGGCCTGACCTCGCAGGCCTGGGCGGCGGCCGGGCACCCCGTCCCCCGCACCTCGCAGGAGCAGTGGAGACAGCTCCCGCACGTCGCCGTCGAGGACATGCGCCCCGGCGACCTCGTCATCTACTTCGACGACGCCAGCCACGTCGCGATGTACATCGGCAACGGCAAGATCATCCACGCCCCGCGCCCCGGGCGTGACGTGACGGTCGCGGGCGCCGGCTCGATGCCGATCCTCGGGGTCGTACGGCCGGACGCGACACACGTCCCGGCACCGCCCGCCGGACGCGCGACGGGACCCGGCGGCGGCTCATCTCCCCGGTGACGTACGTCATGTGACCCACCGCACCCCCAACAGCCGCCCAAACCGGCACAGGACGTGAGCTTCGTCATCCCCCGGACACCGGAACCGTGTCCAACTGCGGTACGGAACGCGGCATATGACAGCGGCGGGCCCCGGAGCGACGCGGCTCACACCATTCCGCCGGGGCGGTCGCAGCCGCTAGGGTCACCCGTCGGTGGGTCGAGACCCTCGACGCCGCCGTGCCCTCGGGGGGAGGGAAGGAACCCAGGACGATGCCCGTACCCGTACCGCGGCAGAGAGCGATCCCGGCCGTGGAGAGTGGTCAGGCGCCGGCCGCCAGCGCAGCCGGCGGCCCCCTCAAGGAAGAGGCCCACCGCGACGCCACGCCCGTGCACAGCACCGGCGCCACTCTCACCCTGCTGCTGATCGAGGACGATCCGGCCGGTCTGCCCGTCGTGCCCGACCTGCTGGACCCGGCGGGCAAGCCGATGCGCGTCCGCACCGCCCGCAACCTCACCGAGGCCGGACGGCTGCTCACCGACGACGTCCACTGCATCCTGCTGGACCTCGCGCTCCCGGCGCCGGGCGGCAGCGACACCGACGACGAGCTGGCCGTGCTCCGCCACGTGCTCCAGCTCGCCCCCCGGCACGCCGTCCTCGCGCTGACCGCCTCCGGCGACGCCGAGCGCGGCGCCGAGGCCGTGCGCGTCGGCGCCCAGGACTACCTGTTCCGCGACGAGCTGGACGGCCGGCTGCTCAGCCGCGCCATCCGCTACGCGGTCGAGCGCAAGCGGTCCGACACCGCCGAGCGGCGGCTCGCCGAGGGCAAACTGCGCGCCCAGGAGAACCGCCGCCTCGAACGCGGCCTGCTGCCGACCCCACTGCTCGACGGCTCCGCGCTGCGCTTCGCCGCCCGCTACCGCCCCGGCCGCTCCCGGGCCCTGCTCGGCGGCGACTTCTACGACGCCGTCCGCACCCCCGACGGCACCGTCCACGCCATGATCGGCGACGTCTGCGGGCACGGCCCCGACGAGGCGGCGCTCGGCGTGGAGCTGCGCATCGCCTGGCGGGCGCTGACCCTGGCCGGGCTGTGCGGGGACGAGCTGCTGAGCACGCTCCAGCAGGTCCTGGAGCACGAACGCGCCGACGAGGAGATCTTCGCGACGCTGTGCACGGTGGACATCGCCCCCGACGGGCGCCGCGCGGGCCTGTGCCTGGCCGGCCACCCGGCGCCGCTCATCGCCCGCCCCGGCCGGCCCGCCCGGCTGCTGCCGTACGAGAACAACGGCCCCGCCCTCGGCCTGCTCCCCGGCGCCCGCTGGCCGCGCATGCAGGTGGAACTGGGCGCCGAGTGGAGCCTGATGCTCTACACCGACGGGCTGATCGAGGGCCGGGTCGGCGTGGGCGGGGAGCGTCTCGGCCAGGACGGCATGGTGGAGATGATCCGCCGCCAGCTCTCCGAGGGGCTGCGGGGCGAGGAACTGCTGCGCGCCGCGGTCAGCGAGGTCCGCGACCTCAACGGCGGCGAGCTGACCGACGACGTCGCGGTGGTCCTCCTGGACCGCATCACCTGACCCCCGGCCCGCGACGCACAGCCACGGCACGCCGCACTCCGCGGCGCCGGCGCCTGCCGCGAGGCGCCCCGCCGGCGCCGGTACGTCACCGGGGCCGTACGGGAGGCCCCGGCGCCCCCGCACGGCCTGGGCGCGTCATGCTCCCGGCGCCTCCGCTGTGGGAGCGACCACTGCCGACGAAGGGCCGCACCGGCCGCGCCGCCGCGATCGCCACTCGAACCCCACCGGCGCCACCGGGGGGTGACCCCCGCGCCCTCCGCGGGCCGGGACGCGCGATGTGCTCCCGTCGCCTGCGGCCGTGCGGGCGCTCGTCGGTGCTGGACACCGATGCGAGGGGCCCCGCACCGGCGCCGCACGGGTGGGACCCGGCTGTTCGCTCGGGCCCGTGGGGATCGGGTCAGCGGCCGCCGTTGTACGGGCCGTACGGGCCGTCGCTGCTGCTGCCGCCGCCCCGGCGGCCCCAGCGGCGTCCGCCGCCGACCTGCTGGAGCGCGGGGCGCACGTCCACCAGGTACACGATCGCGGCGACGGCGCCGGCGATCGGCAGGATGGACAGGATCGAGAAGAGGTAGGCCACCACCAGGGCGATGCCCAGGATGATCAGCCAGAAGACCTTGTTCTGCTTGTCGGCCGCGCGGAAGGCGTCCTCGCGCCGGAACGCCGCGTCGAACAGCCCGAACGCGGCCAGGGCCATCAGAACGATCTTCAGGATGCCCATGAATCCCGCGAAGCCCAGCATCAGCATGCGTCCACCGCCCGTTGTCTTCCGATCCCGCTACGCCGCCACCGTACCCAGAGAACGGGCCGGACACCCCGAAGGTGCCCGGCCCGCACGTGCCACGCCGGTCCCGGTCACTGGGCCGGCGGGGTCGCCTTCTTCGTGGTGGTCTTGCGGGCGGCCGGGGTCTTCCGCGCCGCCGGCTTGTCCTCGCCGGACACGGCGGTCGTCCCGGCCGGTGCCGGGGCGGTCACCGGCTCGGCCGGCGGCGTGGCCACCGGCGCGGGCGTGACGACGGGCTGGGCGGCCGGCCGGGTCTCGTCGAGCCGGACCTCGCCCGGCTCGGCCTTGCCCTCGACGGCGATCGCCAGTTCCTCGATCTCCTCGGCGGCCCCGCCGCGCCAGGTACGTACGGCCTGCTCGCCGTGCTCGGCGACCTTCTCGTACGTCTCACGGGCCTTGACCGCGTACTCGGCCGCGACGCCGACCCCGCGCAGCGCGAGGTCCTGGGCGCTCTCGCCGATCTTCTTCACGTCGAGGGAGCCGATGAAGCCGGTGACCCGGGTCTGGAGGGTCTCCTGCGCCTCCTTGGCGCGGGCGGCGGCCTTCTCCTGCACGGCCTTCGGGTCGGTGTTGCGCACGGCGTCGATGCGGGCCGGGGCCTCCGAGCGGAGCTGCTCGACCAGGGCCGGCACCTTCTTGGCCTGCTGGAGCGCCAGGTCGGCGGTGCCGGCGGCGAAGTAGAGCGGAGTCGGGTCGCTGAGGGTCTTGCGCAGGTCGTCGGTGATGGCCATGGTGAGGGTTCCTCCCGGATCGGATTCGCGTTCGACTGGGTTGGTGTGGTCCGCGGCGGGCGTCCGGTGCCCTGGTCCGGCTTACCCGGCCGTCCGCCGTGGACCGGTGTCCGTTTCACTTCCGGCGGCATCGCCGGCGTCTGCCACGTAGGTGTCCGAGCCGGCCGCCTCGTCCTCGGCGGGACGGCTGCCCCCGAATCCGTTCTCCTTGCGGAAGGATTCGTAGATCTGGAGCAGCACCTGCTTCTGCCGCTCGTCGAGCGAGGGGTCGGCGAGGATCACGGCGCGGGTCGCACCTTCCCGCAGGCGTTCCTCCCCGTCCCGCTCGGCGTCGAGGATGCCGGCGCGGACGTAGAGCGTCTCGGCGGAGATGCGCAGGGCCTTGGCGACCTGCTGGAGCACCTCCGCGCTGGGCTTGCGCAGACCGCGCTCGATCTGGCTCAGGTACGGGTTGGACACGCCGGCGGCGTCGGCGAGCTGCCGCAGCGACAGCTGGGCGTTCCGCCGCTGTTCGCGCAGGTACTCACCGAGGTTGCCGACGTTCAGCGATGCCATGCCTCCACCTTGCCCCACCCCCGCTAACAATTGCAAGCACCTGCTTGCAAAAGTGTTCCCGGCGTGTCGCGGACACCGCTCCCATCGGTCAGGAATCGAGAAGCGGTGGACGGGCGGGCGCCGCTAGCGTGTCGGGGCGGCCCGACGGACGGAGAGACGATGAGCACGGACACGAGGACGGACGCGCGGGCGGGTGCCCCGCACGTCGCCGACAGCCATGAACTGATCCGCGTGCACGGTGCGCGCGAGAACAACCTCAAGGACGTCGACGTCGTCATCCCCAAGCGCCGGCTGACGGTGTTCACCGGCGTGTCCGGATCGGGCAAGAGCTCGCTGGTCTTCGACACCATCGCCGCGGAGTCGCGGCGGCTGATCAACGAGACGTACAGCGCCTTCGTGCAGGGCTTCATGCCGACCCCGGCGCGGCCGGACGTGGACCTCCTCGAGGGGCTGACCACCGCGATCATCGTCGACCAGCAGCGCATGGGGGCCGACCCGCGCTCCACCGTCGGCACCGCCACCGACGCGCACGCGATGCTGCGCATCCTGTTCAGCCGGCTCGGCACACCGCACATCGGCTCGCCCAAGGCGTTCTCCTTCAACGTCGCCTCCATCAGCGGGGCCGGCGCGGTCACCGTGGAGCGCGGCGGGCGGACGGTGAAGGAGCGGCGCGAGTTCAGCGTCACCGGCGGCATGTGCCCGCGCTGCGAGGGCCGCGGCTCGGTGACCGACATCGACCTGACCCAGCTGTACGACGCGGACAGGTCGCTCGGCGAGGGCGCGCTCACCGTGCCCGGTTACAAGTCCGGCGGCTGGAACCACCGTCTCTACGCCGAGTCCGGGCTCTACCCCGCCGACAAGCCGGTCCGCACGTTCACCGAACGGCAGCTGCACGACTTCCTGTACCGCGAGCCGACCCGGATGAAGATCGCGGGCATCAACATGACGTACGAGGGGCTCGTCCCGCGGATCCGGAAGTCGATGCTCGCCAAGGACCGGGAGGCGATGCAGCCGCACATCAGGGAGTTCGTGGACCGGGCGGTCACCTTCACCACGTGCCCGGACTGCGACGGCACCCGGCTCGGTGAGGCGGCCCGCTCCTCGAAGATCGACGGGATCAGCATCGCCGACGCCTGCGCCATGCAGATCAGCGACCTGGCCGAGTGGGTGCGGGGGCTGGCCGAGCCTTCGGTGGCGCCGCTGCTGCGCTCGCTGGGCGAGACCCTGGACTCGTTCGTGGAGATCGGACTCGGCTACCTGTCGCTGGACCGGCCCGCGGGCACCCTCTCGGGCGGCGAGGCGCAGCGCACCCGGATGATCCGCCACCTCGGTTCCTCGCTCACCGACGTCACGTACGTCTTCGACGAGCCGACGGCCGGTCTGCACCCGCACGACGTCCGGCGGATGAACGACCTGCTGCTGCGGCTGCGCGACAAGGGCAACACCGTGCTGGTGGTGGAGCACAAGCCGGAGGTCATCGCGATCGCCGACCACGTGGTGGACCTCGGCCCGGGCGCCGGTACGGCGGGCGGCACCGTCTGTTTCGAGGGCACCGTGGCGGGGCTGCGGGCGAGCGGCACGCTCACCGGCCGGCACCTGGACGACCGGGCGGCGCCGAAGGAGTCGGTGCGCGAGCCGTCCGGGGCGCTGGAGATCCGCGGGGCGACGCGGCACAACCTGCGGGGGGTGGACGTCGACATCCCGCTCGGGGTGCTGGTCGTCGTCACCGGGGTCGCCGGTTCGGGCAAGAGTTCGCTGGTCCACGGGTCGGTGCCGGCCGGGCACGGGGTGGTGTCGGTCGACCAGGCGCCGATCCGCGGTTCGCGCCGCAGCAACCCGGCGACGTACACCGGGCTGCTGGAACCGGTCCGCAAGGCCTTCGCCAAGGCCAACGGGGTGAAGCCGGCGCTGTTCAGCGCCAACTCGGAGGGCGCCTGCCCGGGGTGCGGCGGTGCCGGTGTCGTCTACACCGACCTGGCGATGATGGCCGGTGTCGCGGTCACCTGTGAGGAGTGCGAGGGCAGGCGGTTCGACGCCTCGGTGCTGGAGTACCGGCTCGGCGGCCGGGACATCAGCCAGGTGCTGGAGATGACGGTGGCGGAGGCGGAGGAGTTCTTCGGCGCGGGCCCGGCACGGACCCCGGCCGCCCACCGGGTGCTCGCCGACCTGGCCGACGTGGGCCTCGGCTACCTCACCCTGGGCCAACCGCTCACCACGCTCTCCGGGGGCGAGCGGCAGCGGCTGAAGCTGGCCACGCACATGGCGGAGAAGGGCGGGATCTACGTCCTGGACGAACCGACCACGGGGCTGCACCCCGCCGACGTGGAGCAGTTGCTGGGCCTGCTGGACCGGCTGGTGGACTCCGGCAGATCGGTCATCGTCGTCGAGCACCACCAGGCGGTCATGGCACACGCCGACTGGATCATCGACCTGGGTCCGGGCGCGGGGCACGACGGCGGCCGGATCGTCTTCGAGGGCACCCCCGCCGAGCTGGTGGCGGCCCGCTCGACCCGCACCGGGGAGCACCTGGCGGAGTACGTCGGCGCCTGATCGCCGGCCGCCGTTCATAACGGCAGGGGGCGGGTGTGCACCACGTCGGGGGAGCCTACGCGGGGGAGCCGGGCCCGGTCGGCCAGGCCGGGTGCGGGGTGCCGCGCCACCGGGACGACAGGCCCAGGGAGGCGGTGGCCGCGGCCAGCGTCATGGGGTACGCGTCCACCGCGCGCCGCACGTTGGGGGCGTCCAGGCCGGTGCCGGTGACCATCCGGTCCAGGTCGACGTAGGCCGAACGGACGATCTCGATCCACCGGTACACCCGCCAGTCCCGCTGCCAGCCCTCGGTGAACCGCGCGGGCAGCCGGGCGTCCCAGCGGCGGAACATGCGGTCCCGGATCTCCGGCCGGGTCGGGGTCAGGTGCATGTGCCGCACCAGCTCGTACAGCGGGTCCCCGACCAGGGCCATCTCCCAGTCGATGAGGGTCAGCGGCCGGCCGTCCTCGCGGCGCACCAGGTTCCAGGGGTTGAGGTCGCCGTGCAGCAGGGCGCAGGCCCGGTCGGTGACCCGGTGCCGGGCGAGGATCTCGCGCAGCCGGGGCGCGTCCGGCAGGCCCAGGAAGCGGGCCGCCCGCTGCGACTCGCCGGGCAGGCCCGCGACCAGCGCCACCAGCTGTTCGCTGAGCCAGCCGTAGAAACCGGGGCCGCCGGCCACCGGGTCGGTCGGGGCGTAGTCGACCCCGGTGAGCGCGGCGAGCTGGTCGACCAGGCAGTCCGCCTCGTGCGGCAACAGCCCGTGCACCGGGTGCTCGGGGCGGCGGCCCAGGTCGCGGGCGCCCTCGTAGGTGTGGACGGTGAAGGCGTCCCCGCCGTACCGGTGGGCGGGGTCCGTGGCGTGGCTGGTGCCCAGCGCGAGCACCCGCGGCGCGGCCACCGCCGCCCCGGACCGCTCGATCGCCCGGAGCACGACGTGCTCGCTGAGGAAACCGGTCTCGCGCCGCAGGACGACGGTCGCCTCGCGGCGGACGACGACGGGGAACGCGGTCCCGGGCACCCGGAGCACCGTGGTGAGGTGCGCGGCCCCCTTGAAGACCCGGTCGGCCGGGGCCGCGCCCTCCAGGAACAGCGCGTCGGCGACCGCCGGGTAGGGGAAGTCGGGGTGTTCGGGGACGCGCCGGTCGGGGGTCCAGCCGAGGGCGCGGACCGGTGCGGGGCGCCGGGGCACGGCTCCGGACGCCGCCCGCCGGAACAGGATCCGCTCGATCTCCCGCCGCTCGGGCACCCGGCCCAGCCGCAGCGGGCCGGCGGCGGCGCGCAGCGCGTCCCGGACGGTCGCCGTCGCCGCGTCCAGGCGCCGCTGGTCGAAGGCGTCCTCCAGCGAGCGGGCGGCCCGGATCACGTCGGCGTACAGGGCCCGGGCGCAGCCGAAGTCGAGGTAGTGCCGCAGGTCACGGGAGAGGCCGGCCGTGGCGGCGGGCCGGACCCGGTGCACCGCCTCGGCCCAGGCGTCGACGGCGGCGGGCCGCCGGTGCTCCGGGTGGCCGGTGCGCAGCAGGTGGACGGCGAGGTCGTGCAGCGGGTCGCCGTAGCTGGCCTGTTCCCAGTCCACGCAAGTCAGCCGCCGGTCGCCGGTGGCCGGCCGGACCAGGTTGCCGGGGTGCAGGTCGCCGTGGACCAGCCCGTACGGCCGCCGGGTGAGCGCGGGGACGCGGTCGGCGAACCGCGACAGGGCGTCCTCGGGCACACCGAGGGCGGTGAACAGGCCGCCGTACCGGCGCCGGTGGGGCTGCCGGATCTGCTGGTCGGTCAGGTGGGCGAGGGTGCGCAGGAAGCCCTGGGAGTCGGTGTGGTTGCGCGGCCAGTGGGTCGGCAGGGGCGGCAGGACACCGCCGCGGACCTGGGCGATCGCGGCGAGGAGCTCCGCCAGCTCCCGCAGCAGGGGGGCCTCGACCTCTTCCCCGGGACGGTGGGTGTCGGCGAGCGCGGTGCCGTCCACATGGCTGTGGACGGCGTAGCCGGGCCCCGCGGCCAGGCACACGGGCACGTGCGGCAGCGCCCCGCGCACGGCGCGCAGGATCTCCGGCTCGCTCCGCCAGGTCCGGATCACCAGGGGCACCGCGTCCGGCCGCGTCACCCGCACGGTCACCGGAGTGCCGGGCGCCCGGCCGAGGAGCCCGGCGAGGGGTTCGGCGAGGGGCACGACGTGGTCCCGGCGGTGGTCGTAACGGTGGTGGCCGTGGTCGTCGCGGCCGGCCGCGACGGCGCGGGCCACGAACTCACGGACGAGGGCGTCGGTCCGGGCTCTGCCGGCGTGCTCCCCGGCGGCGGCACGGGGAACGGGCGGTGCGCCCACGGGCCACTCCGGGTAGGTCGTGCGGAAAAGGCGGTTCTGGTGGGACGGGTCGGAGGGGCCGGGGACCGGGACGGCGTCGCGGGACCCGTCGGCCGGAACACCGGGCCCGGCGGGGCCGCCACGCCCGCACGCCCGGGACGAGCGGTCCGACGGGTGGTCGGCCGCTCCACCCGCGCCGGGTGTGGCGTACGCGTTCCGGGCGGTGGCCCGCAGTGGCCGCATCGTAACGCACCGCGAGCCACCGCGGCGGCACGCCAGAGCCTCTCGTTCGGATCATGCCGGGCTCGCGGGGCCCGGCCCGATCCGAACGAAAGGCCCCTAGCCGCGGGCGCCACGCAGCAGCCGCAGCAGGGGTTCCAGTGAGCGCACGACGTGGTCCGCGCCCGCCGCGCGCAGGGCCTTCGCCTTCTGGGCGCGGCGCGCGTAGCCCAGGAAGGGGACGCCGGCCCGGCGGGCCGCGGTCAGGTCGGAGAGGGAGTCGCCGATCATCAGGGCCGTCGTGGGCGCCGCGCCCATCGCGTTGAGGGCGCGGTTCAGACAGTGCGGGTCCGGTTTGAGGTGGTGCAGGTGTTCGGTGCGGCCGTACAGGTGGGGGGCGAAACAGCCGGCGGTGCCGCGGGACTCCAGGTAGGTGCGGGCCGCCCGGGGTGAGTTGTTGGTGGTGACGGCCAGGCGGGCGCCGACGGCCGTCCAGGTGCGGATGAGCGGGTCGGCGTAGGCGGTGGGCAGCGCGGAGGCGGCGGCCCGCAGCTCCTCCTGGGTGAGCCGTTCCTCCAGACCGGTGACGAGGTCGCTGCCCGGGCGGCGGCGGCCCACGGCCCGCAGCACGACCTGCGGGTCCAGCGTCTCGCGCTCGGCGTCGGTGAGCAGGCCGCGCAGCCCCTGCCGCTCCAGCCAGTCCACCAGGTCCGCCGCCACCCGCTCGGCCCGGTGGGTGGCGAACAGCCGGCAGATCGGTCCGTCGAAGTCCCACAGCACGAAACGGGCAGGTGTGATCAGTCCCCGTAGCTTCTCGATCTCGCTCGCAACGAAAGTCGCGTCAGAAGTCGCATCAGAAGTCACTAAGAGAGTGTCAGGTCCGTGCTGATGGTTTCCCAGAGGGCGTCGAACCACTTCTGCGACTGTTCCACGAACGCCGCGTCCCGCTGCCCGGCCCGCCGCTCGAAGGAGAACAGCAGGGACTCGGAGCCGAGCGCGTCGTACATCTCCAGCGTCCCGTCCTCGGTGGGCTCCGCGCGGCGCGTGACCGTGTAGTACGCGAACAGCGCCTCCGACCCGTTGAGCAGGTACAGCTTCACCGGCGGGGTGAACGGCAGTGCCCGGAAAGTCACTTGGACGTCGATGCCGTGCGTGCCGCGCAGCGCCTGGAGGTTGTACTGGAGCACCTGGCCCTGGGCGTTGCGCATCCCGAGCCAGCGCTGGTGCACCGCGTCGTCGTCGCTGCCGGCGTCGACGGAGACCGGGAAGGCCAGGTTGATGTCCCGGGACGGCAGCAGGACCCGGACGTCGACCCGCCGGGGCCGCAGCCGACCGTCGTGGATGAGCCGCAGCGGTTCGCCGAGCGCGGGTATGAGGCTCTGCGCGGTCAGGCAGACGGCGTCGATGCGCACGTGCGGCGCGGCGAAGGCGTCGGTGAGCCGGGGGGCGAGGGCCACCATGGTCGGCTGCGGCCCCTCGTGCGCGGCGACCGCCGGCCCGGCGACCCGGGGCGGGCTGCCCTTGCTGACGTTGCTGAGCAGGCCGTCCTCCTGGAGTGCCCGCAGGGCCTGGCGCACCGCGCCCCGCTCCACACCGAACTCCCCGGCCAGCTCGGCCTGGGTCGGCAGCCGTTCACCGGCCCGCAGGGCACCGGAGCGGATGCGGTCGCGCAGGGTGTCGGCGATCTGCCGCGAGCTGCGCCGTCCACCGCCGTTGACTGCCGCGTTCTCCTGGGTCACGACCAAAAGCTACAACCCTGACCCATCTTCGGGGAGTTGCGCGCGAGTTGTTCGTGCCGGACGACCAAGTGGGTCGGGAGTGGGTGAAGTTGGTTACCAACTCGGTCAGGTTGGTGTCGCTCAGGGGGTGAGGACCAGCTCGGAGCTGATCGTCTCCCACAGGGCGTCGAACCACAGCCGGGACTGTTCCACGAACGCCGCGTCCGGCCGCCCGGTGCGCTGCCCGAAGGCGAACAGCACCGACCGGGTGCCGTCGGCGTCGTACAGCTCCACGTGCTCGTGCTCGATCTCCTGTTCGCGGCGCCCCAGCGTGTAGTACGCGAACAGCGCCTGCGAGCCATTGAGCAGATACAGCTTCACCGGCGGGGTGAAGGGCAGTGCCCGGAAGGAGACCCGCACGTCGATGCCGTGGGTGGTGCGCAGGGCCTCGAGGTTCTGCCGCAGCACCAGGCCCTGGGCGTTGCGCTGGGCCAGCCAGCGCCGGTGCAGCAGGCCCCCGTCCCCGGCGTCCACCGGGGTCGGGAAGGCGAGGTCGATGTTCCGGCCGGGCAGCAGCAGCCGGAGGTCGATCTTGGCCGGTTCCAGCCGGCCCGCGTGGATCTGCCGCAGCGGCTCCCCGATCGCCATCGTGAGCGAGACCGCGGTCAGGCAGAGCGCGTCGATCCGCACGTGCGGGGCGGCGAAGGCGTCGGCGATCCGCGGCGCGAGGGCCACCATGGTGGGCTGCGGCGGCGCCGCCGGGCCGGCCGGGGCACGCGCGGGCCCCGGGACCGCCGCCACGGTGGCCGGACTGCCCTTGGAGACGTCGGTGAGCAGCCGCTCCGACTGGAGGATGCGCAGCGCCTGCCTGACGGCACCGCGCTCGACCCCGAACTCGTCCGCCAGCCTCGCCTGGGTGGGCATGCGCTCGCCCGGCCGCAGCACTCCGGTCCTGATCCGGCGCCGCAGTTCGTCGGCGATCTCGCGGTGGGACGAGCGGTGCCGCTGGGGCCTCGTCCGCCCACTGGCGGGGACGTGCTCCGGGTCCACACCTGGCACCGTACAACTTCCCGCCAACTTCTGGCAGTTCCGCCGTAGCTGGTTATGAGCCGCTTCCCGGCGGAGATAAGTACAGTGAAGTTGGCAGCCAACTTGCCCGACCTGGTCAGGCCTCCTCGTGGTTGGCCGACCGGGTTCCCTCCCGGAGGGGAGCCGGGAGCCCGGACAGGGAACGGCCACCGGAGCGCACAGCCACAACTGAACATCCCGCACAGCCACAACTGAACACGCGTCGCACAGCCACAACTGAACAGCTCGCTACGGATGAACAGTCGGCGTCGCCGGGAGAGGGGAGCCGCAGCGACGGTCCGGGCGGCTCGACCGCCCGGACGGGCACACCAGGGCGCCGGCCACCGGACGGCGCCCTCTCGCCCGCCCGGGCGCGCCGCACGGGGACCCCGCCCACCGCGGGCGGGCGGGTGCCGTCAGGTCAGCAGGTCGTCGATCTGGGCCTCGCCCGCCCGGTAGCGGCGGGTGATCTCCCGGCCGCAGTCGTCGACCGTGCGCTGGAGCAGCTGGCGGCGCCGGGAGACCTCCTGCTCGTAACGGACCAGCCGGCCCATGGCGGCCACCAGTTCGGGATCGGTCCGGGCCGTCAGGTCGGACAGCTCGACCCCGCCGAGCATCTCGGCGGCCAGCAGCCGGTACTCCTCGTTGTGCGGGGTGCCGAGCGTGACGTGCCGGGCCGAGGAGCGCTGCCGGGCCGGGGCGTCCTGGAGGATCTCCGGGAGCCGGTCGACCACCGAGCCGTCCACGGGCGCCGGCACCGACGTCCGGCCCCGCCGGCCCAACTCCGCCCGCAGGATGTCGATCCGGCCGTGCAGCAGCCGCCGCACATAGCTGAGGTCCGCCTCGTCGCGCTGGGCGTCGCGCAGCAGGGCGCGCAGCTCGGGCAGGCTCAGCCGGACCAGGTCGTGCCCCTGGGAGCGGCCCGTGCCCGGGCGGGGCTCGGGGCCCGTGGTGCCGTCGGCACGCTGCGCGGGCGGCCGGAATGCCTTCTGTGTCCCCAGCCGCCCGCTGGTACTCGGTGTGCTCATCTGGTGGTGACCGTCCCCTCGACCCGCGTGTGACAGCATCGTGCCACCCCAACCCGCCGCTATGTGACCGAGTGCCCCCGAACAGCCCCAGATGGGCGGTAACGGAAACAAATTGGGCCCGCCGCGGCCCGCCGGGGTCCACCACGACCGTCTGCGACCGGCTGCGACCGCTTTCGACCGGCCGCGGCCCACCTCGGCGCGACGGTGGCCCCGCGCCGCCGGGCGCGCGGCACCCGGCATCATGGTCCGCATGCGTGCGGTGGTGCAGAGAGTGGACGGCGCGAGCGTCGTCGTGGACGGCGAGACGGTGGGCGCCCTCGAGGGCGAGGGGCTGTGCGTCCTCGTCGGGGTGACCCACGAGGACACCCCGGAGAAGGCGGACCGGCTGGCCCGCAAGCTGTGGACGCTGCGGATGCTGCACGACGAGAGGTCGTGCAGCGACACCGGCGCCCCGCTGCTGGTGATCAGCCAGTTCACCCTGTACGGCGACGCCCGCAAGGGCCGCCGGCCCACCTGGAACGCGGCGGCCCCGGGCGAGGTCGCCGAGCCCCTGGTGGACGAGGTGGTGGCCCGGCTGCGGGCGCTGGGCGCGACGGTGACGACGGGCCGGTTCGGCGCGCGGATGCGGGTGTCGCTGACGAACGACGGCCCGTTCACGGTGCTGCTGGAGGTCTGACCGGGCCGGGCCGGGCGGCGGGCCCTGGGGCCCTCAGGGCGCCACGACGACCTCCTGGGCGGCGGCCGTGTCCCCGGCCAGCAGCCGCGCGTCGACCGGCACGTTCCGCTTGACCAGGGCCAGCGCCACCGGACCCAGCTCGTGGTGGCGCACGGACGTGGTGACGAAGCCGATCTTCCGGCCGTCGGGCTCCTCGTCCGCGAGCCGGATCTCCGTGCCCGCCGGCGGCAGGTGGACCTCGCTGCCGTCCAGGTGCAGGAAGACCAGCCGCCGGGGCGGCTTGCCCAGGTTGTGCACCCGGGCCACGGTCTCCTGCCCGCGGTAGCAGCCCTTCTGGAGGTGGACGGCGGTGTCGATCCAGCCCAGCTCGTGCGGGATGGTGCGGTGGTCGGTCTCGAAGCCGAGCCGGGGCCGGTGGTGCTCCACGCGCAGCGCCTCGTGGGCGAGGATGCCGACGGCCGGCCCGTGCGCGGCGGCGAACTCCTCCAGCCCGGCGCGCGGCAGGAACAGGTCACGGCCGTACGGCGTCTCGCGGACCACCGCCTCCTTCGGCGGCTCGGTGATCGAGCCGGCGGGCAGGTGGACCACGGCGGTGTCGGCGGTGCGGTCGGCGACCTCCACCCGGTAGAAGAACTTCATCGACTCCAGGTAGGCGATGAGCGCCTCCTGGGTGCCGGGCTCCACGTGGGCCCAGACGGTCGTGCCGTCGTCCACCAGGTACAGGGCGTGCTCGATGTGTCCGTTCGCGGAGAGGATCAGGGCCTCGGTGGCCTCGCCCGCGGGCAGTTCGCTGACGTGCTGGGTGAGCAGCAGGTGCAGCCAGCTCAGCCGGTCCGCACCGCTGACGGTGACGACACCGCGGTGCGAGAGGTCGACGAAGCCGGTGCCGTCGGCGAGGGCGCGCTGCTCGCGGAACAGGTCTCCGTAGTGGGCGGCGACGCCTTCGTCCACACCCTCGGCGGGAACGGCGCCGGGCAGCGACAGCAGGGGGCTCTTCATACCGCAAGCCTACGACGAGGGGGTCGCGGCCTTCCGGGAGCAGTCCTGGCACCGGCCGAAGATCGCGAAGTGCTTCAGGTCGGTGTCGAACCCGAACTGCTCGCGCAGCTTGTCGGTGAACTCCGCGGCCACGCCGACGTCCGCCTCGATGACGTTCTCGCAGTCCCGGCACACCAGGTGCAGGTGGTGGTGGCGGTCGGCGAGGTGGTAGGTGGGCGCGCCGTGCCCGAGGTGGGCGTGGCTGACCAGGCCCAGCTCCTCCAGCAGCTCCAGCGTGCGGTAGACGGTGGAGATGTTGACCCCCGACGCCGTCCTCCTCACTTCCACGAGGATGTCGTCGGGGGTCGCGTGTTCGAGGGTGTCCACGGCTTCGAGGACAAGCTGGCGCTGCGGCGTCAGCCGGTAGCCGCGCTGCCTGAGGTCGCTCTTCCAGTCGGTGCTCACCACACTGGAAGTCTAGGACCAGTCGGCCTCCGGACCGCGGGTGGCGGCCGGCGGCCTACTTGAAGAAGGCGATGCCGTCGTCCGGGAGGTCGTCCGGGAGGGCCTTCGCCCAGCGCTCGACCTCTTCCGGGGTGACGACCTTCTTCAGCTGGGCCGACATGTAGGGGCGCAGCGGGACCTCGGGGGTCTGCTTCTCGCCGACCCACATCAGGTCGCTCTTCACGTACCCGTACAGCCGCTTGCCGCCGCTGTACGGCTGCGAGGCGGCCGTGCGGGCGACGGCGTCCGTCACCAGGTCGATCTGGGGCTTCTTGTCGGCCAGCTCGCCGTACCAGATCTCGATGACGCCGTCGTCGCGGGTCATCGTCACCTCGACCTTGCGCTCCGCGTCGATCCGCCAGAAGCCGTGCTCGGACTCCAGGGGGCGGACCTTGTTGCCGTCGTCGTCCAGCACCCAGGTGTGGGAGCGGTACTCGAGGAAGTCACGGCCGTCATGGGTGAAGGCGACCTCCTGCCCGAAGTTGCACTTCTGCGAGCCGGGGAAGTCGTGCACGCCCGCGCCGGCCCAGTTGCCGAGCAGGAAAACGAGCGGGACGAGGTCCTTGTGCAGGTCGGACGGGATCTCGATCATGAGCGACAGCTTTCCTTGGGGTGGGTCAGCGCTGGCCCTGGTACAGCTTCTTCACGGTCAGGCCGGCGAAGGCGAGCACGCCGAGGCAGACCAGGACGAGCAGGATTTCGTAGAAGATCTCCACGGGTGCTCCTTGAGCGAAGGTGGACGGACGACAGAGCCGCAGACCAGCTTACGCGGCCCGGGCCCCGCCCTCCCGACGAGGTCCGCTCGGCCGAACGGCTCGCTCCGCACGGCGGCGGCGCCGGTCCGACCGCGGCTCGCGAGCGCCCGGCACCGGGGTCGGTGGCGGGCCGTCGGCTTACGATGCGGGCATGGCGAAGAAGCTCGTGATCAAGGTGACGGCCGGGGCGGACGCCCCCGAGCGCTGCTCGCAGGCGTTCACGGTGGCCGCGGTGGCCGTGGCCAGTGGCGTCGAGGTCTCGCTGTGGCTGACCGGGGAGTCGTCCTGGTTCGCGCTGCCGGGCCGGGCCGCCGAGTTCGAGCTGCCGCACGCGGCGCCGCTGCCGGACCTGATCGACTCCGTCCTCGCGGCCGGGCGCCTCACGCTGTGCACGCAGTGCGCCGCCCGCCGGGAGATCGGCGAGAAGGACGTCATCGAGGGCGTGCGGATCGCGGGCGCGCAGGTGTTCGTGCAGGAGGCGCTGGCCGACGACACCCAGGCCCTCGTGTACTGAGCCCGCCGGCCCGGTTCGGGGAACGGGCGGTCAGGAGCGCGGGCGCTTGCGGCCGTCCAGTTCGTCCCACCAGTCGTCCGACTCGGGGTCCCCGGAGGGGTCGTCCCACCAGCGGTCGTCCGGGCCCCGGCGGTTGGCGACCATCGCCGCGACCGGCGGGATGACCATGGCGATGACGCACATGCCGACGGCCGCCGGCACGGACCACACGCGCACGACCCCCCACGCCAGGACGAAGAGGCCGATGCAGATCCCCATCATGGCGAAGTACAGGTGCCGCCGTCGGGCGTACATGCTTCCAGGGTAGGGCCGACGGGCCCGACGGGCCCTGTCACAACTGATCGACAATGACCGTGCCTCCGGGACCCCGGGGTTACCGTGGCGTGGACGTACGCGTCCCGATCACCGCCACCGACCCCGGGGGGAACCACCACATGCGCGCCCTGCGAATACTGCTGATCCTCGTCGTGATCCTGGGCGGGCTGTTCGTGATCGCGGACCGGGTCGCCGTGCACTTCGCGGAGGGTGAGGCGGCGGACAAGCTGAAGGCGACGGAGAACCTGGCCTCCACCCCGGACGTGGACATCAAGGGCTTCCCGTTCCTCACCCAGCTGGCGGGCGGCTCCCTCGACGACGTCGAGGTCGGCATCGACGACTACCAGGCGCAGAGCGGCAAGGCCGGGCAGACCATCCGCGTGGACGGTCTGAAGGCCCACATGAAGGGCGTCGCGTTCTCCGGTGACTACAGCTCCGCGACGGCGGCGAGCGCGACCGGCACCGCGACGGTCTCCTACGCCGAGCTGCTGAAGACCGTCAAGGCCGAGCCGACCGAGGTGGCCCCCGGGGTCACCGCCCGGATCGTCGGGCTCTCCGACGGCGGCAACGGGAAGATCAAGGTCGCGGTGGAGGGGACCGTCTCGTCCCTCGGGCTGAAGCAGACGGTGTCGGTGCTCAGCTCGGTGGCCGTGGTCAACGACCGGGTCGAGGTGCACGCGGACTCGCTGCCCAAGCTGGGGCCCGCCGCACTCGCCGAGAACCGCGTCCGCGAGATCACCGACTTCCAGCAGGCCATCGACCGGCTGCCCGGCGGCATAAAGCTCGACAAGGTGCGGGCCGCGCCCGACGGCGTGAAGATCAGTGTGAAGGGTTCGGACGTCCGGCTGGCGGGGTAGTCGACCGGACACCGCGGCCGGACCGCCGGTGGACACCGATTGTCCGACTGGCGAGACGGCCAGGCCCGCAGACCGGCGCGGTGACCCGCGCGAGCGCCCGGAGGTCCCCGGAGGACCCCCGGGCGCCTCTCGTATCCCGCCATTCGGACGATCGCGTCTCGACATATGACACGGCGGTGACATGCCCGCCCGTACCTCCCTACGATCGTCGGCATGAGGCGACAGGCGGATCTCACGAAGCGGCGGGCAGTGGACCTGTGCCGCGTTGCCGCCATGCTCTGTCGCCCCTTCTGAGCGGAAGCCAGGCTTCCGCATCTCACCGCCCTGTCGTCAGGGCTTCCGCGCGCCGCTCGGGCACCGAGTGCGCGCCCCTCGCTACTTCGCACGCCCCGCCGTAACTGCCCCGGAGGAGAAAGAGCATGAGCCGCAGCGACGTCCTGGTCGACGCCGACTGGCTCCAGGAGCACCTGGACGACCCGACCATCGCGATCGTCGAGGTGGACGAGGACACGTCCGCCTACGAGAAGAACCACATCCGCAACGCGATCCGCATCGACTGGACCAAGGACCTCCAGGACCCGGTCCGCCGTGACTTCGTCGACCAGGAGGGCTTCGAGAAGCTCCTGTCGGAGAAGGGCATCGCCAACGACCACACGGTGATCCTCTACGGCGGCAACAACAACTGGTTCGCGTCGTACGCCTACTGGTACTTCAAGCTGTACGGCCACGACAACGTCAAGCTCCTCGACGGCGGCCGCAAGAAGTGGGAGCTGGACGCCCGCGAGCTGGTCCCCGGTGACGAGGTCCCCGAGCGCCCGAAGACCGAGTACTCCGCCAAGCCGCAGAACAAGGCGATCCGCGCCTTCCGGGACGACGTCGTCGCCGCGATCGGCGCCCAGAACCTGGTCGACGTCCGCTCGCCCGACGAGTTCTCCGGCAAGCTGCTCGCCCCGGCGCACCTGCCGCAGGAGCAGTCGCAGCGTCCGGGGCACGTGCCGAGCGCCAAGAACATCCCGTGGTCGAAGAACGCCGACGACGACGGCACGTTCAAGTCGGACGAGGACCTCAAGGCCCTCTACGCCGCCGAGGACGTCGACCTGGCCAAGGACACCATCGCCTACTGCCGCATCGGTGAGCGCTCGGCCCTGACCTGGTTCGTGCTGCACGAGCTGCTGGGCGTGGAGAACGTCAAGAACTACGACGGCTCCTGGACCGAGTACGGCTCCCTCGTCGGCGTGCCGATCGAACTCGGCTCCGGCAAGTAACCCATCCCGACCGGCCTCCCCGGTCAGACACCTCTGGAGAGACAGACATGTGTGGAGCGAAGGCCGGCGGCCCGGACGCCTCGACCGTCAAGCCCGGTGAGACCACGATCCAGGGCCAGGTGACCCGCGACGGCGAGCCGGTGGTCGGGTACGTCCGACTGCTCGACTCGACCGGCGAGTTCACCGCCGAGGTACCCACCTCCGCGACCGGCCAGTTCCGCTTCTACGCGGCCGAGGGCACGTGGACCGTGCGGGCGCTGATCCCGGGCGGCACGGCCGACCGCACGGTCGTCGCCCAGCAGGGCGGCCTGGCCGAGGTCGCCATCGCGGTCTGAGCCGCCCTCGCGCGACTCGCCGAGGTCGAAGGGCCGCACCCCCTGGGTTGGACGCCAGTGGGGGTGCGGCCCTTCGGCCGCCCCCGGCCCCGGTCAGCCGCGCGTCCGGACGGCCGCGAGGACCACGGTCACGAGCAGCGCGGCGGCACACAGCGCGGTGAGCACGCCGCTCACCACCGCCCCGCCGGCCGGTCGCCGCCGGGCCCGGCGCGCGGGGCTCGGCCGGAACACGGGGCCACTGAGCGGGTCCTCCCACGCGGGTGGTCGGAACGGCGGCAGCGCGTAGGCCGGCCACGGGCCCACCGCGTCCCGCGGCGAACGCCGCCCCCACCGTCGGCACTCCTCGTACGGCAGCCCCCCGGTCCCCGTCACGCGCGGTGCTCCTGCCGCTGGTGCTGGCGCAGCAGCACGTTCACATCGGTCTCGGCACTGCGGTCGAACGCCGCCCGCGCCTCCTCCCGCCGCCCGGCCAGCTCCGCGCACACGGCACAGCCCGGCACCGGACGCGGCGGCCGGCTGACGTCGTCCAGCGGCGCGGGCAGCGAAGGCAGCGCCCCGGCACGGCGGTTGACGGCCCGGACACTCGCGCAGAGCCGCTCCCGGTCGGTGGCCGGGCGCAGGGTGCCCGGATCGGCCTCCCACTCCACCCCACCGCCGACGGGGCGCAGCAACGCGTACGGGCCGGCCCGGTCGCGGTACTCGCCGACCCTGTCGGTGGCCGGGTCGTAGAGGAGGCTCCCCGGCTCGTGGGGCTCCGACGTCGTTGTCATCGCGGCCTGCTCCTTTCCATGAACGCCTGAGCGCAGCGCATACGTAGGACTACCCTGCGTGTCCGGAATGCCTACGAGCATGGCCCACGGAAAGCGCGTTTGAGCTGTTGAGAGGCCCAAATTCAACGTTGCGGCCACCAAATTCAACAAATTCAACAGGAGTGCGATGCCTCAACGGCTGGTGATCACCGGACGGAGCCAGGAGCCGAGGGCGCGGTTCACCGAGGAACTGCGGCGCCTGCGCGGCGAACGCGGCCTGTCCCTGCGGGACCTCGCCAAGGAGGTGGGCTGGGACTCGTCCCAGTTCTCCAAGATGGAGAGCGGCCAGACCCTGGGCGGCCCGGAGGTCGTACAGGCCCTGGACCAGTACTACGCGACACCGGGCCTACTGGTGACCCTCTGGGAACTGGCGGTCGCCGACCCCACCCAGTTCAGGGAGCAGTACCGGCGGTACATGGTGCTGGAGGCCGAGGCGGTGAGCCTGTGGCACTACGCGGTGAGTGCGCCGCCGGGACTGCTCCAGACAGCCGGTTACGCGCGTGAGGCGCTCAGCGCGGGCTGGCTCAAGGGAGCCGAACTGGACCAGCAGGTGGAAGCCCGACTGGGACGACGCCCTCTGCTCGATGGTGACGACCCTCCGCCTTTCCGCGGCATCATCTCCGAGACGGTGCTGCGCACGACGCTGCGCGATGTCCAGGCCTGGCGGGAGCAGTTGTCGTACTTGGCGGAGGCCGCCGAGCGCCCGAACATCACGCTCCAGGTACTGCCGTTCAGCGCTGGTCTGCACGGCTTGCTGAACACCGCCGTGATGTTCCTGCGGTTGCTCGACGGCCGTACGGTCGCCTACACCGAGAACGACCTGCGTGGCGAACTGCTGGAAGAAAACGTCTCAGTTGAGCTGCTACAGCGTAGGTACGATGCGATGCGCGACCTCGCGCTGTCCCCGGCCGAGTCGCGCCACTTCATCCTGCGGACGCTGGAGGAAATGCCGTGCGAGCCATAGACATGAGAAGCGTGACGTGGCGCAGGAGCAGCTACAGCAACACGAGCGGCGGCGAATGCGTCGAAGTCTCCGACGACTTCCTCCGCGCCGCCGGCTGGCGCAAGAGCAGCCGCAGCAACACTACGGGCGGCGACTGCGTCGAGGTCTCCGACGACTTCCTGGACGCGGACCGGCGTAGGAGCAGCTACAGCAACTCGGACGGCGGCCAGTGCCTGGAAGTCGCCGACAACCTCCCCTCCGTCGTCCCCGTCCGCGACAGCAAGGCCCCCGCCCGCGCCGCACTCGTCTTCGGGGCGGCCACCTGGGTGGCCTTCGTGGCCGGCGTCAAACACGAGCACCCGCTCGGCTGAGGTTCGCCGCGAAGGCCGCCGGACGGGTTCAGTGGCCCAGGGCGCGGCCCAGCAGCCACACCACCGGTGCCGCCGCCGAGAGGGGCAGGGCGACGCCCGCGGTGAAGTGGACGAAGCGGGACGGGTAGTCGTAGCTCGCCACCCGGTGGCCGATCAGCGCGCACACCCCGGCGGCGCCGCCCAGCAGCGCGCCCTTCGTGCCGAAGCCGGTCATCGCGCCGGCCGCGATCCCCGCGCCCGCCGCCGCCAGCACGGCCACCACGACCGACGCCGGGGTCGGCAGGGGCAGGGCGCGGGCGAGGACGGCGACCGCGACCGCGACCGCGCCCACCGACACCGCGTGCGTGTCGGCGGCGAGGAAGCCGGTGGCCAGTACGGCGAGCGCCGCCGAGGCGACCGTCGCCATCAGGCCGTAGATCCGCTCGTCGGGCGAGGCGTGCGAGCGCAGCTGGAGGACGAGGGAGAGCAGGACCCACAGGCCGAGCGAGCCCAGGATGGCCACCAGTGCGTGGTCGCGGCCGGCCGCGAGGACGGCCACGTCGGCGGTCAGCGCGCCCGCGAAGGCCAGCGCGATGCCCTGCCGGGCCGGCCACATGCCGTTCAGCCGGAACCAGCCGGCCGCCGTCACCGCCTGGAGCACCACGAGCGGTACGACGAGGGCGTACGAGGCGACCGGCGCGGTGACGGCCAGCAGCAGGCCCAGCACCGCGGTGAGCGCCGCCGGCTGCATGCCGGGCTCGATGACCGGCGAGCGGCCCTCCAGCCGGGCCCGCTGGGCGTCGGTGATCCGCGCGTTCCCGGCGAGGGTGGCGGGGCCGTACTCGGGTCCCGCCCCGGCCTCCGCCTCCGGCACGGGCGTGGGCGCCGGGACCTGGGCCGCGGCCGGGGCCGGCTCGGGGTGCTGCGCGGGCGCGTGAGGCTGGTCGTAGGGGCCACCACCGTACGAACCACCGGCGTACGAGCCGCCGCCGTACGAACCGTCACCGTAGGACCCGTCGCCGTACGAGCCCTCGTACGACTGGGGGTACGGGGACTGCGGGTAGTGCTCCTGCTGGTACGCCGGGTCCGGCACCGGCGCGTGCGTCTGCGTCTCCCAGGTCCGGCCCTGCCACTGCTGGGTCAGTTCGGGATCGTGCCCGTGCCGCTGGTCGTGCTGCGGCTCGTGCCCGGGCCAGTGCTGGGGCTGCTGCTGGTGGTCGTAGCCCTCGTAGGGGCCGCCCTGATACGGCTGGTCGGTCATCGCTCACCCTCCTGCGAACGGCGGGAGCACCTCGACCGTGCCGCCCTCGGCCAGCCGTACCGTCTCATGCGCGCGGGTCCCGGCCGGGTCGCCGTCGACGAGGAAGGAGCACCGCTCCAGCACGCGCGTCAGCTCACCGGGGTGGCGCACGCGCACGGCGGCCAGCGCGTCGGCCAGCGTCTCCGCCTCGTACGGCTCCTCGGCGACCTGGGCCGCGGCCTTGGCGGCGGCCCAGTACCGCACCGTGACCTTGGGCATCTCGATCCTCACTCGACGGCAGGAAAAGACATGGACAAAGACAGTGTGGGGTCAGGCTAGCCCGCCGCCGACACCGCCCAGGCCCCGATCCGGGCCAGCAGGGCGTCGTCCGCCGCGTTCTCCGCGTGGCCCATGCCCGCCTCGACCCACAGTTCTCCGTGGTCACCGGCCGCCTCGGCGAGCATCCGGGGATGGTCGAGCGGGAAGTAGCCGTCGCGGTCGCCGTGCACGACCAGCAGCGGGACCGGCGCGATCCGCGAGACCGCCTGCACCGGAGAGAGCGGGACGGGGTCCCAGTCCCGGTGGTGGATGCGCGTGCGCAGCCCGTAACGGCCGACCAGGCGGCCGGCGGGGCGGGT
This sequence comes from Streptomyces sp. NPDC100445, assembly GCF_044759735.1. Lineage (NCBI taxonomy): Bacteria > Bacillati > Actinomycetota > Actinomycetes > Kitasatosporales > Streptomycetaceae > Streptomyces > Streptomyces sp. NPDC100445. The sequence continues at coordinate 41,418 of NZ_JBIVZV010000005.1, read as the reverse complement.
GACCAGCCAGTGCAGGCGGCGCATCGGGGCCGTGCCCCGGTAGTACCAGCGGGCCGGCGAACTCACCGAGACCACCGCGTCGACCGTGCCCGGGTGCAGCGCCGCGTGCCGCAGGACCACCGAGCCGCCCATGGAGAAGCCGACGGTCACCACGCGCGCGTGCCCGAGGCGGCGGGCCCAGTCCACGGCGGCGGTGAGGTCCAGCACCTCCCGGTCACCGACGGTGGACCGGCCGCCGGAGCGTCCGTGGCCGCGGAAGGAGAAGGTGACGACCGCGCCGTGCGCGCGCAGGACCCGTGCCACCCGGCGCACGTGCGGCCGGTCCACGTCCCCGGTGAACCCGTGGGCGACCACGAACACCAGGTCACCGGCGGGTGTCCGGGAGGCGTCGGGGAGCCCGGCGGGCGCGGCGGCGCCGGGATCGTATACGGCCTCGACCGCGACCCCGTCGGCCGTGCGCAGAAACGTCCGGATAGGGCCCCGTCTGCCTGTCTCGGCATTCGGACGAATGGTGGAACCTGCCACATGACCTGCCGGACGGTTGCTCATGTGGGCTATTCTGCTGGGCAGAGGACTCGGGCAGCGTAGCCCCCGGGTCCTTTCGTGCTTTCGGAAGCGTTGTATACGAAGCGGGAAACCTCAGGTGACCGCCGGTGTACGGGGCCTTCGGGATCGCGGAGCAGTGCCGCACCGCACACGTCCTCGCAGGGACCGAGGAGGAACCAGACGTATGAGTTCTCTGCTGCTCCTGACCAACGCCCTCCAGCCGTCGACGGAGGTGCTGCCCGCGCTCGGCCTGCTGCTGCACAACGTGCGGGTCGCCCCGGCGGAGGGCCCCGCACTGGTCGACACCCCGGGCGCCGACGTGATCCTGGTCGACGGCCGCCGCGACCTCCCCCAGGTGCGCAGCCTGTGCCAGCTGCTGCGCTCCACCGGACCCGGCTGTCCGCTGGTCCTCGTGGTCACCGAGGGCGGCCTCGCCGCCGTCACCGCCGACTGGGGCATCGACGACGTGCTCCTCGACACCGCGGGCCCCGCCGAGGTCGAGGCCCGGCTGCGGCTGGCCATGGGCCGCCAGCAGATCGTCAACGACGACTCCCCGATGGAGATCCGCAACGGTGACCTGTCGGTGGACGAGGCGACCTACTCCGCGAAGCTCAAGGGCCGGGTCCTGGACCTGACCTTCAAGGAGTTCGAGCTGCTCAAGTACCTCGCCCAGCATCCGGGCCGGGTCTTCACCCGCGCCCAGCTGCTCCAGGAGGTGTGGGGCTACGACTACTTCGGCGGCACCCGCACGGTCGACGTGCACGTACGACGGCTGCGGGCCAAACTGGGCCCGGAGCACGAGTCGCTGATCGGCACCGTGCGCAACGTCGGCTACCGCTTCGTCACGCCCGAGAAGCCCGAGCGGTCCGCCGACAAGACCGACCGGTCCGCCGGCGAGGCACCGGCCGGGACCGGCCGGGCGAAGCCGGCGGACCCGGCGGCGGCCGTCCTGGACGGCGTCGAGCTGCACGCCGACGCCTAGCGCCTCCCGTCGGGTGAGTCCGGGCAGGCTCCCGGGCCCGCCCGGCCGGGATGTGATACTCCCTGCCCAGGGCCGGTCAATCCGCGTAGACTCCGCGCGTGGCCAAGGTGACTCGGGATGATGTGGCACGGCTGGCGGGGACCTCCACCGCCGTCGTCAGTTATGTCATCAACAATGGACCCCGGCCGGTCGCCCCGGCCACGCGCGAGCGTGTACTCGCCGCGATCAAGGAGCTGGGGTACCGCCCCGACCGGGTCGCCCAGGCGATGGCGTCCCGGCGCACGGACCTCATAGGGCTCATCATCCCCGACGCCCGCCAGCCGTTCTTCGGCGAGATGGCGCACGCGGTCGAGCAGGCCGCCTCCGAGCGCGGGAAAATGGTCCTGGTCGGCAACACCGACTACATCGGCGAGCGCGAGGTCCACTACCTGCGCGCCTTCCTCGGCATGCGCGTCTCCGGGCTCATCCTCGTCTCCCACGCGCTGAACGACAGCGCCGCCGCCGAGATCGACGCCTGGGACGCCCGGGTGGTGCTGCTGCACGAACGCCCGGAGGCCATCGACGACGTCGCCGTGGTGACGGACGACCTCGGCGGCGCCCAGCTCGCCGTGCGCCACCTGCTGGAACACGGCTACGAGTACGTCGCCTGCATGGGCGGCACCGCCCAGACACCGGCCGTCGGCGACCCCGTCTCCGACCACGTCGAGGGCTGGCGCCGGGCCATGGCCGAGGCGGGCCTGCCCACCGAGGGCCGGCTGTTCGAGGCGCCGTACAACCGCTACGACGCCTACCGCGTCGCCCTGGAACTGCTCGCCGGCCCGCACCGGCCGCCCGCGGTGTTCTGCTCCACCGACGACCAGGCGATCGGCCTGCTGCGCGCCGCCCGCGAACTGCGCATCGACGTGCCCGGGCAGCTCGCGGTGGCCGGCTTCGACGACATCAAGGAGGCCGCGCTCGCCGACCCGCCGCTGACCACGGTCGCCTCCGACCGCTCCGCGATGGCCCGGGCGGCGGTCGACCTGGTGCTGGACGACGGCCTGCGCATCCCCGGGTCGCGGCGCGAGCGGCTGAAGACCTTCCCGTCCCGGCTCGTGCTGCGCACCTCCTGCGGCTGCCTGGGCTGACCGGCCCGCGCGGCGCTCTCATATCGGGCGAAGGAGGTTCTGCCGGGCTTCTCAGGGAGCACTCAGGAAGCTCTCATGGTGGCGGGGGACTCTTCAGTCATGACCGAGAGCATCCGCCACAGCGGCGAGTACGGGTACGACGGCCCGCAGGGCGCGCACCCCCAGCAGCACAGCTACTCCGCTCCCGTGAACCCCGAGTGGCCGCCCCCGCCGCCGTACCGGCCGGCGACGGCCGCCACGCCCGAGCCGGCGCCGGGCAAGCGTGCCCGCAGGCCGGTGGGGCTCCTGGCGGCGGTCGCGATCGTCGCGGCGGCCGTCGGCGGCGGCACCGCCTACGCCTTCCAGGAGCTGACCGGCACGGACGGCGTCGCCGCCCCCGGCAGCACCGCCACCGTGGTGCCGGCCGCCAAGAGGGGCGACGTCGCCGCCATCGCCGCCGCGGTCAGCCCCAGCGTGGTCGAGATCAACGCGACGCTCACCGACGGCACCTCCACCGGCTCGGGTGTGGTCATCACCTCCGGCGGCGAGGTCGTCACCAACAACCACGTCATCGCCGGCGCCACCTCCGTCAAGGTGCGCACCAGCGACGGCAGCAGGTACACCGCCCGGGTCGTCGGCACCGACAGCTCCAAGGACCTCGCCCTGCTCAAGCTCCAGGGCGCCTCGGGACTGAGGACGGCCGCGCTGGGCGACTCCGCCGACGTCCAGGTCGGTGACACGGTCGTCGCGATCGGCTCCCCCGAGGGTCTGACCGGCACCGTCACCAGCGGCATCGTCTCCGCCCTGGACCGGGACGTCACCGTGCCCACCGAGCAGAGCCAGGGCCAGAGCCAGGGCCAGGGCGGCGACGGGCAGTGGCCCTTCCAGTTCGGCGGCCGCGAGTTCAACGGCGACACCGGCTCGTCCACCACCACGTACAAGGCCATCCAGACCGACGCGTCCCTGAACCCCGGCAACTCCGGCGGCGCGCTCATCGACGCGAGCGGTCACGTCATCGGCATCAACTCCGCGATGTACGCGTCCGGCGCGCAGGCGTCCTCGTCCTCGGACGCCGGCAGCGTCGGCCTCGGCTTCGCCATCCCCGTCGACACCGTCAAGTCCGACCTGGCCAAGCTGCGGTCGGGCGCTCAGAACTGACGCCCGCCCGGCCGGCACCCGTCCGGCCGGCGTCCGTCCAGCCAGCAGGGAGCACGTCATGATCCAGCAGGTTTCGCACCAGGAAGCGGGCCGCGGCCCGGCCGACCTGACCGTCGCCCTCTCGGTCGCGCACGAGCTGCACGCGGCCACCGGGGACACCCGCGCCCCCGAGGTCGCCCCCGCCCCCGTCCCCGAGCTGATGGGCCTGCGCACCTCCGCCGCCCGGCCGCACCGGCGCAAGGTCCCGCTGAACCGGCTGAACACCATGCGCAGCCTGAGCACGCTGGGCGTCTGAGGCCCGGTCCGCCCGCGGTCCGGCCCGGGGCCGTGCGAGGCTGGAGACCCCCGACCCGGCCCACCCACCACACCCCGAGGAACCGCGAGCGATGAGCCCCGCCGAAGGCGACCGTGACCCCCAGCGCATCCTGATCGTCGACGACGAACCGGCCGTACGCGAGGCACTCCAGCGCAGTCTCGCCTTCGAGGGGTACGACACCGAGGTCGCCGTCGACGGCGCGGACGCCCTGGACAAGTCCACCGCCTACCGGCCGGACCTGGTCGTCCTCGACATCCAGATGCCCCGCATGGACGGCCTGACCGCGGCCCGCCGCATCCGCGGCACCGGTGACACCACCCCCATCCTGATGCTCACCGCCCGCGACACGGTCGGCGACCGGGTCACCGGCCTGGACGCCGGCGCGGACGACTACCTGGTCAAACCGTTCGAGCTGGACGAGCTCTTCGCCCGCATCCGCGCGCTGCTGCGCCGCAGCTCCTACGCGGTGACCGTGTCCGCCGAGGCCCAGCAGGACGACGCGCTCACCTTCGGCGACCTGCGCATGGACCTGACGACCCGGGAGGTGACACGCGGCACCCGGCAGGTGGAACTGACCCGCACCGAGTTCACGCTCCTGGAGATGTTCATGGCCCACCCGCGCCAGGTCCTCACCCGCGAGCAGATCCTCAAGGCCGTCTGGGGCTTCGACTTCGAGCCGTCCTCCAACTCCCTCGACGTCTACGTCATGTACCTGCGGCGCAAGACCGAGGCCGGCGGCGAGCCCCGCCTCGTGCACACCGTGCGCGGGGTGGGGTACGTGCTGCGCCAGGGCGGCGCCGAGTGAAGCAGCTGGTGCGCCGGTACCGGGCCCTGCCGATGCGGGCCCGGCTGGCGATGCTGGTCGCCGCGGCGGTCGCGTTCGCGGTGGCGGCGGTCTCGGTGACGTGCTGGTTCCTCGTGCAGGGCAAGCTGTACGACCAGCTCGACGAGGACCTGAAGAAGTCGCTGCGGGCCACGACGCAGACGGACCAGCTCCGGGACACCCTCTACAACTGCACCGACACCCCGCCCAGCGACGGCCTGTTCCGGGACCGGTACTCCCAGGTGGTCACCGAGGACGGCCGGATCTGCCTGTTCGGCGGCGCCTCGGGCCGGATCAGGGTCACCGGGGGCGACAAGTCCGAGATCAAGGACCTCAAGCCCCGCGTCATCTACTTCCGCAACGGCACCGACAGCGAGGGCAACGAGCTGCGCGTGCTCACCCAGCCGTTCGGCCCGACCGCCACCACGAGCGGCGGACGCGGACCCAACATCGGCGTGCTGGTCGCCCTGCCCCTGAAGAGCACCGAGAAGACCCTCAACGACCTCGCCCTGGTCCTGCTCCTGGTGTCCGCGATCGGTGTCGTCGGCGCCGGGGCCGCCGGTCTCGCGGTCGCCCGGGCCGGGCTGCGCCCGGTGGACAAGCTCACCGAGGCCGTCGAGCACGTGGCCCGCACCGAGGACCTGACGATCCGCATCCCCGTGCGGGACGACAGCGAGGACGAGGTGGCCCGGCTCTCCCGGTCGTTCAACTCGATGACCGCCTCCCTGGCCAGCTCCCGCGACCTCCAGCAGCAGCTGATCGCGGACGCCGGGCACGAGCTGCGCACCCCGCTGACGTCGTTGCGGACGAACATCGAACTCCTCAGCCGCAGCGAGGAGACCGGCCGCCCGATCCCGCCGGCCGACCGCAAGGCGCTGCTCGCCTCGGTGAAGGCGCAGATGACCGAGCTGGCCGCGCTCATCGGCGACCTCCAGGAGCTGTCCCGCACGGAGACCCAGCGCGGCGAGCGGGTCCAGGTCACCGGGTTCCAGGACGCGGTCGAGGCGGCCCTGCGCCGGGCCCGGCTGCGCGGCCCGGAACTGGAGATCACCGCCGACCTGAAGCCCTGGTTCGTCCGGGCGGAACCCTCCGCGCTGGAGCGGGCGGTCGTCAACATCCTCGACAACGCGGTGAAGTTCAGCCCCGGACACGGCACGGTCGACGTGCGGCTGGACGGGGGCGTGCTCACGGTCCGCGACCACGGCCCCGGCATCCCCGAGGACGAACTGCCCTACGTCTTCGACCGGTTCTGGCGCTCCCCCAGCGCCCGCGCCCTGCCAGGATCGGGCCTCGGCCTGTCGATCGTGGCCCGTACGGTGCGGCAGGCGGGCGGCGAGGTCACCCTGGCCCGCGCCGAGGGCGGCGGCACGCTGGTGACCGTACGGCTGCCCGGGGCCCCGACCCCGCCGCCGGACACACCCGCCGGCTGAGCGGGGGGCACCGCCGGCCCCGGCGCGGGCGCGGCGAACCCCGGCCTACCGCTGCCCGGGGACGCCGCGCCGGCCATCGGGGCTCACCGCACGACGGTGATCCGGTCGGCCTTCGGCGGGGCCAGCGGGCTGCCGGCCGAGGAGTTGGCCGTCAGGTAGTGCGCCAGGGCGGTCAGGTCGTCACTGCCGACCAGGTCGCCGGTGCCCTGCCCCAGGGTAGGGAAGCCGTCGCCGCCGCCCGCGAGGAAGCTGTTGGTGGCGACGCGGTAGGTGGCCGCCGGGTCGACCGGCGCGCCGTTCAGCCGGATCGAGTCCGTCACCACGCGGTCCGCGCCCGACTTCGTCAGGTCCAGCGTGTACGTCAGCCCCGCCGACGGCTGGAGGATCTTCGGCGCCGCCTCGTTGACGCCGCTGACCTGCTCCTTGAGCACCTGGATCAGCTGGGCGCCGGTGAAGTCCTGGAGGTTGACGGTGTTGGCGAACGGCTGGACCGTGAAGCCTTCGGCGTAGGTGACCACGCCGTCGCCCTCGCCGCCCTTGGCCGCGTAGGTCAGGCCGGCCCGCACCCCGCCCGGGTTCATCAGGGCGAGGCTGGTCCTCGGGTCGAGTTCCCGGCCGTGGGCGAGCTGCGCGTCGGCGATCAGGTCCCCCATCGGGGACTCGGTGCCGGTGTTGTCCACGTCGGCGGAGATGTAGCCGATGGGCCGGTTGCCGATGGGCGCGGCGAGGGTGTTCCAGCGGGAGATCAGGTCGGTCATGTCCGCCGCCCTGGGGACGTCCCGGGTGACCACGTGGTTCGCGGACTTCACGGCGGTGCGCACGATGTCGCCGGTGCGGCGGTCGTAGGTCAGCGTGGTGTCCGTGTAGAGCCGGCCGAAGGAGGCCGCGGAGGTCACCATGCGGGGCCGGCCGGACGGGTCGGGGACCGTGCACACGTACGCCTGGTGGGTGTGGCCGGTGACCAGGGCGTCCACCGCCGGGGTGACGTTCCTGGCGATGTCCACGATCGGGCCGGACAGGCCGGAGCCGGCGCCCGGGGAGTCGCAGTCGTAGTTGTAGTCGCCGGAGGCCGGGTAGCCGCCCTCGTGGATGAGGGCCACGATCGACCGCACGCCCTGGCGCTGGAGCACCTTGGCGTACTTGTTGATGGTCTCGGCCTCGTCCTTGAAGGTCAGCCCCTTGACGCCGTCCGCCGAGACGATGCCCGGGGTGCCCTTCAGGGTGACGCCGATGAAGCCGATCCGGACGTCCTTCTTCTTCCAGACCCAGTACGGCTTCAGGATCGGCTTGCCGGTCCTGTCGTCCAGGACGTTCGCGGCGAGGTAGGGGAAGTCCGCGCCGCGGAACCGCTTGCCGGTGTAGCAGCCGTCCGTCGGGTGGCAGCCGCCGTTCTGGAGGCGACCCAGCTCCCGGGCGCCCTCGTCGAACTCGTGGTTGCCGACCGAGGTGACGTCCAGGTCCAGTTTGTTCAGCGCCTCGACGGTCGGCTCGTCGTGGAACAGGCCGGACAGCAGCGGGGAGGCGCCGACCATGTCGCCGCCGGCCGCGGTGATCGAGTACGGGTGGCCCGCGCGGGCCCGGCGGAGATGGGTGGCGAGGTACTCGACACCGCCCGCGTCGACGGTCTTCGACGTACCGTCCGCCTGGCGTTCGGTGACCCGGCCGGAGGAGCCGGCCGGCGGCTCCAGGTTGCCGTGCAGGTCGTTGAAGGAGAGCAGCTGCACGTCCTGGTAGCGGCCGTGCCGGCTGCCGTTCCCGTCGCCGTGCGCGTCCGCCGGGAGCGCGGCGGTGAGCGCGGCCATGGTGGCGAGGCCTGCGGCGGTGGCGAGGAGACCGTACGTACGGCGTCCGGTGCGCCGGGGCGCGGCTGGCATGGGGACCCCCCTGTGGGTCGGCTGTGCTGGCTCGCGCAGCCTAGGGTCAACGCGCGTAGCGCGACAGGGGGTTCGGGGTCACATCCTGGTTTCGGCACTTCACGGCCCCCGCCCCGTACCCTCGTACGCATGAGCAGCGACGACACCGTACGGGCCTTTCCCGGCCGCTCCATCGAGACCTACTCCGCGCTCACCCCGGACCGGGCCGAGGCGGTACTGAGCCTGCTCGGCGAGGCCGCCGCGGTGGACGGCCGCCAGCCGGTGTCCGAGCAGGGCCGGCTCCAGCTGCGCGCGGGGGCCCGCCCCGGCGTCTCCCACCTGCTGCTGCACGCCGACGGGGAACTCGCCGGGTACGCCCAGCTGGAGGACACCGACCCGGTGGAGGCGCCGGCCGCCGAACTCGTCGTGCACCCGGCGCGCCGCGGGCACGGGCACGGCCGGGCGCTCGGCTCGGCCCTGCTCGGCGCCTCCGGCAAGCGGCTGCGGGTGTGGGCGCACGGCGGGCACCCGGCCGCCCGGCACCTCGCCCAGGTCCTCGGGCTGACCATGTTCCGTGAACTGCGCCAGATGCGGCGGTCGTTGACCGACCTGGAGCTGCCCGCGCCGACGCTGCCGGCGGGCGTGACCGTGCGCACCTTCGTGCCCGGCAAGGACGACGCCGCCTGGCTCGCGGTGAACGCCGCCGCCTTCGCCCACCACCCGGAGCAGGGCTCGCTGTCCCAGCGGGACCTCGACGCCCGCAAGGCCGAGCCGTGGTTCGACCCGGCCGGCTTCTTCCTCGCCGAGCGGGACGGGGAGCTGATCGGCTTCCACTGGACCAAGACGCACGCCGAGGAGCAGCTCGGCGAGGTGTACGTCGTCGGTGTGCGCCCCGGGGCGCAGGGCGGCGGCCTGGGCAAGGCCCTCACCACCATCGGCCTGCGCCACCTGGCCGCCCAGCAGCTGCCGACCGCGATGCTCTACGTCGACGCCGACAACACCGCGGCGGTGTCGGTCTACGAACGGCTGGGGTTCCGGGTCCACGAGACGGACCTGATGTACCGCACGGAGACGTGAGCCCCGCCGGCCGCGCCCACGCCTGAGACCCCGGTCCGCCGGGCCCCGGAACCGGGGTCCGGCGGACCGGGGTTTGACTTTCGCGCACCCTTGCAACACCCTTTCACTACTTGATTAGTGAAAGGGTGGTGCAGCGATGGTCGAATACCGCATCGACCGGCACAGCGGCGTGGCCACCTACGTACAGATCGTCCAGCAGACCAAGCAGGCCCTCCGGATGGGCCTGCTCCGCCCCGGCGACCGGCTGCCCACGGCACGCGAAGTGGTGGAGGCCACCGCCATCAACCCCAACACCGTCCTGAAGGCGTACCGCGAACTGGAACGCGAGGGCCTGGTGGAGGCGCGGCGCGGACTCGGCACCTTCGTGCGCCGTTCCCTCGGCACCACCCCCGCCGACTCCCCGCTGCGCACCGAACTGGAGCAGTGGGCACGCGACGCCCGCGCCGCCGGACTGGACCGGGACGACGTGGCCGCGCTCTTCACCGCCGTACTCGACAAGCACTTCCAGGGAGACCCGTCATGAGCAGCGACACGGCACTGAGGGCCGAGACCCTCGGGAAGAGGTTCGGCCGCCGCGGGGCCTGGGCCCTGCGGGACTGCACCTTCCGGCTGCCCACCGGGCGCGTGTGCGCCGTCGTCGGCCCCAACGGCGCCGGCAAGTCCACGCTCCTCGCCCTGGCCGCCGGCCTCACCGCCCCCACCGAGGGCACGGTGCACGTCCTCGGCACCACCCCCGCCGCCGCCCGCCCCCGGGTCGGGTTCGTCGCCCAGGACAAGCCGCTGTACCCGCAGCTCACCATCGCCGAGACGCTGCGCATGGGCGCCGACCTCAACCCCGGCCACTGGGACGCGGCCGTCGCGACCCGGATCGTCGCGGGCGGCGACCTGGACCCCGGGGCCCGCGTCCGCTCCCTCTCCGGCGGCCAGCGCACCCGCGTCGCGCTCGCCCTCGCCCTCGGCAAACGGCCCAAGCTGCTGCTCCTGGACGAGCCCATGGCCGACCTGGACCCGCTGGCCCGGCACGAGCTGATGGGCACGCTCATGGCGGAGGCCGCCCAGTACGGCACCACCATCGCGATGTCCTCGCACGTCATCGCCGAACTGGAGGACTCCTGCGACCACCTGCTGCTGGTCGGCGGCGGCCGGGTCCGGCTGGCCGGCGACACGGACGACCTGCTCGCCGCCCACCTGCGGGTCACCGGCGCCGCCGACACCACCGCGCTCCACGGGCACACCGTGGTCGAGTCCCGGGTCACCGGTCGCCAGCTCACCGCGCTGATCCGCCCGGCCGCACCGCTCCCCGGCGACCTGCGCACCACCACCCCGTCCCTGGAGGACCTGGTCCTCGCCCACCTGCGCAACCCCGCCGCGCCGGGCCTGACCGAGGAGAGCGCCGCATGACCGCCACCCTGACCGGCACCGCCCCGGCGCCGACCGCCACGAGCCCGCGCCTGTCCCGCTGGGTGCTGCGCCTGCACCGGCCCGCGCTGTACGGGTGGGCAGGTCTGGTGCTCGTCCTGGGGGCCCTGCTGCTCGCCCTGCGCGGCCCGCTCGCCGACGCCGCCGCCGAGGCCTGGCGGCAGTACGACGCCTGCGCCGGCGAGCGGTGCCACTACGACCAGGCCGCGATCCTGCGCTACAAGGACTACTACGGCTACGCCACCTACGCGCTGAACGCACTGCCCCTGCTGGTGGCCGGCTGGGCCGGCGCCGCCCTCACCGGCCGGGAACTGGAGTCCGGCACGGCCCTGCTGTCCTGGACGCAAGGGTCGTCACCGGCGCGCTGGCTGGCGGTCCGGCTGGCCGTGCCGGCCCTCGCCGTCACCGCCACGACCACGCTGCTGTACCTGCTGCACCACCTGGCCTGGAACGCGGGCCACGGCCGCATCGACACCGCCAAGCCGTGGTCCGACCGCTGGACCTTCCACGCGGGCGGCCCCAGCCTCGCCGCCCTGACCCTCGCCGGCCTCGCCGCCGGCACCCTCGCCGGGCTGCTGCTGCGCCGCACCCTGCCCGCGCTCCTGGTCGGCACGGCCGTCGCCGCCGGCGTCCGGGGCCTGACCGAGATCGCGCTGCCGCACCTGTGGCCCGCCGTCACCCGCGTCTCCACGATGGACCAGGGATTCACCGGCTCCGGCCTCGCCGTCGACCACGGCATGGTCACCCGCACCGGCGCCCACGTGCCCGTCCCCGAGTGCGGCTCCTTCGAGTCCTGCCAGAAGGCGTACGCCGGTTTCACCGGCTACTGGAACACCTACCACCCCTTCTCCCACTACTGGCCGCTCCAGCTCACCACCAGCGCGCTGGTCCTGGGCCTCGCCGCACTGCTCGTCCTCGGCTGCTTCCTGGCCCTGCGCCGGCTGACCGGCCCGGCCGGCACCCGCGCGGGCCGGTCCGCCACCGGAGGAACCACCGCATGACCACCGCACCCCTCACCGCCCGCCCGGCCGTCGGCCGCACCGTGCTGCGCCTGCACCGCCCGGCCCTGCTCGTGTGGAGCGCCTACGTGCTCCTCGCGGTCGGCGCGCTGCTCGAGGTCCACCTCTCCACCGCCCCCCGGGACCGGGCCTGCGTCCTCGGCGGCTGGTGCTCGTACACCCCGCTCACCGACACCGGCAACATCGTCAACCTCCTCGGCGAGGTCCTCTCCTACACCCCCTGCGCGGTGGCCGCCTGGGCCGGGGCCGCCCTCATCGGCCGCGAACTGGAATCCGGCACGGCAGCGCTGGCCTGGACCCAGGGCGCCACCCCGGCCCGCTGGCTGACCGCGAAACTGACCACGGCCGTGCTCCCCCTGCTCATCGGCACCGCCGTGCTCGCCCTCGCCTACGACACGGTGTGGACCGCCGACAAGGACGTGCTGGTCACCCACTGGAGCTGGGACCGCGTCTTCGTCCCGCGCGGCCCGCTGCTGCCCGCGCTCACGCTGTACGCGCTGGCAGCGGGCGCCCTCGCCGGCCTGGCCCTGCGCCGCACCCTCCCCGCGCTCGCCGCCGCCTGCGCCGCCACCCTCGCCGTACGGCTGTACACGCGCGAACTGTGGCAGCCGCTGCGCGGCACCCTGCACGGCTTCTGGCCGCTGCACCTGGCCGCCACCGGCTTCGTCCTCGCCCTCACCGCGCTCCTCACCACCGCCGCGTACACGGTCCTGCGCCGCCGGTCCCCCTGACCCCCGCGCCCCCGCCCGGCCCGGTGCGCCGCCGCACGGCGGGACCGCACCGGACCGGGCCCTTCGCGGCCGGGAACCCCGCGGAGCCGCCCCCCGCTATCCCGCACGTCATGTCTCCGTAACCGCTGATTCAGACGGGCTTGCGACGCTCGGCCAATGAAGCCCGCCGTGCCAGAACCTTCGCCGCCCCCCGAGGGGCCAGCGGGGAACGGGGCCGTGACGCTCCCGCCCGCACGATCCGACGCGCCCCTGTCACCCGCCGCGCGGAAGAATGGGTTCATGAGCCAGTCAGACACCCAGGCGGACGTCCAGCACCCGCAGCCCTCCGTGGGCTCCCTCGCCGCACACCGCCCGCACACCGTGGCGGCCACGGTCTCCGATCTGGAACCCGACATCGACGCGGACCTCGACGCGTACGAGGAGTCGCAGTCCGACGGCACCCCGCTCCCCCAGGGCCGCTTCCTCGACCGCGAACGCAGCTGGCTGGCCTTCAACGAACGCGTCCTGGAACTGGCCGAGGACCCGGCCACCCCCCTGCTGGAGCGCGCCAACTTCCTCGCGATCTTCGCCAGCAACCTCGACGAGTTCTTCATGGTCCGGGTGGCCGGCCTGAAGCGCCGCATCGCCACCGGCGTCGCCACCCGCTCCGCCTCCGGCCTCCAGCCCCGCGAGGTCCTGGAGATGATCTGGGCCCGCTCCCGCGAGCTGATGGCCCGGCACGCCGCCTGCTACCACGAGGACGTCGCCCCCGCGCTCGCCGAGGAGGGCATCCACCTGGTCCGCTGGAACGAACTGGCCGACAAGGAACAGGCACGGCTCTTCACCCTCTTCCGGCACCAGATCTTCCCGGTCCTCACCCCGCTCGCCGTGGACCCCGCGCACCCCTTCCCCTACATCTCCGGCCTCTCCCTGAACCTGGCCGTCATCGTGCGCAACCCCGTCAGCGGCCACCGGCACTTCGCCCGCGTGAAGGTCCCGCCGCTGCTCTCCCGCTTCCTGGAGAGCAGCCCCGGCCGCTACGTCCCCATCGAGGACGTCATCGCCGCGCACCTCGAGGAGCTGTTCCCCGGCATGGAGGTGCTGGAGCACCACACCTTCCGCCTCACCCGCAACGAGGACCTCGAGGTCGAGGAGGACGACACCGAGAACCTCCTCCAGGCCCTGGAGAAGGAACTCATGCGGCGCCGCTTCGGCCCGCCGGTGCGCCTGGAGGTCGAGGAGTCCATCGACCGCGAGGTGCTCGACCTCCTCGTGCGCGAACTGAAGATCTCCGAGGCCGAGGTGTACCCGCTGCCCGGCCCCCTCGACCTCACCGGCCTCTTCCGCATCCACTCCCTGGACCGGCCGGAGCTGAAGTACCGCAAGTTCGTCGCCGGCACCCACCGCGACCTCGCCGAGGTCGAATCCGCGTCCGCGCCCGACATCTTCGCCGCCCTGCGCGCCCGCGACGTGCTCCTGCACCACCCGTACGACAGCTTCTCCACCTCCGTGCAGGCGTTCCTGGAGCAGGCGGCGGCCGACCCGGACGTCCTCGCCATCAAGCAGACCCTCTACCGCACCTCCGGCGACTCCCCCATAGTCGACGCGCTCATCGACGCCGCCGAGTCCGGCAAGCAGGTCCTCGTCCTGGTCGAGATCAAGGCCCGCTTCGACGAGCACGCCAACATCAAGTGGGCCCGCAAACTGGAGGAGGCCGGCTGCCACGTCGTCTACGGCCTCGTCGGCCTGAAGACCCACTGCAAGCTGTCCCTCGTGGTCCGCCAGGAGGGCGACCTCCTGCGCCGGTACAGCCACGTCGGCACCGGCAACTACCACCCCAAGACCGCCCGCCTCTACGAGGACCTCGGCCTGCTCACGGCCGACCCCCAGGTCGGCGCCGACCTCTCCGACCTGTTCAACCGCCTGTCCGGCTACTCGCGCCGGGAGACCTACCGCCGGCTCCTCGTCGCCCCCAAGTCCCTGCGGGACGGCCTGATCGCCCGGATCGACAAGGAGGCCCAGCACCACCGCTCGGGCCGGCCCGCCTACGTCCGCATCAAGGTCAACTCCATGGTGGACGAGGCGATCATCGACGCCCTCTACCGGGCGTCCCAGGCGGGCGTACCCGTCGACGTCTGGGTCCGCGGCATCTGCGCCGTCCGCCCCGGCGTCGCCGGCCTCTCCGAGAACATCCGGGTCCGCTCCATCCTCGGCCGCTTCCTCGAACACTCCCGGGTCTTCGCCTTCGGCAACGGCGGCGAACCCGAGGTCTGGATCGGCAGCGCCGACATGATGCACCGCAACCTCGACCGCCGGATAGAGGCCCTCGTCCGCGTCGTCGACCCCGGCCACCGCGCCGCCCTCGACCGGCTGCTGGACACCGGGATGTCCGACACCACGGCCTCCTGGCACCTCGGCCCCGACGGCGAGTGGACCCGGCACGCGACCGACACGGACGGCCAGCCCCTGCGCAACGTCCAGGAGATGCTCATAGACGCCCGGAGGCGCCGGCGTGGCACAGCGACACCCTGACCCGACGGACACCCCGGCCGCCACGGCCACCGGGGACGCCCTCGCGGACTACCTACGCGCCCAGGCCACGGAGTTCCTCCGCGCCCTGCGCCTGCACCGGGAGACCGGGGGCCACACCGGGGGCGGCCCCGCCCGGGCGCGCGCGGGCACCGGCGGGCACGCGGGCGGCACCGAGGAGTGCGTCGACGCCGCCCGCGCCCTGCGCCGCTCGGCCCGCCGCATCAGCGCCAGCCTGCACACCTTCCGCCCACTGCTCGACCCCGACTGGTCCGAGGAGATGCGCCCCGAACTGGCCTGGCTGTCGGGCACGCTGGGCCTGGAGCACGCCTACGAGGCCCGGCTGGAACGCCTACTGCTGGCGCTGCACCGCCTCTCGGGCGCGGCGGTCCTCCCCGGGCGCGCGGCCGCGCCGGCCACCGTCGGCGGCGCCGGACCCGACCGGTCGGCGCCGGCCGCGGACCGCGGCGCCCTCACGGTCGGCGTGGCGAAGGCGGGCGCACTGCTCGAACGCCAGCTGACCCTGGCCCGGACCCGGGCCCACTCCACGGCGCTCCAGGCCCTCGGCTCCGCCCGCTTCCACGCCGTCGCCGACAAGGTCGCCCTGCTCGCCAGCGAGGTGCCCCTCGCTCCGGCCGGCCGCACCACCGCCCTGCACACCCTCGCCGCGGCCGCCGAGGAACGCCTCACCGACGCCGTCACCGCCCTGCCCCTGATCACCGCCGGCCACCCCTACAACGCGGAGGCCCTGGTCCACGGCCTGTCCCCGGAGCCGTCCCCGCACCCCCAGGACGGCCCCTGGCACCAGGTCCGCCTGCTGCTGCGCCTGCACCGGTACGCCCACGAGGTCCTGCGCGGCGCCGGCACCGCCGCCCCGGTGGACGTACGGCTGCTGTCGGCGGGGCAGGCGCTCAACCGCCACCGGGACGCCTCCGAGGCGGCGGCCGCCGCGGCCCAGGCGGCCCGCACCCCCCGCATCACCCCGGCCACGGCCTACGCCCTCGGCGTCCTCCACGCCGACCAGCGCCACGAGGTCGAAGCAGCCCGCTTCGCCTTCCAACAGACCTGGCAACACCCCACCCCCTGACCTCCACACGGACCTGCCTGCCACGCCCCCGACGAACGGCAGCCGCCGTACACCACCGACACCCGGGCGCCGTGAAGTCCACCGCCACCGCGGGCCGGGGCACCGGCGTCCCCTTGCCGGCGGGGACCGTCACGGGGGCCTCGTACGGGTCTGCGCGTCCACGCGGACCTGGCGGCTGCGGGCGCGGTGGCCACGGGCAACGCCCGCTGCCCGCCGTCGAGACACGCTCCGCCACCGGGCGGAACACGAGCGTCCCCCGCCTGCCGCGTCGCCGGGCCGAGACACCGGCGCCCCCGTGCCGGCGGGGACCGTCGCGGGGGTCTCCGCGTCCACGTGGAGCTGGCTGCCCGCGAGCCCAACGGGCAGTGGCCGCCGTACGACACGACACCCCGACCGCCTGTACCCGCCACCGATCGGCCCCGGGCACCCCTACAGCCGACGGTGCACACCGACACCCGGGCACCACGCAGCCCACCGACCACACGGGCGCGGCGAAGCCCACCGCCTCCGGCGGGCCGGGGCCATCGGCGAGCCGGTATCGCCGGGGGTCGTACGAGTCTCCGCGCCCACGCCGGCCCGGCGGCGGCGGGCAGCGCGGGGCGCGGAGACCCCGGCCGCCCGCTGCCCGCCGCCGAGACACGGCCCGCCGTCGGGCGAACCGCAGGCGTGCCCCGCCTGCCGCGTCCGCGGGGCGGGGCACCGGCGGAACCGGGCCGGCGGGGACCGTCAGGGGGTCGTCGTGTGGGTCTCCGCGTCCGTGCGGGCCTGGCTGCGGGCGCGGCGGGCGGGGCCCCGCCAGCCACAGCTGCATCTGGCCACGCAGAAACGGCCCTGCTCGGCCGTCGTCGTGAGGTGTTCCTGCCCGGGGCGGGCGCGTTCCGGCCCGTCCTGCTGCGCCGCGGTGACTGCCACGACGACAACGGTACCCATCCGGCGGCCCCGCCGACCCTCGCGCTCCCCGGGCGCCCGGCGGCGCGTGACGGCGTTCCCCAGCCGTCGTTATCCGGACGACAGGGCGACCCGTGACGGACACTCCGGCTGGGGGTAGGCAGGCGATGGATCGGCGGCAGGACAGACGCGCGGGCAGGACGGTCGCCGCGGTGGGCATCCTCCTCGGCCTGGGGACGGGCGCCGCGGGCTGCGCCGGCAGCGGGGCCGCCGCCGAGGACGTCAAGGGCGGCGGCGATCCGGTCGCCATGCTGCACCGGGCGGCCGACGCGCTGCGCGACGCGGGCAGTTCCAAGGCCGGCACCTCGATGGAGATGGCCACGGGCGGCACCCGGGTCACCATCCGCGGCCGGGGGGTGTACGACTACCGGCACCGCCTGGGCCGGCTGACCGTCATGCTGCCCGAGGATCCCGCGGGCGCCTCCGAACACCGGCCCATCACCGAACTCCTCGCCCCGGGCGCGCTGTTCATGAAGAACCGGGGCGCGGGCGTGCCCGCCGACAAGTGGGTGCGGGTGGACAGCGCCACGCTGTCCGACGGCAACCTGGTCACCGGCGGCGCGACCGACCCGTACGCGGCGGCCGAGGTGCTGCGCGGGACGCGGCAGGCGGTGTTCGTCGGCCGGACCCGGGTCGGCGGGACGCCGGTGCGGCACTACCGGGGCACCGCCGACCTGGCCCGCGCGGCCGGGTCCGCCTCCGCCGGCAACAGGGCGTCCCTGGCCGCGGCGGCGAGGGGCTTCGCCACGGCAACGGTGCCGTTCGACGCCTACCTGGACGACCAGGGCCGCATCCGCAAGCTCCGGCAGCGCTTCAGCTTCGTCAACGGCCGCCGCAAGGCCACCGTGGCGGTCGCCTCGACCCTGCTGCTGTACGACTTCGGCGTCCCCGCCGAGGTGCGGCTGCCGGCGCCGGCGGACATCTACGCCGGCCGGGTGGCCGAGCGGACCACCGGCGGCGACGTCGGGAACCGGCCACCGCACTAGTCCGGGACACCACCCCGTAAGTAGCCCGTCCGTGCCATGCGCGGCGTGCGGGCCGCTGCCTACCCTAGGAAGTCGGTGACGGCGGGGAAGAGGTGAGGCGGGTGGCTCCGGTCGGTGGTACGGCGGTACAGGACCACGTGGCCCTCGCCGAGATCGAGCTGTGCGGAGAGCTGATCATCGCGGCGTCGGCCGCCGAGGACCGGCTCAGCCTGGAGAGCATCGACGAGGTGCTGCGGGTGGCGGAGGAACGCGACCCGGCCTGACGGCCGCCCCCGGCGAGGCCGGCGGCTCAGGTGCGCAGCAGCCGCCCGATGGCCTTCGTCGCCTCGTCGACCTTCGCGTCGATCTCGTCACCGCCCTTGACGGCCGCGTCGGCGACGCAGTGCCGCAGGTGCTCCTCCAGCAGCTGGAGCGCGAAGGACTGGAGCGCCTTGGTGGAGGCGGAGACCTGCGTGAGTATGTCGATGCAGTACGTGTCCGCCTCCACCATGCGCTGGAGCCCGCGGATCTGGCCCTCGATCCGGCGCAACCGCTTGAGGTGCTCGTCCTTCTGCTGGTGGTAGCCGTGGGTGGCGCCGGCCTCGGTCGTCGTCATCGCTGGCCTCCGTCGTGGAACGAGCTGCGGACAAAAGGGATACATACCCCCAGTGGGTATATGGTAACGAACTTTGCGGGGTAGAGGGCCGTTGGTACGCCCCCGTGCCGACCACCGTGGTCCATGGGCGACACTGGGGGACGGCCCATTAGCCGTGGCCGGATGATGCGCCTAGCATCAGCCTGACCGAAACCGAAGCACCCCGAGGACCCCACGTGCGCTTTCGTCTGACCCCCAGGGAGACGAGCTTCTACGACATGTTCGCCGCGTCCGCGGACAACATCGTCACCGGCTCGAAGCTCCTGATGGAACTGCTCGGGGCGGACTCCTCCGCCCGGGCCGAGATCGCAGAGCGTATGCGGGCCGCGGAACACGCAGGTGACGACGCCACGCACGCGATCTTCCACCAGCTGAACTCCTCCTTCATCACGCCCTTCGACCGCGAGGACATCTACAACCTCGCCTCGTCCCTCGACGACATCATGGACTTCATGGAGGAGGCGGTCGACCTGGTCGTCCTCTACAACGTCGAGGAACTGCCCAAGGGCGTCGAGCAGCAGATCGAGGTCCTGGCCCGGGCGGCCGAGCTGACGGCCGAGGCCATGCCGAACCTGCGGACCATGGACAACCTCACCGAGTACTGGATCGAGGTCAACCGGCTGGAGAACCAGGCCGACCAGATCCACCGCAAGCTGCTCGCCCAGCTCTTCAACGGCAAGTACGACGCGATCGAGGTGCTGAAGCTCAAGCAGATCGTCGACGTCCTGGAAGAGGCGGCGGACGCGTTCGAGCACGTGGCGAACACGGTGGAGACCATCGCCGTCAAGGAGTCCTGAGGCGTCGATGGACACCTTCGCCCTGATCGTGACCGTCGCGGTCGCGCTCTTCTTCACGTACACCAACGGTTTCCACGACTCCGCGAACGCGATCGCCACCTCGGTGTCGACGCGGGCGCTGACCCCGCGCGCGGCCCTCGCCATGGCGGCCGTCATGAACCTCGCCGGCGCCTTCCTCGGCTCCGGCGTCGCCAAGACGGTCAGCGAGGGCCTGATCGAGACACCCCAGGGCTCCAAGGGGATGGGCATCCTCTTCGCCGCGCTGGTCGGCGCGATCGTCTGGAACCTGGTCACCTGGTACTTCGGGCTGCCCTCCTCGTCGTCGCACGCGCTGTTCGGCGGCATGGTCGGCGCGGCGCTCGCGGGCGGCACGGACGTCCTCTGGAGCGGCGTCCTGGACAAGGTCATCATTCCGATGTTCCTGTCGCCGGTCGTGGGCCTGATCGTCGGCTATCTGATGATGACCGCGATCATGTGGCTGTTCCGGCGGTCCAACCCGCACAAGGCCAAGCGCGGCTTCCGCATCGCGCAGACCGTCTCGGCGGCCGGCATGGCGCTCGGCCACGGCCTCCAGGACGCCCAGAAGACCATGGGTGTCGTGGTGCTGGCCCTGGTCATCTCCGGCAACGCGACGTTCGAGGACCCGATCCCGGTCTGGGTGAAGCTCGTCTGCGCGATGATGCTCTCGCTCGGCACCTACGCCGGCGGCTGGCGGATCATGCGCACACTCGGCCGCAAGATCATCGAACTCGACCCGCCGCAGGGCTTCGCCGCGGAGACCACCGGCGCGTCGATCATGTTCACCACCGCCTTCCTCTTCAAGGCGCCGATCTCCACCACCCACGTCATCACCTCCGCGATCATGGGCGTGGGCGCGACCAAGCGCGTCAACGCCGTCCGCTGGGGCGTGGCGAAGAACATCGTCCTCGGCTGGTTCATCACCATGCCGGCGGCCGCGCTGGTCGCCGCCGCGGCCTTCGGGATCGTCGACCTCGTGGCGCTCTGACGGACAACGCGTCGGGCCCGCCCCCGGGATTTTAGGGGGCGGGCCCTTCCACGTCCCCGCGGTGGCACCGCCATGCAGCACCGCGAGGGGTCCGGGGGTCAGCCGAAGCGGCCCGAGATGTAGTCCTCGGTGGCCTGGACGGACGGGTTGGAGAAGATCCGCTCGGTGTCGTCGATCTCGATCAGCCGGCCGGGCTGCCCGACCGCCGACAGGTTGAAGAACGCCGTACGGTCCGAGACCCGCGCCGCCTGCTGCATGTTGTGCGTCACGATGACGATCGTGAAGCGCTCCTTCAGCTCGCAGATCAGGTCCTCGATGGCGAGCGTGGAGATCGGGTCCAGCGCCGAGCAGGGCTCGTCCATCAGCAGCACGTCCGGCGCGACCGCGATCGCCCGCGCGATGCACAGGCGCTGCTGCTGGCCGCCGGAGAGGCCGGAGCCCGGCTTGTTCAGGCGGTCCTTGACCTCGTTCCAGAGGTTCGCGCCCTTGAGCGACTTCTCGACGACGTCGTTCAGCTCGCTCTTCTTGTAGCTGCCGTTCAGCCGCAGGCCCGCCGCCACGTTGTCGAAGATCGACATGGTGGGGAACGGGTTCGGGCGCTGGAAGACCATGCCCACCTCACGGCGGACGGACACCGGGTCGATCGCGGTGCCGTACAGGTCCTCGTCGTCCAGCAGCACCTTGCCCTCGACCCGGCCGCCCGGAGTCACCTCGTGCATCCGGTTCAGCGTGCGCAGGAACGTCGACTTGCCGCAGCCGGAGGGGCCGATGAACGCCGTCACCGAGCGCGGCTCGACGGTCATCGATATGTCTTCGATCGCCTTGTGGGAGCCGTAGTAGGCGGTGAGTCCGCTCACGTCGATTCGCTTGGCCATTACTACTTCACTTCCAGTCAGTCACCTGGCGGGCCCCGGTCGGCGGCCGGCCGCGCGGCGGTAGCCGCGGATTGTCAGCGCGGGGCCTTCCAGCGGGCGATACCGCGGGCCACCAGGTTGAGGATCATCACGAAGGCGATGAGGGTGAGGGACGCCGCCCACGCGCGGTCGTACGCCGCGTTGGCGCCCGCGCTCTGCGCGTACTGCTGGTAGATGTACAGCGGCAGCGACGCCTGGGCGCCCTCGAACGGGTTGTTGTTGATGAACGGGTTGCCGAAGACGAGCAGCAGCACCGGCGCGGTCTCGCCCGCGATACGGGCGATGGCCAGCATGATGCCGGTGGTGATGCCGCCGATGGAGGTCGGCAGGACCACCTTCAGGATGGTCCGCCACTTCGGCACGCCTAGGGCCAGGGAGGCCTCGCGCAGCTCGTTGGGGACGAGCTTGAGCATCTCCTCGGTGGAGCGGACGACGACCGGCATCATCAGGATGGCCAGGGCCAGCGAACCGGCGAAGCCGAACGGCTGCATCTCGAAGATGAGCATCAGGCTGAGGATGAACAGGCCCGCGACGATGGACGGGATGCCCGTCATCACGTCGACGAAGAAGGTCACCGCCGTCGAGAGGCGGCCCCGCCCGTACTCCACCAGGTAGATCGCGGTGAGCACACCGACCGGGGCGCCGATGGCGGTGGCGAGCCCGACCTGCTCCAGGCTGCCGATGATGGCGTGGTAGATGCCGCCGCCCGCCTCGGAGTCGGCGACGACGCCCATGGAGTGGCTGAGGAAGTAGAAGTCGAGGACCTTCACGCCGCGCGAGACGGTCGTCCACACCAGGGAGACCAGGGGGACGACGGCGAGCAGGAAGGCGACCCAGACGAGCGAGGTGGCGACCCGGTCCTTGGCCTGCCGGCGGCCCTCCACCCGGGCGGCGATGCCGAAGGTGCCGAGGACGAACAGGATCGCGGCGATCAGGCCCCACTGGACCCTGCTGTGCAGGCCGCCCGCCAGCCCGATGACGACCGCGAGGGCGATCGACCCGGCGGCGATGGCCCACGGGGACCACTTCGGCAGGCGGGCGCCGCGCAGCGAGCCGGGGCGCTTGTCGGTGAGAGCTGCGGTGCTCATGCGTTGGCCCCCGAGTACTCCTTGCGGCGGGCGATGATCGCGCGGGCCGCGCCGTTGACCACCAGGGTGATCACGAACAGGACCAGGCCGGAGGCGATCAGCGCGTCGCGACCCTGCTCGGTGGCCTCACCGAACTTGCTGGCGATGTTCTGCGCGAAGGTGCCGCCGCCCGGGTCGAGCAGGCTGAGGTGGATGTCGTAGTCCGGGGAGAGCACGGTGGCGACGGCCATCGTCTCGCCCAGGGCGCGGCCGAGGCCGAGCATCGACGCGGAGATCACACCGGAGCGGCCGAACGGCAGGACGGACATCCGCACGACCTCCCAGCGGGTGGCGCCGAGGGCCAGCGCGGCCTCCTCGTGCATCCGCGGGACCTGCCGGAAGACCTCACGGCTGACGTTGGTGATGATCGGCAGGATCATGATCGCCAGCAGGACGCCGACGGTGAGCATGGCGCGGGGGGCGCCGCCGTCCCAGGCGAACAGGCCCGTCCAGCCGAGGTAGGTGTCCAGCCAGCCGTACAGCCCCTGCATGTGCGGGACGAGGACCAGCGCGCCCCACAGGCCGTAGACGATGGACGGCACGGCGGCGAGCAGGTCGATCACGTAGGCGATGAGGCCGCTCAGCCGGCGCGGGGCGTAGTGGGTGAGGAACAGCGCGATCGCGACGGCGACCGGGACCGCGATGGCCATGGCGACGATCGAGGAGACGACCGTGCCGAAGGCCAGCACCGCGATGCCGAACACCGGCGGGGTGAGGTTGGTGTTCCACTCGAAGGTGGTGAGGAAGTTCCCGTGGTCCTTGCTGATCGCGAGGGAGGCGCGGTAGGTGAGGAACACCGCGATCGCGCCCATCACCGCGAGCAGCAGGATGCCGGAGCCCCGGGTCAGGCCCAGGAAGATCCGGTCACCGGCGCGGGAGGCGCCCCGGGACGCGCGCGGCTGCCCGGTCACCGCGGGCTGGGGGCTGGGAGGGGGTGTGTCGGTAGTCGATATGTCCATCGGGTTCTCCGGTCTGCGGAGCCGCGTCCCCCCGGGGGCCGGCTCGTGGCGGCGGTGCACCGGACGGTGCGGCCCGGACCTGGTGGGTGCCGGGCCGCACTCTCGGATCAGGTCAGCTCAGGCCCTCGATGGTGGTGCGGACCTTGGCGATGATCTCGTCGGGGATCGGGGCGTACGCGTTCTGCGCCAGCACCTTCTGGCCGTCCTCGCCGGCGATGTAGCGCAGGAACGCCTTGGTGGCGGGCAGCGTGTCGGCCTTGTTGCCCTTGTCGCAGACGATCTCGTACGTGACCAGGGTGATCGGGTAGGCGCCGTCGGCCTTGGTCTTGTAGTCGAGCTGGAGCGACAGGTCCTTGCCGGTGCCGACGACCTTGGCGGCCGCGATGTCGGCGGTGGCGGAGTCGGTCGACGGCTTCACCGGGGACTTGGCGCCGGTGTCGATGGAGACCGTGGAGATGTCCTTGGCGTAGGACAGCTCGAAGTAGCCGATCGCGCCGGAGTTCTGCTTGACGCCCTGGGCGACACCGGCCGAACCGGACGCCGCCTGGCCGCCCTTGGCCTGCCAGGCCTTGCCGCCGGAGTACTTCCAGTTGTCCGGGGCGGTGGCGATCAGGTACTTGGTGAAGTTGTCCGTGGTGCCGGAGTCCTCGGAACGGTGGAACGCCTGGATCTTCAGGTCGGGCAGCTTCGCGCCGGGGTTCAGCTTCTTGATCGCCGCGTCGTTCCAGTTGGTGATCTTGCTGTCGAAGATCTTGGCGAGGGTCGGCGCGTCCAGGACCAGGTTGTCGACACCCGGGACGTTGTAGCCGAGGGCGATCGGGCCGCCGACCATCGGCAGGTCGATGCCCTGGCCGCCGGAGCAGACCTTCTTGGAGGCGGTGACCTCCTCGGGCTTCAGCGCGGAGTCCGAACCGGCGAACGCGATCTGGCCCTGGTTGAAGGAGGTGACACCGGCACCCGAGCCGGCGCCCTTGTAGTTGATCTGCACGTGGCAGGCCTGGGAGAAGGCCTTGACCCAGGCGTCGATCGCGTTCTTCTGCGCGGAGGAGCCGTCCGCGAGCAGCTGACCCTTGGCGTCGTCGCACTTGACCGAGCCGGCGCCGGCCGACGCGGAGGTGCCGCCGGACGCCTTGCCGCTGCCGCCGTTGTCGTCGGAGCCGCACGCCGTCAGGGCCAGGGCACCGGAGACGGCGACAGCACCGAGGGAGAGGGCGCGCAGCCGGTTCTTGCGCTGAAGCTTCACTTCTGGTGGTTCCTTCCAGGAGCCGCCGCTGTCGGCGGCGCGCGAGGGTCGAAAAGTTGCGTGAGTCAGTCGAGCGCGTTCATGCCCGCACTCAGCACCCGCTACGGCCGAAATTAGGCAGAACAGGTGAAGGCGCCGATGGCCGGAAGTGAACGAGGAGTGAACCCCTGCCGTCGGCCCGGTGAGGTCACGGAATGCTCACGGGGAGAGCACGTGGAGGTCCCGGTGGAGGTCCCGAACGACCCGGTCGCCCGGACGTATATTCGACACCTCTCATCCGGGCGGGGAACCCCACGGCGCGGGGCGTCGTCTCGTTCCCCGAGAGCCGAGGAAAGGCGACGGACATGGAACGGCGTACGTTCATCTCGGGTGGCACCGCCGCCCTCGCGACCACCGCACTGACCGCGTGCGGTGCGGGCGGAGGCCGTTCCGCCCCGGCCCCGGCGCACCCGGGCGCCCCGTCGGGTTCCCCGTCGTTCACCGCCCTCAGGACCACCAGCGCGAGCGCCGCCGCCAACTGGGCCGCCCTCGCCCGCGACCTCGACGGCACCCTGCTGCGGCCCGGTGACGCCTCCTGGAAGACCGCCCACCAGCTCTACAACACCCGCTTCGACGGCCTGAAGCCCGCCGCGGTGGCCTACGTCGCCCACCCCGAGGACATCCGCACCACCCTGGCCTACGCCCGCGCCCACCACATCAAGGTGTCGATACGCAACGGCGGCCACTCCTACGCCGGCTACTCCTCCGGCGACAACCGGCTCGTCCTCGACGTCTCCCGGCTCAACAAGGTCCGTGCCGCCGGCGGCCAGGCCGTCGTGGGCGCCGGCGCCAAGCTCATCGACGTCTACCGCGGGCTCGCCGCGAAGGGCGTGACCGTGCCCGCCGGCTCCTGCCCCACCGTCGGCATCTCCGGCCTCGTCCTCGGCGGCGGCCATGGCGTCGCCTCCCGCGCCTACGGCCTGACCTGCGACAGCCTCACCCAGGCCACGCTGATCACCGCCGACGGCACCCAGGTCACCGCGGACGCCACCCACCACTCCGACCTGTTCTGGGCGCTGCGCGGCGCCGGCAACGGCAACTTCGGCGTCGTCACCGAACTGCACTTCCGCACCCATCCGGCACCGCAGGCCGTCACCGCCTACCTGAGCTGGCCCTGGGCCAAGGCCGCCAAGGTGCTCCAGGCCTGGCAGGAATGGGGCCCGAGCCAGCCCGACGAGATCTGGTCCTCCCTGCACCTGTCCTGCTCCCCCGGCCACACCCCGACCGTCTCCGTCTCCTGCTTCTCCCTCGGCACCTACGGCGAACTCCAGAACGCCGTCGACCGCCTCGCCCACCGGGCCGGCGCCGACGCCGCCTCCGTCACCCTGCGCCGCCGCGGCTACGAGGAGGCGATGGAGATCTACGCCGGCTGCTCCTCCTTCTCCGCCGACGCCCAGTGCCACCTGCCCGGCTCCACCCCGGGCCGCTCCCCGCAGGGCAGGCTGGGCCGGGAGACCTACGCCGCCCGCTCCGACTTCTTCGACCGCTCGCTGTCCGCGGCCGGCGTCCAGACCGCGCTCAAGCAGATCGCCTCCGTCCGGGGCGGCGGGGGCAGCATCGCCTTCACCGCGCTCGGCGGCGCCGTCAACCGGGTCTCGCCGACCGCCACCGCGTTCGTCCACCGCCGCTCCCGGATGCTGGCCCAGTACCTCGTCTCCTGGGGCGCGGGGGCCTCCGGCACCACCGCCCAGACCTGGCTGAACTCGGCCCACACCGCGATGAAGCCGTACGCCTCGGGCGCCGCCTACCAGAACTACGCCGACCCGACGCTCAAGGACTGGCGGACGGCGTACTACGGCGACGCGACGGCCCGGCTGAACAAGGTCAAGAAGCAGTACGACCCCCAGCGCTTCTTCTCCTACACACAGGGGCTGTAGAAGGCGGCGGGGGCCGTGGGTAGGGGCGGGGCTGCCGTACGTGGCTTCAGGGGCTGTAGGCGGCGGCAGGGACTGCGGAGATCGCTGCAACGGGGCTCGCGGGGCCTGTACGGGCCCCGCGACACTTCCGGGGCCTGTGACGGGCCTCGGGGGCGCATGCAGCGTCCCTGTGCGCCCCTCAGGCCGTTCCTGGGCGCCCCCGGAAGGGCCTCCGTAGAGCCTTCGGGGGTCCAGCGGACCGGCCGGGAGGCTACCGGGCCCCTTTCGAGGGCCCACCGGGCGCCGGAGGCACCGGGCCGCCCATGGGCCGCCGGGCCGCCGGTGCCGTCACCGGCCGCCCTCGGACGCCGCACCGGCCGGCAGGCTCACGCGGCCAGGTCGCGTTCCTCGGACTCGGCCGGGCAGCGGGCGCCGGCGAGGAGGGGCACGCCCGGCGCCGAACGCCGCCGCACCAGCCCGCCCACCCTCGGCGAACGCTCCACGGCCCGCATCAGCGGGGTCAGCAGCGCGGTGGCCGGCGGGGACAGCAGCAGGACGACGGCCGTACCGAGCGCGAAACCGCCGACGACGTCCGTCGGGTAGTGCACGCCCATGTACACCCGGCAGAAGCCCTCCAGGAGGGCCAGACCGATGCCCACAAGCCCGAAGCGACGGTGGGCGACGAAGAGACCGACCCCGAGCGCCATCGTGATCGTCGCGTGGTCGCTGACGAAGGAGAAGTCGTTCTTGCCGGAGACGAGGACGTCCAGCCCCTCATGGTCCAGGAACGGCCGCGGACGCTGCACGAAACCCCGTATCGGCACGTTCACCAGCACCGCCAGGCCGGCCGCCAGCGGCGCCCACACCAGCGCGGCCACCGAGGGCGCCGCCTCCTCGCCGCCCCGGCGCCGCACCGACCACCAGCACCACACGATCAGCAGCACCATGGCGAGCAGCAGGCCGTACTCACCGACGAACTCCATGACCCGGTCCCACCAGTGCGGCGCGTCCTTGGCCAGGCCATTGATGTCGTACAGCAGGTCGACGTCGGGGTTCGATCCGGAATCGGCGAGTACAGCCATGGTGCTGCGGCCCCTTCGTCGTTGGTCCGGACGCACCGGGTGTGCGTCGCTCCTGCCCCCCGTGGTTCGTAGATCCGCTTCCGCTGCACTGCCGCACTGACGTCCGCTCGGCTACGTCAACAGGAACGCACAGCCACCATTCATACGTTCCACTCTCCACCGAATGATCACGCAGACGTTACCGAAGAGAGACTCATCGCCGCAGCTCAGGGGGTGGGTTCACGCTCGGTTCACACCTTCGTGGGGAGAGCTTTTGCGCCATCTTCGGTGACCCGGGTGGCCCCGAAGTAGTCCGGGGTGTCGACGGGGTCGAACCGGATCACGGCACCCGTCCGGGGCGCGTCGATCATGTAACCGCCGCCGACGTAGATGCCCACGTGCCGGATGGCCCGGGAGTCGGTCAGGTCATCCGAGAAGAACACCAGGTCCCCCGGGAGCAGCTCGTCCCGCGAAGGGTGCGGGCCGGCGTTGTACTGGTCGTTGGCGACCCGGGGCAGCGTGATGCCGACCTTCTCGTACGAGGCCTTGGTCAGACCCGAGCAGTCGAAGCGTCCGCCCTGGTCGGCGGTGCCCTCGCCGCCCCACAGGTACGGCGTGCCGAGCTTGCTCTGCGCGAAGGCGATGGCCCCCGCGGCCGCCCGGGTCGGGTCCAGCCGGCTGACCGGCGCGGCGAAGCTCTCCTCCAGGCTGCGGATGCGCTGGACGTAGTTGCGCGTCTCGCTGATGGACGGCACCCCGCCCGCCCTTATGACGCGGTAGGCGCCCGCGTTGTAGGCGGCGAGCATGTTGTCGGAGACGTCGCCGGGGACGTCCTTGACGTACTTCGCGAGCTCGCAGTCGTACGACGCGGCCGACGGGATCGCGTCATTCGGGTCCCAGATGTCACGCCTGCCGTCACCGTTGCCGTCGATGCCGTGCGTCGCCCAGGTGCTCGGGATGAACTGGGCGATGCCGCGGGCGTCGGCGGGGCTGACCACCGTCGGGTTCCACCCGCTCTCCTGGTACAGCTGGGCGGCGAGCAGCGCCGGACTGAGCGCCGGGCACAGGTTGCCCCACCGCTGCACCAGCGTCTTGTAGGCGGCCGGCACCGCGCCCTTGGCGAGCCCCCGGGCGCCCGAGGCCGCACCGCCGGCCAGGTTCCCCGCCACGATGTACACCCCGACGACCAGCAGCATGACGAAGCCCATGCCGAGCGCGACGGCCGCCCCACCGAACACCCATACCTTCCGCACGGTTCAACTTTCCCCCATGCGGACCCCGTTCAAGGCCATTTGAACGCGAAGTGGCGTCATTTCGCCATCGCGCCACCCCCCGCTGACGGCCGCTCAGTCCCCGGCCGACGCCTCCCGGTACAGCTCCGCCGCCTCGCCGCCCAGCACCACGCTGTAGGAGACGTCGGCCGTGGCCCCGCCCTGCTGATGGCCGCCGATGACCCCGACGACCTGCCCGTCGCCGTTCACCCAGGGGCTGCCGCTGGTGCCCCCGCTGAAGTCCGGGCACGCGATGCGCTGCTGGGTGCCGCTGTGCACGGCCGGCTTGGCGGTGCAGCTGATCGGCGACTCGCGCGAGTCCGGATAGCCCATCACGGTGACGGCGGTGGCGCCGGTGGCCGTCCCGGCCGTGAACCGGTTGGCCCCCACGACGTCCTCGATCCGCTCACCGTCACGCTCGGCGACGGTGACGAAGGCGACGTCACTGTCCTCGTCCCGGCCGCCGGTCCACCCTTCGGGCAGGAAGCGCCGCGTCACCCGCCACACCCCGAACGGCGCCCGCCCGTCCCGGTAGCCCGGCTCGAACACCAGGTCGCCGTCCTCACCGTCCACACAGTGCGCGGCCGTGACGACGAGGTCACCGCGCGCCCCGTGCACCACCGAGGCGGTGCAGAAGTGGCCGCCGGACGGCCTGCCCGACGGGTCCGCGGCGAACAGCGCCCCGACCCGCGCGCTCTGCCGGGTCGCGACCGCATCGGCCGTGACCCCCAACGGCCCCGGCCCGTCGTCGGCGGCGGCCACGGACGCCGAGGTCAGCGCGAGCATCACCACCGCGCCGAGCAGCGCGGGCCGGGAGGTGACCGAGATGCGTGAGATGCGTGAGATGCGCTTCATCAAGCCCCACTCTGTCCCACGAAGCTGAGAAACCCGCTCCGACATCACTGAGATTCTCCTGTGAACACCGGGTGCCCCGCCACCGCAGCCCCGCAAACCCGGGTCCCCGCACCCCACCGGGCCCGCGCACGACACCCCTGGAATCGAACGTGTGCCCGACACTCGAGCGTCACCGCAACCCGTCGGCCACCCCCACACCCGTGAGAACATCTCCCCGAAGCCTCACCCGACCGGCCGTCAGAACCCGCGCCACGCAACGCGTCCAGCCGTGAAAGAGGCCAACGACCGAACCACGCGCCAGGTTCCGCTCCGACTTCATTGCCCGGCGTGACCTGCCGTGATACACAGAGTGACCGTGCGGGCCATTCGTACGAAACCCGCCAGTCAATGACGTCAAGTCGACATACGTGGACGACGTTGTCGGCGACAATGAGGCCTGACCTCTGCACACCGCAGAGGCACACGCGGAACTACCCACCAGGGGCGGTGACTTACATGCTCTTTGCGGCCGACAAGGGAGACATCAACACCATCATCGGCGGAATCGCTCCGGACTGGGGCCCCTTCGGCAGCCTGGGCAACGAGGCCAAGGTGATGATCGAGGTGGTCATGGCCGTGGCCATCCTCCTCTGCCTGGGCCTCGCGGTATGGGGCGCGGCCAAACAGCGCATCGGCGCCACGGCCCTGCGGGACACCTTCAGCGCCGAACAGGGCAAGGGCCTGATCATCGCCGGCCTCACCGGCGTCTTCATCATCGGCTCCCTCGGCACCCTGTTCACCATCGTGTACGGCATGGCGGTGTAACCCTCCTCCCGGGCACGCCCGGCCACGGCTGTCCCCTCCACCCCACCCACCCGTCGTGCCCACCGGCTGAGGTTGCGTTTCCCTGATGTCGAGTCACCACACCGCGCCCGCGCGGGAACCAGCACGGCTACCGTCGTATGTCTACGAGGTGGAGGGGGCGTACGCGGCATGAATCACGGAGACGAACAGAGCTACACCGACTACGGCGACACGGGCCAGACCCGGACCCGCCTACCGGAGAACGACCCCTACGGCGGCGCCCCCCGCCGCCCCCACCGCTCCTCCTCCCGGAGCCTGGTCACGGTGGTCGGCGTGGTGGTCCTCCTGATCGCAGCCATCGCCTTCGCAAACAAAAACAACAACACCCACACGGACGACACCGCCACCACCAAGGGTTCCCGCCCCCAGACCTCCACGACAGCCCCCACGGGCACCCACCCGGTAGGCACCAGAACAGCAGGCATCCCCTCAGGCTTCCCCCGCACAGAACAGGGAGCCCAGAGCGCGGCGGCGAACTATGCGTCGGTCCTCGGGTCCGACGGCATGTTCAATGCCTCACGACGACACGAGATCGTGCAGACCATCGCCGATCCCAGCACGGTGAGCCGTCTCCAGGCCGGCTTCGACGCCGATTACTCGGCCTCCTTCCTGAGGAAGGTCGGCCTCGACGACAACGGCACCGCCCCCAAAGGCAGCACGTTCGTGAACCGCACAGTGCCGGTGGGCACCAAGACAACAGCACTGAGCGAACGCGCGGCGACGGTCGAGGTCTGGTGCAACGGCCTGTTCGGCCTCGCCGATGACGCTTCGACCAATCCGGTGACCAGCAATTGGTTCACCGTGACCATGAAACTGAGCTGGGACAGCGGTGACTGGAAGGTTCGGGAAACCACCCAGAGGACCGGCCCGACCCCCGTCGCCGGCGACAACCCTGTGTCCGGAGCCGGCGACATCAGCAGGGCGGTCCAGGAGTTCGGAGGCTTCACCTATGCCCGGTAGCCAGCACCGCACGCTCAAGCTCACCGGCCTGGTGGCCACCGTCCAGACGGCTGTCGTCCTGCTCGCCACGCAAGCGGTAGCAGCTCCGCATCCGACACCTTCCAAGAGCGACGACCCCTGCTCACTGATCGCCGGTCCGGCCAAGAAGTACTGCGAGAACGGCCGCAGCGGGTCCAAGGGCTCCTCCGGCCTCACCAAAAACCCCCTAACCGACACCCTCGATCCCCTCGCCTCCCTTGCGAAGGGATGCGCCGAAGCGGCCGCGTGGACCGTCGGCAAGCTCAGCAAGGCGGTGAAGGAGACCGCCAACGTGGACTTCACCAACGCGAAGTTCCTCCAGCAGTACGCGATCGTGTTCGCGGCGTCCACGATCCTCACCCTCCTGCTGTGGCTCCTGGCGGTAGCCAAGCGCGCCGTCCGCGGCGTGCCACTCACCACCGCCATCTCGGAGGCCATCGGCTTCCTGTGGCTGACGGTCCTCGCCTCCGCCTTCACCCCCCTGATCCTGTACACGGTGGTGTCGGCGACCGACGGCGTCACGGACGTCCTCGCCAAGGCCACCGGCGACCAGACCGACACCTTCTTCGGCACCTTCTCCGGCGCCCTGAACAAGGGCACCGACATCGGCGGCGGCCCCATCATGCTGATCGTGGTCTCCCTGGTCAGCATCCTCGCCGCCGGCATCCTCTGGCTTGAGCTGGTGATCCGCGCCGCACTGCTCTACGTCGGCGCCCTCCTCGGCACCGTCGTCTACGCCGGACTGGTCGACAAGAACCTGTGGGGCCACGTACGCCGCTGGGCCGGCATCATGATCGCGGTCATCCTGGTGAAACCGGTCATCGTCATCGTGCTCGGCCTCGCCGGCGCCCTCTCCGGCGCCGACGGCCCGGACGCCTTCTCCGCCGTCGTCTCCGGCCTCGCCATCATCCTGCTCGCCATCTTCGCCAGCGCGATGATCTACCGCTTCGTCCCCGGCTTCGGCGACGAGATCGCCGGCTCCCGCAGCAACCGCATCATGCAGGGCGCCGAGGGCAAGGCCGCCGCCGTCATCAGCTCGCCCGCCACCCTCGTCGCCCAGGGCATCAAGACCCACAGCACCCGCGCCGACAACAACGGCGGCACAGGCCAGTCCGGCAGCGCCCCGCGCCCGGCCAACCCCGTCACCGGCGGTGTCGCCGCCCACAGCAGCCGCACCCCCTCCGGGAGCTCCGGCGGAGCCGTCCCCTCCGCCACCCCCGCGCCCCGCGCGGCCAGCCCGGTGAACACCCCGCACGCCAGCAACGCCCGCAACAACCGCTCGGGAGGTGAAGGGCGTTGACGACCGAGTCCCACCTGTCCCATCCGATCACGCCCCGCCGTACGTATCTGATCGGCCGCGCCCGGCCCAACGCGATCGTGGGCCGCAACCGCGAGTCCGGCGAGATCGCGCTGATCGTCATCGGCGCGTTCCTCGGCATGATGTGCGGCCTCCTCGTCCCGGTGCTGCCCCTGCGCATCGTGCTGCTGACCGGCTTCCCGCTGCTCGCGCTCGCCGCGGTCTACGTGCCGTACAAGCGCCGCACCTTCTACAAGTGGTTCGAGATCAACCGCAGCTACAAACGGACCGTCAAACGGGGCGCCCACTACCGCTCGACCGTCATGGAGGCCGGCACCGGCCTCGACGGCCGCGAGGTCGAGATCGGCCCTCCCCCCGGCATCGGGCGCATCAACTGGCTCGCCGCCCCCTTCGGCCCCGACGAGATCGCCGTACTGCTGCACGCCGACCGCAAGACGGTCACGGCGGCCATCGAGATCGAGGGCCCGGGCGTCGGCCTGCGCGACTCCGAGGACCAGGAAGCCCTCGTCGACCGCTTCGGCACACTGCTCAAGCACGTCGCCAACGGGGACGGCTTCGTCACCCGCATCCAGATGCTCGCCCGGACGCTGCCCGCCGACCCGGACGCGCACGCCAAGGACGTCAGCCTGCGCGGCGACGACCGCTCCCCGGACTGGCTCCAGCAGTCCTACGACCAGCTCCAGTCCATGGTGTCCACCAGCAGCGAGCAGCACCGCGCCTACCTCGTCGCCTGCATGCACTACACCCGCGACCTGGCCGCCGAGGCGAACGCCATGGCCCGCGCCGTCCGCGCCCACGGCACCAAGGTCGACCGCGACGTCGGTCTCGCCGTCGTCATGGCCCGCGAGCTGACCGACATCTGCTCGCGCCTCCAGGAGGCCGACATCCGCGTACGGCAGCCCTTGGGCCAGGGACGGCTGGCCTCCCTCATCCACTCCATGTACGACCCCGACCACCCCATCGACCACATCCAGGCGATGACCAAGCGCAACGCCTGGCCGGCCGAGCTCGACGCCATGCAGCCCACCTTCCTCCAGGCCAAGACCCGCGAGTCCAGCACCCGCGCCCCCTGGTGCCACGCCACCGCCTGGGTGAAGGAGTGGCCGATGACCCCGGTCGGCGTCAACTTCCTCGCCCCGCTCCTCGTCCACACCCCGGACGTCATCCGGACGGTCGCCGTCACCATGGACCTCGAACCCACCGAGGTCGCCATCGAACGCATGCTGACCGAGAAGACCAACGACGAGGCCGAGGCGTCCCGCGCCGCCAAGATGAACCGCACCGTCGACCCCCGGGACATCGCCGCCCACAACCGCCTCGACCAGCGCGGCGAGGACCTCGCCAGTGGCGCCGCGGGCGTCAACCTCGTCGGCTACATCACCGTCTCCTCGCGTTCCCCCGAGGCCCTCGCCCGCGACAAGCGCACGATAAGGGCCTCCGCGGGCAAGTCGTACCTCAAGCTGGAATGGTGCGACCGGGAGCACCACCGCGCCTTCGTGAACACACTTCCGTTCGCCACCGGCATCCGAAGGTAGGGGCTGATTCGCCGATGCGGGATCCGCTGTCCGTCCTCACCGACGCCTTCACCTCCTTCCTCTTCGGGAAGGTGGAGACCACCCGGCTGCCGGTGCGCACCTCCACGGGCCAGGCCCAGGCCGTCTACCTGCCCACGGCCGCGCCCGGCCTCGGCGACTCCGGCGTCATCATCGGCCGCGAGGTCTACTCCGGGAAGGGATACATCTACGACCCCTTCCAGCTGTACGGCCAGCAGCTCCCGGCCCCGCACTGGCTCGTCCTCGGCGAGTCCGGCAACGGCAAGTCGGCGCTGGAGAAGACGTACGTCATGCGCCAGCTGCGGTTCAAGGACCGCCAGGTCGTCGTCCTGGACGCGCAGGGCGAGGACGGGGTCGGCGAGTGGAACCTGATCGCCGAGGAGCTGGGGATAACCCCCATCCGGCTCGACCCGACGGCCGCCCTGAACCACGGGATCCGGCTGAACCCCCTGGACCCGGCGATCACCACCACCGGCCAGCTCGCGCTGCTCCGGACGATCATCGAGGTGGCGATGGGCCACGGCCTGGACGAACGCTCCGGCTTCGCCCTCAAGGTCGCCCACTCCTACGTCAACGAGACCATCCTCGACCGCCAGCCGGTCCTCACCGACATCGTCGAGCAGCTGCGCCACCCCGAACCGGAGTCGGCCGAGGCGATGAACGTCGCCATAGACGACGTACGCGCCTGGGGACTCGACGTCGCCCTGGTCCTGGACCGGCTGGTCGACGGCGACCTGCGCGGCATGTTCGACGGCCCGACCACGGTCGGCATCGACCTCGACGCCCCGCTCATCGTCTTCGACCTGTCCCACATCGACCGCAACTCCATCGCCATGCCGATCCTCATGGCGATCGTCGGCGTCTGGCTGGAGCACACCTGGATCCGCCCCGACCGGAAGAAGCGCATCTTCCTGGTCGAGGAGGCCTGGCACATCATCAACAGTCCCTTCGTCGCCCAGCTGTTCCAGCGCCTGCTGAAGTTCGGCCGGCGGCTCGGCCTGTCCTTCGTGGCCGTCGTCCACCACCTGTCCGACGTCGTCGACGGCGCCGCCGCGAAGGAGGCGGCGGCCATCCTGAAGATGGCGTCGACCCGGACGATCTACGCCCAGAAGGCCGACGAGGCACGCGCCACGGGCCGGGTGCTGGGCCTGCCGCGATGGGCGGTGGAGATCATCCCGACGCTCACGCCCGGCATCGCGGTCTGGGACGTCAACGGCAACGTCCAGGTGGTCAAACACCTGATCACGGAGACGGAACGCCCGCTGGTCTTCACCGACCGGGCGATGACCCAGTCCTCCAGCGACTTCGCGGCCGACGAGGCCCTGCGCGCGGCCGAGCTGGAGGCCGAGCAGCGCGCGGCGGCCTTCGTGGAGCAGCACCTGGGCGACTCCGAGTCGACGGTGGCGTAGGGAGGGGCAGCGTGAGACCGGACGACCGCCGTGACAGCCGCGCGCAGGGCCGGGGCGGCGGCATCCCCGACGGGCTGCTCGTCGGCCTGCTGGCGTTCCTCCTCGGCATGACCCTGCTGGTGTGGACGGCCACCGGGCTGGCGGCCCGCTTCGCGCAGGGCGCCTGGCCGCACGGCGTCACCTTCACCCGGACGCCTCTGGCCATGCGCCATCTCATCGCCCGGCCCCATGACATCACCGGAGCCTGGCCGGACACCCCACCGTCCCAGCTGTCCGGCTGGGGCCTGTTCTGGGGGCTGTTCATCGGCCAGCTGATGATCCTGTTCGTCCTCGCCCTGTTCCTGATCGGCTCGGTGACGCGATGGCGCGCGCGCCGGGCGACGGCCAGGCACGGCGGCCCCACGCACACCGAAGGCCTCCCCGACGGACCGGTCACCGACGGGCGGACCACAGATCCCACACCAGCGAGCCCAACACCAGTAATCCCCGCACCAGCAGCTCCCGCCCCAGCGATTCCCGCGCCACCGCCGGCATCCACGCCCAGGCCCACGCCACCCCCCGCCCCCACGCACGAGATTCCGGCGCCGCGCGCCGAGCCCGCGCCGCACGAGGCCGGCTCCCTCGCGGCCGGGATTGCGCGGACGGGCCCGTGGACGGTGGCCGGCACCGGCGGACCGGTGCTCTACGGCGCCCCGGCGACCCGCCGACCGGCCGCGGTGCAGGCCATCCGGGACGCCGCCGGCCCCACCGTCGTCGTCACCTCGGACCCCGCGCTCTGGGCGGAGACGAAGGACGCGAAGGCCAAATTGGGCCCCACCCTGCTCTACGACCCCACGCACCTCTGCGACACCCCGGCCCGCCTCCACTGGTCGCCCACGGCGGGCTGCGCCGACCGGCAGACGGCGCTGCACAGGGCGACGGCCCTCCTCGCCCCCGTACGTCCCACCGCCCGGATCGACCAGGCGGTCACCGACACGGCGACCACCCTCCTGCGCAGCTACCTTCACGCCGCGGCCCTGGAGAACCGCACCGTCCGCCACGTCCACCGCTGGGCCCAGGGCACCCAGGTCCAGGACGCCGTACGCACCCTGCGCACCCACGCCAAGGCCGCGCCAGGCGCCGCGGGGGAACTCGAGGCGGCCCTCACCGCGCACCCCGAACGCCGGGACATCGCCCAGGAACTGACCAGCAGGGCCCTCGCCGCCCTGCTGACGGTCAACGTCCGCGAGGCGTGCATCCCGAACCGAACCGATGCCCTCGCCCTGGATTCCTTCGTCCACGAGGGGGGCACACTCTATGTGGTCGGTGAATCCATCGAGGACCCCAGGAGCAGACCGGGCGCGATGCCGCTCCTGACGGCCCTCGTCTCCAGCGTGGTCGAGCACGGCCGGCGCATGGCCGAACGGTCATCCTCCGGTCGGCTCGACCCACCACTCACCCTGGTCCTGGACGACATCGCCGCCGTGGCACCCTTCCCCGAGCTGCCGTCCCTGCTCGCCGGCGGAGCCGACCGCGGCATGCCCACGCTGGCCCTGCTCCGCTCGCGCGAACAGGCCCGCTCCCGCTGGCCCCACCACGAACTCCCGGTCCAGGCGGGCCCGTCCGGTCGGAACGGTTCAGGCGGCCCGATCTAGGGCCTGTCTTCAAAGTCCCGCCTGCCCTTCGGGCGACGACGTGACTTCACGCAAACGGCCTAGAGCTGCGACGCCCCTCCGTCGACAGGGAACTCCGTTCCCGTCGAGAAGGTCGCACCGAACGCCAAGTACGCCACCGCGGCGGCCACTTCCTCGGACATCCCCAGCCGCTGCATCGGGTTGGTGCTCCGGTAGGTGTCCTTCATCGTCTCGGCGACGTCGGCGGGGACGGAGCGGTCCAGGATGCCCGTGTCGGTCGGGCCGGGGCTCACGGCATTGACCCGCACCTTGTGCGGCAGCAGCTCGCGGGCCAGGGTGCGGGTCATCGACCGCAGGGCTGCCTTGCTCGCCGAGTAGACACTGAGCGTGTCGAGGCCCAGGACGTTCACCACCGACGTGGTGAGGACCACACCGCTTCCCTCGCGCAACAGCGGCGCCAACGCCTGCACCGTGAAGTACGGGCCCTTGGTGTTGATGTCGAACAGCGTGTCGTACATCTCCTCCGTCGTTGAGTCGAACGGCGCGGACTCGCTGATGGCGGCGTTGACGAACAGCGCGTCCACCGCACCGAACCGCTCCTGGACCGTGCCGGCCAGCGCCTTGATGTCCTTCAGGGACGCGGCGTCGCTGCGGACGCCGACCGCCTTGTCTCCCAGCTGCTCAAGCGCGGCGTCCAGAGTGGATCGGGTGCGGCCGGTGATCAGTACGTGCGCCCCGCCGTCCGCGAACAACCGGGCCGTAGCCAGGCCAATACCGCTGCTTCCGCCCGTAATCACGATCTTCTTGCCGTCATAAGTGGTCATGCCCTCAAGCCAATATCCACCCGCACACCCTGTCCAAGACCTGTTCCGTATGCCGTCATGCCCCAGGCGTATGACGAGGCGCGACGTACCCTGAGCGAATGGACGTCGATCTCCGGCTCGTGCGCTATTTCACAGTCGTGGCGGAGTACGGCAACTTCGGCCGGGCCGCCACCAAGCTGCACCTGGCACAGCCGTCGCTGAGCCGCCAGATCCAGCGACTCGAGGCTCAGCTCGGTGTCCGGCTTTTCGTCCGTTCGCCGCAGGGCAGCAGCCTCACCGACGCCGGTCAGGCATTCCTTCCCAGGGCCCGGATACTGCTCCAAGAGGCCGAGCAAGCCGCTCGCACGGCCAGAGCCGCCGTCCAGCCCCCTATCGTCATCGTCGGCTGCGCCGAAGGACTGGTCATCACCGCCTGCGTGCGGGAACTGCGCCGTCGGCACCCCGACGGCCAGGTCCGTACCCGGCACCTCGACTGGCGGGACACGCGCGCCCTCGCCGAGGGGCGGGTCGACGCCCTCGTCGTGTACAGGCCCCTGCCCTTCCCCACGGACGGCTTCCGGGTGACCAAGCTTCATCAGGAATCACGGGTACTCGTCACATCGGCAAGTCATCATCTGGCGAACGAGAAAGCCGTCAGCCTGCGGGCTCTGTCGGACGAGAAACTGGTGGCCTGCGTCAGCACTCCGGTTGTCTGGAGCACGCCCAAGCCGGTCGACGACCACCCGGCACCACCCCCACCCGCGATCGACGACAGCTACGAGGACAAGCTGGAACTCATCGCCACCGGCCACTGTGTCGCGATCTTCCCCGCCTCCGATCGACGCGCTGCTGTGCGCGAGGACATCGCCCTGGTGCCCGTCATCGACATCGATCCCTGCGAACTCGTGCTCGTCACGCGTGCTGGCGACCCAAACCCGCTGCTCGGATCCCTTGAAGACGTCGCACGTACATTGCTCGGCACAGCCTCCCGACAGGAGAACAGCACGCTGCCGATCAGCTGACCCCTCGCGGCGGCGTCTCCAAATGATCTCGTGCGGTGGATCATGGTCGGTGATACGTCGCCATGAACTGTCCGATGCCGAGTGGGAGTTTGTCCGTCCTCTGTTGCCTCGGTCGGAGCGAGGGCGGAAGCGGTCGGATGACCGGACGGTCCTCAATGGGATCATCTGGAAGTTCCGTACAGGCACGGGCGGATGCGGCCGGTGAGGTCGACTGGCTGGTATCGGTCGACTCCACCATCGTCCGGGCCCACCAGCACGCGGCCGGGGCCCGAAAAAAGGGGGGCTCCGGAACGCCGCGATCGGCCGCTCCAGAGGCGGACTGACCAGCAAGATTCACCTGGTCTGCGACACTGTCGGCCGACCGCTCGCCGTCGTTCTCACCGGCGGGAACACCAATGACTGCACCCAGTTCACCGCCGTGATGGAGGCGATACGGGTGCCCCGCATCGGTCCTGGCCGACCCCGCGTACGGCCCGATCGTGTCCTGGGAGACAAGGGCTACAGCTCGAAGGCGATCCGGGCCTGGTTGCGGCGCCGGGGCATCACGCACACCATCCCGGAACGAGCCGACCAGATCCGCAACCGGGCCCGGCGCGGCAGCCTCGGCGGAGGTCCGCCAGTGGTCGATCGCGAACTCCACAAGCAGCGCAACGTTGTGGAACGGTGCTTCAACCGCTTGAAGCAATGGCGCGGCATCGCGACCCGCTACGACAAAACCGCCGAGTCCTACCAGGCCGCCCGTAACCCTCGCCTCGCTGCTGATGTGGGCCTGACACTTTGACGACAACTCCTAGGTGACCCGGTGCGGACCGGCGGTCCTGACGCGGTCGGGTCATCCCGCCGGCCGGTCCAGGACGAACTCCAGCTCGTTCTCGGACTCGTTCTGGGAGAACGTCAGGACCAGTCCGCTCGGCACGAACCCGATCCTGCGGTACGCGCCCTGGGCCCGCACGTTGTCCTCGTGGACGATCAGCCGCACCCGTTCGACCCGCATCCGCCACGCCCAGTCCAGGCCGGCGTCGAACAGCGCCCCGATCAGCCCGTTGCCGCGGTGTTCCGGCCGGACGTAGACGCCCACGACGTGCCCCTGCCGCCGCTCGACGGGGTTGCCGGCCCAGTCCTTGGTCCCCGCCTCCTCGACGAGCACGGTCAGGGTGCCCACCCAGGTCCCGTCCGGTGCCTCGGCGATGAACTGCTGGGCGGCCGTGGATCCCTCACCGGAGCCGACGGCCCGGTCCTGCCAGTACTCGTCGGGCCTGTCCGCCGCTTCCTCGTAGGTGCCCAGGAAGGCGATCCGCGCGACCGGGTCCCGCAACGCGTCCAGCCGCAGCTGCCGCACGGCGGCCCACTCGTCGGGACGTATGGCACGGACGGTGTAGTCATCCCTGGTCAGGCCGGGTGCATCGGTGAAGCTGGTCATGTGGTCACCGTAGACCACGCGTTGTCAGTGGCACGCCGTATTTTGGCAGCATGACCACACTCAACGACCGGCCGGACACCGCGCTGCTCGTCATCGATGTCCAGAACGGCGTCGTCGTCGGCGCCCACCGCCGGGACGACGTCATCGCCAACATCAACACCCTCATCGACAGGGCCCGCGCGGCGGGCGTACCGGTGATCTGGGTGCAGCACTCGGACGACGCGCTGGAGAGGGGGAGCGACGACTGGCAGTACGTCCCGGAGCTGGTCCGGGAGGCCGGCGAACCGCTGGTCCACAAGAGCTACGGGGACTCCTTCGAGGAGACCGATCTGGAGAGCGCCCTCGCCGAGCACCGGGTGGGGCGGCTCGTCGTGGCGGGTGCCCAGACCGACGCCTGCGTCCGCTCCACGCTGCACGGTGCGGTCGTCCGTGGTTACGACGCGACGCTGGTCGCCGACGCGCACACCACCGAGGACCGCACCGCGTACGGCGCACCCACCCCGGAGCAGGTGATCGCGCACACCAACCTGTACTGGAAGTTCCACACGGCGCCCGGCCGCCGGGGTGGCACGCTGGACACCGCGGAGGTCACCTTCTAGAAAAGTCGCCGGAAAAACAGAAAACCCCCGCATCGAAGATGCGGGGGTTTTCCCAAAGATTGTTCGGCGGTGTCCTACTCTCCCACAGGGTCCCCCCTGCAGTACCATCGGC